>CANGYA010000066.1 GCA_947457925.1 Cytophagales bacterium | reverse complement strand
TTTCAATAGAGCCTTACGAAAAACTTTTTATAGCTCCGTCTAATGCGACTTTGCACTACGGACAGGCAATATTTGAAGGTCTTAAGGCGTATAAGAATGAACAAGCTAATGATGTTTTTGTGTTTCGCCCAGATGAAAACTTCCAAAGATTTAATGCTTCGGCGTATCGTATGTGTATGCCTGCCGTTCCCGAAGAAATTTTTATTAGTGGTTTGTTTGAGCTATTAAAATTGGATAGAGCATGGGTGCCAACGCAAGAAGGTAGTTCTTTATACATTCGCCCTTTCATGTTTGCTACAGACGAGTTGATTGGCGTAAGACCTTCGGACACCTATAAATTTATGATATTTACTTCGCCTGTAGGCAAATACTACAGCACACCTGTACGAGTAAAAGTAGAAGACCAATACACCAGAGCCTCAAGTGGTGGCACAGGCACTGCCAAATGTGCGGGCAACTATGCAGGTTCTTTGCACCCTACGCAGTTAGCTTACAAACAAGGTTTCCAACAATTACTATGGACAGATGCCAAAGAACACCGTTTTATAGAAGAATCTGGCACTATGAACGTAATGTTTGTCATTGACAATGTGTTAGTTACTGCCCCTACAGGTGGTACAATTTTGGACGGTATTACGCGTAAAAGTGTCTTGGAAGTAGCCAGAGATTGGGGCATGAAGGTAGAAGAAAGACGAATAGCTATAGAAGAATTGATTGAAGCTGCCCAAAACGGCAAATTGCAAGAGGCTTTTGGTACAGGTACAGCAGCTACTATTGCCAATATCATTGAGATTGGTTACAAAGAACAAGTGTACCGCCTCCCAGAAATAGAAAACAGAACTTTTGCCCCTAAAATCTTAACAGAATTAGAAGATTTGCGGAGAGGCAAAAAAGTAGATACTAAAAACTGGGTAGTAAAACTCTAAAATAATCATTATGTCCCTACTTGAAAATCTTTACAAGTAGGGATTTTTTTAATAGTTCAAACCTATAAGGTTTTTATCAAGTAGAAAAGATAACAATTTATATAAAATAAATGAAAAAAATTTTAATTTTAGGAGCAGGTAAATCTTCCTATAATCTTATCCAATATTTACTACAATACGCAAACACACACCAACACCATATTGTAGTAGGCGACTTTAACCAACAAGCAGCCCAAGAGAGAATAGCAGGTTATACGCATTGTGCAAGTGCTGTTGAGTTTGATGCACAAAACCCCGCTATTTGTAACAAATATGTGAGTGAATCGGACTTAGTGGTGTCGTTATTGCCACCAGCCTTACATATTCATGCTGCCAAAGCCTGTTTGAAGTGGAACAAAAGTTTGTTTACCGCCTCTTACGTTTCTGCCGAAATCAAGTCTTTAGATGCAGAAGCACGCAGCAAAGATTTGTTATTGATGAATGAATTGGGTTTAGACCCTGGGATAGACCATTTGTCTGCCATGAAAATCATTCACCATTTACAACAACAAGGAGCAACTATTACCTCTTTTAAATCTTATACAGGTGGTTTAGTAGCCCCCGAATATGACAATAATCCTTGGAACTATAAGTTTACTTGGAATCCTCGCAATGTAGTTTTGGCGGGACAAGGCATAGCCAAATACATTGTAAACAATGACTATAAATACGTGCCTTATCACCGTTTATTCACTGATATTCAAACAATTAGCGTAAAAGGTTATGGCAATTTTGACGGCTATCCTAACAGAGATTCTTTGAGCTACAGAGAAGTGTACGGTTTAGAAAATATCCCAACTATGCTACGTGGTACACTCCGCAAAGAAGGTTTTTGTGAGGCTTGGAATGTTTTTGTGCAGTTGGGCATTACAGACGACAGCTATAAATTGGAAAACAGCCAACAAATGACTTACAGACAGTTTATAGATGCGTATTTGCCTGCCAACAACAGTTTAAGTGTAGAAGAAAGACTCAAAAATGTGATTGGAAACGACAAAAAGGCTATTTTTGATAAAATTGTTTGGTTAGGTTTATTAACTAATACGCCTATTCCGTTGCAAAATGCCTCTCCTGCCCAAATTTTACAGCACGTTTTAGAACAAAAATGGGAGTTGGGGCAAGAGGACAAAGACATGATTGTGATGCAACATATTTTTGAATACGAATTGAAGGGTAAAAAACACGAATTATATTCTTCTTTGGTCGTAAAAGGCGACAACATTCACTCTACGGCAATGGCAAAAACAGTAGGTTTGCCCTTAGCTATGGGAGCAAAATTGTACTTGGAAGGCAAATTGGACGGTTTATCAGGTGTGCATGTGCCAATTATGCCAATGCTTTACGAACCTATTTTAGAAGAATTGGCAAGTATGGGGATTGTTTTTCAGGAGGAAGTTAGCTAAAAAATAGTTTGTGATTATTTAGGTACGTTGGCAATGGTCGCAGACCTTGACAATCGTACCTGTTTTTTATGCGGTTGTCAAGGTCTGCGACCATTGCCAACGCACAAAAAGTACAACTGTCAAATAGCACACACTCAAAAACACACCACTAAGATTTTTTTCATACCTTTGTCAAAAAAACTAACGATAATGAATATTGAAACCCTTATTGCCCAACAGATTAGCTTGTGTTTTGAGCAAGTTTTTGGGCAAAATATAGCTGCGGACACCATCAAATTGACTCCTAACAAAACCGAATACGAAGGAGATGTTACGTTTGTGGTCTTTCCGTTTGTCAAACTTACGAAAAAGAACCCCGAAGAAACGGCTAAAATCATTGGCGATTTTTTGGTAGAAAAAACAGGCGTAGTAGCCAAATATAGCGTAGTAAAAGGCTTTTTGAACTTGGTCATTCACTCGGCTACTTGGGTGCAAGTCTTGGCAGAAATGTTAGCCAATGAAAATTTTGGCAAAAAAGCCCCCAACGGCAAAAAAGTAATGGTCGAGTATTCTTCACCCAATACTAACAAACCTTTGCACTTGGGACACTTGCGTAATAACTTTTTGGGTTTTGCGGTGTCAAATATTTTGGCTGCAAATGGCTATGAGGTCATCAAGGCGAATTTGGTAAACGACAGAGGCATACACATTTGTAAGTCGATGTTAGCCTACCAAAAATGGGGAAATGGCGAAACCCCTCAAAGTGCCAACCTCAAAGGCGACCATTTGATAGGTAAATATTACGTACTTTTTGAGCAAGAAAATAAGAAGCAAGTAGAGGTATTGGTGGCGAAATTTAAAGCTGAAAACTCTATTGTTGATGACGAGGCTTTGTTGAAATTCAAAGAAAATGCAAAAATGCAAACGGCTTTGATTGCCGAAGCCCAAACCATGTTGGAACAGTGGGAAAAAGGCGACAAAGCTACCGTAGGACTTTGGAAACAAATGAATGATTGGGTGTATGAAGGTTTTAATGCCACCTACAAAGCCATTGGCGTAAGTTTCGACAAGTTTTATTATGAATCAGATACCTATTTGTTGGGCAAAGATGTGATAGAAGAAGGTTTGCAGAAAGGTGTTTTTTATCAAAAACCCGACAAATCTGTGTGGATAGACCTCACTGCCGAAGGACTTGACCATAAGTTAGTGTTGCGTGGAAATGGTACTTCTGTTTATATTACGCAAGACATAGGCACTGCCGATTTGAAGTACAAAGATTTTGGCATGGAAAAATCTATCTATGTCATTGGTAATGAGCAAGATTACCACATGAAAGTCCTCAAACTGATTATGCAGAGATTGGGCAGACCGTATGCAGACGGTATGTATCATTTGTCGTATGGCATGGTAGAATTGCCAACAGGCAAAATGAAGTCGAGAGAGGGAACGGTGGTAGATGCAGATGATTTAGTAGCTGAACTTATCAATTTGGCAAAAGAAAAAACGGCAGAGTTAGGAAAAGTACAAGAATTGCCCGAAACCGAAAAAGAAAATTTGTACCATACTTTGGGAACAGGGGCTATCAAATATTTCTTATTGAAAGTCGACCCTCGCAAAACTATGCTGTTCAATCCCGAAGAAAGTCTTGATTTACAAGGAGATACGGCTACGTACATACAATATACCCATGCACGTTTGGCAGCTATTTTACGGAGAGCAACTGCCTTGTCAGAAACTCACGCAGTAGCAGCCTTCAAAGATTTTTCAGACGTAAACCCAGAGGAAAAAGAGTTAATACAATTATTGACGGCATTTCCTCAAAAAATACAATCGGCAGCAGACGAGTATTCTCCAGCCTTGATAGCCAGCTATGCCTACGAAATAGCAAGGGCTTATGGTAAATTTTACCATTTCCACCCTATTTTTGATGCGAGCAATGCAGCCCAAAAAGCCTTTCGGATTGCCCTGTCTGCCGTTACGGTGCGTACACTGAAAACCGCAGCTAATTTGTTGGGGATAGAGATGCCAGAGAGAATGTAAGGTTTTTAGAAAGTAGATAAAAAATTATTTTTTATAGTAAATTTTTAGCATACAACTAAAATTGTGTGTTAATCCGTGCTATAAAAAATAATTTTTCTTTGTATGCGGCTAAAAAGCTATATTAAACCGTATTCTTTAGCTTTATTCAATACCCATTCTTGGTCTTTACAATTTTCTAACATTTCGTAGTTGTTACAAAGAGGTGCTATCAAGGAAAAACTTTTAGTTTTAGCAGCCCATTTTTCTATCAATATAGTTGGAATAAAATATAACAAAAAGTTATCTTTAGCATCATCTATTTGACAACTAATCACAATATCTGCATCTTTAGTTGTGTAAATATACTGTTTACTATCCGATTTATAGGTTCTATCCACGCCTCCTCTGCCTCCCGCCTCAAATTTAGCATAGTTCTGAATAGTAGTTTTTACTTGCACTCGAATAAGGTTTTCAGCTTGGTTAGGTTGTGGTAATGCAAGAATAATATCGAATTTAGAATGAGGTAAATCTACTAAAGACACATTACCGTATTTTTTCATTAATATCCCTACAATAATATGTTGATAGGCAAAGCCTCTAACAGACTGTTCTTTGCCTTCTTCGGGTGTTCTTTTTGCCATTTTATTTATTTTTTTAATACGATAACCCAATCAACATCTATTCGTTCCTCTCTTGGTACTTTAATAAAATGTTTGATGATTTCTGAACCAAAATAAGTTTCTATTTCATATCCTATTTGTTCAGCTATATTCATTAAGTACTGCCAACTTTCAAAAATTTCTCCCCTAATCGTATTATTACCTACTACAATTACATACCTCCCTCCTTTTTTTAGGGTTCTGTGTACTTCCTGCATATTCTTTTTCATATCTGCCAAATATTTATAGCAAATATATGCCCTCCGATTGTCCATTTCATAAATCCGTTTGATGATTGTGTCAGCCAACTCCTCACCTATCAAATGTAAGTTTTTGTAATCTACCGAGCTAACTGTTTCTGTACCAACGTGATGCTTTTTTAGGTCAGCTAATGAACCATTTGCTAAATCTAACCAATATAATTCTAATTGGTGTGTACGAGGGTAATCGACGGCATTACAATAAGGGGGTGAAGTTACTGCTAAATCAAACGTATTATCATTATATTGAATATGACGTGCATCACTGTTAGGCGAAATTATAAATTTGGCGGAAGTTAAACAAGCTGCTAAATCTTCTATTCTATTTGAAAACACTAAAAGGTTTTCTACAAATTTTGTAAGAGCAAAAGCTGGTTCAATTTTTTTATTCAATTTTTTACGCACTACAGTTCTTGTGCAATTATCATCTGCGTTAGATACAGCACGAATAATAGAAGATAAACAAATTCTATAAAAATCTTTTAAATTTTGGCTAATAGTAAGGGCATAAATTTGTTTTTTAATATAGGTAAGTTCTAATAAAATATCTTTTTGAAACCAATTATCTCGATAAGGAAACAGAGGTAAATCTTCTTCAGTAATCAATGAAGGTTGAAAATGCGTGATTTTCTCTAAAAGAATAGCATTATTTACTTCTAATTCTGTTTTGTCTAATGGTGTTGTTTTTACCTTTGCCAATAACTTAGCAAAAGGGTCGACATCTACACCTACCGAATGGCGGTTATGCAATAAACATTCTATATTCGTGGTGGCACTTCCCATAAAAGGCTCTAAAATAAAATCTCCTTCTTTGGAATATTTTTTTATTAACCAACGAGGTAATTCAGGGAAAAACTTTGCAGGGTATTTGTGAATTCCATGCGAAAAACGGCTTTGGTCATAACTAATAAATAGAAACCTTTGTCCTTTCTCTACAGGTAAATCTACAGGAATTTCCCCATCTACTCTTACCAATGTTTCACTAAATTCATTAGTAATTTCTTTGACATTGAGATTTTCATCAAAAACAGACAAGGTTTTATTAGCATATTGGTTTCTTTTTTTGGCTACTTTCTCTCGTATTTTGGGTATAGAAATAGGGTAATGGCTGTCCATAGTTATTTTTTTATTGCAATAATACGAAAAATAAATTGTAAATACTTATTTATAGGTTTTTTTCTGTAGCATAGTGCAATAGTGATATTTTGGCAGTATATTCGAGTAATTTTAATCAATCTTACATATTCTTAGTGTATTTTATACACAACAATTCCTTACCTACTTTCGTATTGTTTTTTATCTATTAATCATTATAGTTATGCAAGTATCTCTCTCATCATTCAGCAGCTTTGTGATGTGTTTCCTCCTTTTTGCCTTTGTTGCGTGGGCAGACCCTACGCCACCACCACCGCCTCCACCATCTGAAAATGTGCCGATAGATGGCGGACTTGGCTACTTGGTAGCTGCGGGCATTGGTTATGGCATCAAAAAATTGTATGATAAAAATAAACAACAAAATACAGACAATCACCTATAACAATCAGCACCTATGCGAAAACTCTTGTTTTTTATCTTTTTACTGTGTGCTTGGCAACACACTTACGCTACGATTTACTACGTAAGAGTAACAGGTTTAACTGCCAATGATGGATTGAGTTGGGCAAATGCCACGTCTATTCAAAAAGCCTTAGCCTTAGCAGCCGTAGGCGACACCATTTTGGTAGCCAAAGGCACTTACAAGCCCGATACGTTGGGGACAAATAGAAATCTTAGCTTTGTCCTCAAAGACAAAATTGTATTCATAGGCGGTTATGCAGACACAGGCAATCCTACTTTTGGCTCTGCCAATGGTACTGCCAACCCTACCATTTTGAGTGGAGATTTGAACAATAATGACAACTGTGCTACAATGTCTTCGGGTGGTAGTGCTGCCTCTTTTGGTGATAACAGTTATCATGTCATCAGAATCCCTGCCTCTGCCACCACAGGCGTATATATTCGCCACTTTACAATTTCTGGCGGAGCAGCCAACGCCGCAGCCCCTAACAACAAAGGTGCAGGTGTTTGGGTAGCCAATGGAGCAGGACAAGTACGCATACGAGATTGTACGATTAGTTGCAATTTTTCGAGTAGTGATGGGGCAGGCATAGCCCACGAATCAGGCACAAACAGCCGTTTGTGGTTACAAGACTGTATCGTTACGCAAAACCGAAGCAATACGGCAGATGGTGGCGGTATCATGGTGCAAGCAGACAGTTTGAATATGACAGGCTGTACTTTGACACAAAATAGAGCTTCTTCGGGGGGTGCTTTGTCTGTGAAAATGACTAACCCCGCAAGTTGTGTATATTCGTTGCTCAATAACCGTTTTGAAAGTAATACAGTAAGTTTGACAGGTGGAGCAATGAGCCTTTCTAACAATGGCAATACGGGTTATATAATAGACGGCAACATATTTTTGACAAATACAGCTCTCAATGGCGGTGCTATTGGTTGTAACATAGGGGCTACAAGTATTGTTACCTATATTCAGTCTAATAAATTTATGGGCAATACAGCTACTTCGCAAGGTGGCGGTGCTATTTTTATTAGTGGCGTAAGTTCTGATGCCAACGGAACAGCCCAAAGTACCATTATGAACAATGTATTTAGTGGCAACAAGGCTACAGGTACAGGCAATAACGGTAACGGTGGTGCTATCACCATTCAAGGGCTTACAGCCACCCAAAATGCCCCTGTCATTGTCAATAATACGTTTAGTCGCAATACTTCGGCAGCTACCAACGCCAACAGAGGCGGAGGAGCATTGTTCCTTAGCAATAACACCAATACATCTTTTACGGTTTACAACAATATTTTTTGGAACAATACCGCCAATGCAGCCAGCAACGGTAATAATTTTTTAATAGTCAATTCGCCTAATTTTAAATATGCGTATTCTATCATCAACGCAGCCGAAGGTTCTTGTTCGGGAGCTTGCCAAGATACAGGCGTTTTGATTAATAAAGACCCTAAGTTTTATGATGATGACGGAGCAGACAATACCGCAGGTACTCTTGATGACGACTTGCGTTTGCAGTATGACAATACTGCAGGCGTAACCATTAACAATGCCTTTGATACAGGTATTTATACGTACAATGGTTTTACGGCTTTAAATGTAGATTTTTTGGTGTTTGACCGTACTTGTTTGCCCGATATTGGGGCGTATGAATATACACATTATTGGAAAGGTGGCACAACAGATTGGAACACAGGGGCAAATTGGAGTGATAAATGCGGAAACGTAGTTCCTACTGCCAAAATGAATATCTATATTGGTACAAACGACCAAACTTCTACCAACACCAATGGCGGTATCACAGGCACAAGTGTAACCTCTACCCCCAATTTGACAACGACTAACCACGTAGGTTTTTCTTTGTATGTAAACAATGACGTAACTATGCAAGCCAGCACCTTGATAACCTTACAAGGACATTTGCGAAGTGGTGGCAGTGCCAGATTCAACAACTTGGCAGCTACTTTTGGCGGTAGAGTCTTGATGAAACCTTCGGATTGTACTTTTGCCCAACAAATTACGCACAACGGCAACCAAATGAATTTTTATTATTTGGAAATAGACAATGCGAGTAATGTAGCCAAAAGTGGACGCAATGTAAACGTAAAAATGGCTACCGTTATGACCAATGGCAATTTGTCGGTGAGTGGTGGTTTTACCTTGCTTTCAGATGCAAGCACTACGGCAATGGTCGCAAATGACCCCGCAGGCTCAACCACCAACCGCCGTATCACAGGTACAGTTACTGCCCAACGCCACGTAACAGGACACCCACAAGGTTTTACGGGAGTAGGTTATCATTATTTTAGTTCACCGTTTAGCAATTCAATTATTTCGCAATTTAGTTCAGTAATTAGCCCAAGAGTTTATGCAGATTACTATTGGTACAATTACAGTTACACAGACTTAGCCACTTTCCCCAATATTTTTTACTACAAAGAAGGCAACAACAGCGACAACGGCACAAACACAGGCGGTTTTGAAGGAGGAGCAGACGGAGCAGGTTTAGGCGGTTGGCGTTGTCCTGCGGGAACAGGTACGACTATGGGCGTAGGCACAGGCTATGCCGTTCACGTACAACAAGGACTAACAGCCTCTTTTTCAGGTACTTTGAACAACGGCACATTGAATATTCCTGTTACCAAAACAGGAGCAGCAGCTTTTTCAGGTTGGAATTTAGTGGGCAATCCCTACCCTTCGCCTTTAGACTGGGACATGGTGCAAGCAGCTAACAGTGGTGTAGTAGAAGCAGCTATTTACCGCCGTATTCCCAAAGGTTCGTTGAATGTGGTAACGTGGAGTAAGTATGTGGCAGGGGTGGGCAGCACCGTAGAAGGCGGTACTGTAGGCGGTTTGGGAGCAGACGTACCTGCCAATGTGAACAAAGACATTGCTTTAGGGCAAGGTTTCTTTGTCATAGCCAAAACCAACGGCAATATACAAGTAACTAATGCTATGCGACCTACTGTAGCTACACAAACTCACCCTTTGTTTTTACGCAAAGAAAAAACAGAAAGTAGTGATAAAATGCTGGGTAAATTGCATTTGCGTTTCCAAAATACGCAGTATTATGATGATGCCTTAGTGTATTTCAAAGAAAAAGCAACGGAAAACTATGACGGTGATTTTGATGCGTACAAAGGCACACCCAACGGAGGCACAATGCCAGACGTAAGCATGACCACCGCAGACAATAAACGAGTGTCTATCAACGGTTTGCCCAAAGAAGCAATGAAAAAAGCTGTTGCGGTTACGCTACACGCCAAAACCGCAGGAGAATATACGTTTAGGGCTATAGAACTGAAAGATTTTGAGGTAGGTACAAACGTAATTTTGTGGGATAAAAAAGCCAATGTAAAACAAAATTTGGTACTTAACCCTACCTACAAATTCACAACTAACGCAGGTGTAGATGCTACCCGTTTTGAGCTATTATTTGATACGCCATTGGCAGCCAACGAACAAGGCTTAACGGTTTTCCCGAACCCCGCCATAGACGACAAAACTACCTTGCAAATAGCCTCTAATGAACTCAACGGCTTGGCAGTGAAGGTGTATGATGTCATGGGCAGAGTGGTTTTACAAGAAACATACCCAAAAACAGACAGAACTGTGAGCATTTCACTCAAAACCAGCTATTTACAAGCAGGTACGTATATAGTGGAGGTAAGTGATGGCAAGCAAACTTTTGTGAGTAAGTTGGTGAAGTAAGAGTTAATTTGCTAAATAGTTCAACCCCCTTTTAAGGAAAAAGCCTTGAAAGGGGTTTTGTTTGGGTGTTTTTTATTAAATCAGATTGCATTTATACCAACTTTAATTTTTGAGCTGCACTTTCTATGAGAGTATCCTGTTCTGCAATATTTTTTGTAGGTGGAAAAAGTTTATTGAGTACCATTTGTATCAATTCTATCCGTTGTTCTTCTGATAGATTACGTTTTGAAGATACAACACTTCGTACCATTTCCAAAGCCTGTAGGCGAGTTCTTTCCTCATATTGGCTACTCATTAACTCATGTTGAGCCTCTTTATGAATTTGGTAAAGTTGATAAGTCTTTTCTATGGATTCCAAAAGACCTATTAAGTAATGTTTACTTTTGTATTGCATGATTTTTAAGTAGTAAGTTCTATAAAACCTTTACGTAAGTGAAATAGTTTTTGATGTCTTTTGTCAAAATGATTGGTAAATTGTTCATACCAATAAGCCTTATCAGTAGTGAACACTTCATATTGAGGCATTTCTTCTGTACGAATTGCCACAAAATACGCATCTACTCCATATATTTTCTTTGATTTATTACCCTGAAAATCAAATAGTTGTTTTTCAAATTTACTGAACGTAGCAACATCTAAAAAATTGGTTAAATCTATATCATCAGGGTTTTGTTTTTGAGTAACAAAAGAACCATCTATCCACTGTATCCAACTATCTAATCCCATGATTGACTTTAGCATTGATTGGACTAAAGCTGTTATTTTATTACAATGTGTATCCAACTATCTAATCCCATGATTGACTTTAGCATACTATTATATTCTGAGTAACCCTCATATAATTTATGCCTTTTTACAGAATTTATATTATCTACAAATGTAGATTTAAACTCTTCTAATGTCAATGGAATAGGCTTAGGCGGAACTAAAAAGCCTTTTTCATCAAAAATAATATTCATTTGATTACATAGTAAGTAATTGGAAAAAATAAATGTACCACAGACTTTAGTCTGTGATATTTTGATTATCAGGAGATTACAGACTAAAGTCTGTGGTACAATATTGTCAATTAATTTGTTACTTGTACTTAATATAATTTAATACTAAACGTCTGTGTTTGGAATTAAAGTATGGATTATCAATTAGTTTCTTTCATTTGAAAACAAGGTTTACAAGCTATTTCCCTACCCCCAACAAGCCCAAATCCTCCCAAAAATGCGGATAAGACTTCACCACCACTTCGGGTTCTTCTATCTGTATCGGGAACAACAAAGCCAACGGAGCAAAAGCCATAGCCATACGGTGGTCTTTGTAGGTATGTATAGGGGCTGTAGGTGGCTGAATTGCTTGCTGTGGTATCCACAAAGCTGCATCTCCTTCGGCTGTGGCGTGTATGCCTACCTTCGCCAATTCGTTTTGTAGGGCAGCTATTCGGTCTGTTTCCTTTATTCGCAAACTCTGTAAACCTTCTAACCGCACTCCACCGCCTTTGGCAGCTACAACCACCGCCAAAGTTTGGGCTAAGTCGGGACAATGCGTAAAATCTATGACCGTAGGCAAGGCATTATTTGTGTGTTTTTTGGTCAAAACAGCCCCTTTACTATCAAAATGCGTGTGAATACCGAAGTTTTCCATGATTTTTATAATAGCATTGTCGCCTTGCAATGAATTTTCTTTTAACCCAAACAAATGTACCGTTTCAAGGTCTTTGCCCAAAGCCAAGACACTGTACCAATAACTTGCCCCCGACCAATCACTTTCTACAGCGTAATGGGCTGTTTGGTACGTTTGTGAAGGGACAATAATAGTTTGTGCCTGCCAAGTGTGTTGAATACCAAAGTGTTGCAATAGATTCAACGTCATCTGGATATACGGCAGAGATTGCACCGTACCCGTTAAAGTAAGTGCAATTCCATTGGGCAATAGTGGGGCTATCATCAACAAAGCCGAAATATATTGGCTGCTCACATCTCCGCGTATCGTAACGGCGTGCTGACGAGCTTGAAAACCTTTGATATGAATGGGCGGAAAACCGTCTGCTTGCAAATACGCTATGTCTGCCCCCAAAGTCCGCAGGGCATCTACCAACAAACTAATAGGTCTTTCGCACATTCTTTCTGTACCTGTCAAAACGGCTACCCTATTTGTAACAGCACAGTAGGCTGTAAGGAAACGCATAGTTGTTCCTGCATCTATCACATTTAGTTCCAAATCTTTAGAAGCCAACAACCTCTGCATCGTTACGGTATCTCTTGCCGTAGAAATATTGTCTAAAGCTAAATGTTTGCCTGTTTGGTGGGCATACAAGGCATCTATCAACAAGGCTCTGTTGCTTTCACTCTTAGATGAAGGCAAGTGGACTGTAATATGTTGGGGTGTTTTTGGGAAAAATAAAGATTGAATGGTCGTTTCGGTTGTTTTCATACACTCTTAAAGGCTAAAATATTGTAGTTGAGTAGCACTGCAACTACAGATTAAAATGACTAAATTCTTATTTTGAGAGGCGTAATTTACATTTATTTCTACCAAAGTGTATATTTGTAAATAGAATTAATGTATGGTGCATGGCTTTACGCACCGTTAATACTCAAACATTCATGAACGAAACACCCGAAGCACTTTTACAACGCCTCCGCACCCTCGAAAGGCAAGTGGAACAACTGATAGAGGCATACCGCATTACCCGCAACTTGTTGAAAATGCAACAAGAGGAAAACTTATTGCTAAAAAATGGCGTTTTACAACAAAATGAGGAAAATATTTTTACAACTCAAGAAAATTTTAATAATATTGTAAAGTCGTTGGGTGTAGGGGCGGAAAATGTCGAAGAATTGAAAATACAAATAGATAACTATTTACATAAATTAGATACTTGCATTGCTTTTTTGGGTAAACAATTACTCTAAAAAAGCCAAAAAATTGCCGAGTAGCTATAAAGTGTTTGGAATTGGTCATTTTATTTAAAACTTTCAGCCAGACAATCCATCACAAAACATTGACAATTTGCCTTATAGATATTTTAAACTTTTATAGGCTTTTCTAAATGAATTGTTGGGTGGCTTGACTATTGAAAGTAAAACTATAACAGAATACTTATATTATCTTGCATGGAAAATCTAACGGGTATCCGATTAAAGATAGCTGACCGTGAGTATGGTTTGCGGATAGCACCTGAAGACGAACCATTGCTTAAGAAAGCAAGTGATTTATTGAATGCTGCTCTCAAAACTAAAAAAGATGAGGTTCGTGTATATGATAAAGTAGATTTGTTGGCAATGGTAGCTTTTGACCTTATCGTCGAGAAGCTACAGGCAGAAAATACACAACGAGCCGTAACCGAACAGTTAGACGCATTGCAAAACCGTATAGATAATGTCCTTCAAGAAGATATAAGCCAATAAGTAACTGTTGTGTTACTTATTGTAATGACGTAGTTTTTAGAAAACCCTCTTTTCAGGCACGCAAACTGTTGTGTTTCCGTTTTTTCGTGTCCTTTCTGTTAGCCTACCCAATACACTATGCCTTTTGGCATAAACAGTCCATTTAACACAACACACAAAATTTTTGAAGAACTATGCTTTCCATAGAAATTATATTGACAGGACTTGTCGCCCTTCTGCTTGGGATTGCGATAGGTAGGTTTTTATTGCGTTCTTTGTTTGCTCAATGGGAAAAAGATGCTCAAAAAAGAGCTGATTTGTTGGTAGAAGATGCAAAAAAACAAGCTGAAAACATTAAAAAAGACAAAATGTTAGAGGCAAAAGAACACTTTGTAAAACTCAAGGCTGAATTTGAGGAGGAGTCCAGCCGTAAGAAAAATTTGTTGATAACCAATGAGAATAAGCTCAAACAAAATGACGCAAAACTCAAACAAATAGAGGCGAAACTCAAGCAAAAAGAAGATGCCTTGAAAAAAATGCACGAAGAAGTTACGGCAAAAGGCATGGAAATAGACAAAGCCAAAGATACTTTGACTACACAAAAAGAACAAATGCAGCAGAAGTTAGCAGATATTGATATACTTCGTAAAGAGCATTTGACTATTTTGGAAAAAGTGGCGGGCTTAAAAGCAGAAGAAGCCAAAGAACAGTTGATTGCAGCCATTCAGGAAGAAGCACAAAGCAAGGCGAATGCACAAGTACGCCAGATTTTGGAAGAAGCCAGATTAACAGCTACAAAAGAGGCGAAGAAAATAGTGATTAATACGATTCAACGTACAGCCACAGAACACGCCATAGAAAACTGCGTATCTGTCTTTAACTTGGAAAGTGATGAGCTAAAAGGTAAAATTATTGGTCGTGAAGGTAGAAATATCAGGGCTTTGGAGGCAGCTACAGGCGTAGAAATTATTGTTGATGATACTCCAGAGGCTATCATTATTTCAGGTTTCGACCCTGTAAGACGTGAAATAGCAAGAGTAGCCTTGCACCGTTTGGTGGCAGATGGTCGTATTCACCCTGCACGTATCGAGGAAGTGGTCGAGAAAGTGCGGAAAACAATAGAGGACGACATCATAGAAACAGGCGAAAGAAGTGTAATAGAGTTGGGTATTCATGGCTTGCATCCCGAATTGATTAAGTTGATAGGACGTATGAAATACCGTTCTTCTTATGGTCAAAACCTCTTGCAACACTCTAAAGAAGTGGCGAAAATGTGTGCTATCATGGCTGCCGAGTTGGGCTTAAATGCAAAATTGGCTAAACGTGCAGGCTTGTTACATGATATTGGTAAGGTGTGGCCAGAAGATGTGGAAACTCCACACGCCTTGTTAGGTATGGAGATAGCCCTAAAGCACAAAGAAAACCCAGAGGTTTGTAATGCCATTGGTGCTCACCATGACGAGATAGAAATGACCTCGATGATTTCGCCAATTATTCAGGCTTGTGATGCCATTTCAGGCTCACGTCCTGGGGCAAGACGAGAACAACTCGAATCTTATATGCAAAGATTGAAAGATTTGGAAAACTTGGCAATGTCTTTTAAAGGCGTGAATAAGTGTTATGCAATTCAGGCGGGTAGAGAATTAAGGGTAATTGTAGATGCAGAAAACGTAAACGACAAAAAAGCCAGCCAAATGTCTTTTGATATTGCCCAAAAAATAGAACAAGAAATGCAGTACCCCGGACAAGTAAAAGTAACGGTGATTCGTGAAATGAGGTCTGTGAACTATGCCAAGTAAGAGTTATCAGTAAACAACCATCAGTTATCAGTAAACAGTTTTTTTATTCAAAAACTAATTATTGGTAACTGATAGCTGTTTACTGCTAATTGATAATTTATGCAAATACTTTTGCGAGGTCTATTTGAAGTTCAGGAAAAATAACAGATTGTAGGGGTTCGGAAATAGTTGTAGGTTTTAATCCAATAAAAACACCTTGTTCATTAGCAACAAAACGCAATACACTGTGATTTTCGGGTTGCACTATCCAATATTCTTTTACACCAGACTCCTCATAAATTTGGTACTTAATATTCATTTCCTTTTCGCTATTCCCCTCCGATAATATCTCTACTATCAAATCTGGTGACCCTAAACAACCTCTACGGTCTAATTTTGCCAAATCACAAATCACACATAAGTCGGGTTGTACGACTGTAAATATATCTTTATCGGCTTGGGAAGATTTAGTTTTGTTGTATAACCGCACATCAAACGGAGCAGCATAGACTCTACAAGGTTGATTTTCAAAATATTTACCCATTTGTAAGCCTAATCGCCACGAAATACGTTGATGATACTCTACGGGGGCAGCCATAGGAAATATTTTTCCCTTTAATACCTCTATCCATTCAGTAAACTGCCAAGTAAGGTAGTCTGCATACGAATAAGTCCGATTGAGGTCTAACTGATTAAAAGAGGTAATTGTCATCTTTTGATACGATTTTTCTTATCTTAAGTAAGAGTAACTAATTAATTGATAATATTGTACCACAGACTTTAGTCTGTGCGTCTTTGATTATCAAGAGATTACAGACTAGGCGTCCCCGACTAAAGTCTGTGGTACATTTATTTTTTCCAACTACTTACATTACTCAAATATACAAAAATTATCGTTAATTGTTCTTTCTATATCTGTATAAATAATAGCTGTTATGATTACTTTACTCCAACAACATTGGCAAAAATTAGCTCCTGCTACGCCCATTGCTACAAGCATTTTTGAGCAAATAATAGCCCATTATCAAGAGCCACAACGCCATTATCACAATCTTACACACATTAGTAATTTATTGGTTCAGTGGGAACAGTATCAAGGACAATTACAAGAGGCAGATACGGTGGCGTATAGCATTTTCTTTCACGACATCATCTACAATGCTACGCAAAATGATAACGAAGAACAGAGTGCTGTGTTGGCTAAAAAGTATCTATACGAATTAGGTTGTTCTGAAGCACAAATAAGTACGGTAACGGACTATATTTTGGCAACTAAAAAGCACCCAAGCAGCAACACCCCAACAGATTTGCAATGGTTTTTGGAGTTTGATTTGTCTATTTTGGGGGCAGACTTAGGTACTTACCAAACGTATTCCCAACAGATTCGGCAGGAATATCAGCACGTACCCGAATGGCAGTACAAAATAGGCAGACGCAAAGTATTGCAATATTTTTTGGCACAAGCCCAATTATTTTATTGTTTACCCAATAGTTATAATCAAAATGCTAAGGAAAATCTTAGTTGGGAACTTGAAAAATTAAAATTTTTAGGTTTGTTCTAATCCTTTAACGAACTTTAACCGCCTACTTTAACAGAAATCTACCCGTCTTCATGTATTTTTGGCTAATTTTTAATGCAATACAGCTACGAAATATTGTATCTTTGCCAAATAGTTTTTATTAAGACGAAAACATGAAGAAAGTATTTTTAATTATAGGGTGTTTGTTAATCAGCTACGGTCTTTTTGCCCAACGGTTAGGCTTTGGCACAAAAAAACAAAACACCTCTACAAATGACTTAGATTATGATACCCCAAAAGAATACATTATTGGCGGGGTTACGGTAACAGGGGTAGAGTTTTTGAATAAAGATGCGATAGTGTCTATGTCGGGCTTGAAAGAAGGCGACAAAATACGAATACCGGGCGAAGGTATTAGCAACGCCATCAAAAAACTGTGGAAACAGGGCTTAATTGGTGATGCCAAAATTTCCATTCAAAAAATAGAGGAAAATAAAGTTTATTTAGAAATAGCCCTGAAAGAAAGAGCCAGATTGTCGAGGTTTGTGTTTAATGGGGTACGCAAGGGGCAAGCCACCAGCATTACGGATAAAATTAAGAGCATCAAAGGAAAAATCCTGAATGATGCGATGATGAAAAACGTAGAGAACAAAGTCAAAGAATACTTTGCAGAAAAAGGTTTTATGAACTGTAAAGTAAAATTAGTGCCTCGCAAGGATACGACAATGGCAAAAACGATGAATTATGTCTATTTGGATATTACGATAGACAGAGGTTCTAAAACGAAGATTAATGCTATTGATTTTGAAGGAATTAGTGCAATGTCTGAAAAGAAATTGCAGCGTAAAATGAAGAAAACAAAGGAAAAATTTATATTCCGTATCTTCACCCCCTCAAAATTTATTCGTAAAGAATACGAATCTGATAAAGAAAATTTACTTACCTATTACAACCAAATGGGCTACCGCAATGCCATGATTGAGCATGACACTGTAGCTATGGAGCAAGACGGCAATGTGCGTATTAAATTCAAAATCCATGAAGGCAAAAAATTCTATTACCGCAATATTGCTTGGAACGGAAATTTTATTTATCCCGACTCTGTACTGTCAAAAGTTTTAGGCTTAAAGAAAGGAGATGTTTACAACAGAGAAGACTTAGATAAAAGATTGAACTACAGCCCTACATCTTTGGACATTACGTCATTGTATATGGACGATGGCTATTTGTTCTTCCGTATAGAACCTGTGGAAACACAAGTGCGTGAAGATTCGGTTGATATAGAAATGCGAATTTTTGAGGGTGAACAAGCTACCATTAGCAAAATTATCCTAAAAGGTAATACTCGTACTTCAGACCATGTGGTTATGCGTGAGATTCGTACCTTACCCGGTATGAAATTTAGCCGTTCAGACTTGATTCGTACACAAAGAGAATTATCTACGTTGGGCTACTTCAACCCAGAAAAAATAGGTATGCAGCCTGTACCTAATATGCAAAACCAAACTGTAGATATTATTTATGATTTGGAAGAAAAACCTTCTGACCAAGTAGAATTGTCTGGCGGTTGGGGTGGCTTGCAAGGGTTTATTGGTACGGTGGGTTTGGTTTTCAATAACTTTTCATTAAGAAAAATAGCTAAGTTTAGAGAATGGCGACCACTACCGCAAGGAGATGGTCAAAAGTTATCGTTACGGGTACAAGCAAATGGTCTAACCTTTCAGAACTACTCTTTGTCTTTTACAGAACCTTGGCTGGGAGGCAGAAAACCTCAATCTTTAACTGTATCTGCTAACCATGCTGTACAACGCTGGGGAGTTTTCTCTAACAGACCACAAGACAAACGTAACTTGCAAATTAGTACCGTAGCCGTTAGTTTAGGTCGCCGTTTGCAGTTTCCAGACGACTTTTTTGTAATGACCAACTCTTTGAGTTTCAGTATTTACAACTTAGATAATTGGGTAGGCTTTGGCGATTACACCACAGGAACTTCGCATAACTTAGTTTTCAACACAACTATTTCACGTAATAGCATAGATAATCCAACTTATCCACGTCAAGGTTCTTCTTTGTCGTTAAGTATAGCCCTTACGCCTCCTTGGTCTTTATTCAATAACAAAGACTATAGCCGCGAAGGTGTTACTTCGGCAGACCGTTTCAGTTTGGTAGAATACCACAAATGGATGTTTGATAACTCTTGGTTCTTGAAATTAGCAGGTAACTTAGTCTTCCATACAAGGGCTCACATGGGTTTCATTGGTACGTACAATCAGGCGTTGGGACACACGCCATTCGAGAGATTCTCTTTGGGTGGCAGTGGTTTGATGTTCAATAACTTCTTGTTAGGACAAGATTTGATTGGTTTGCGTGGTTACAGTGATAACGCCATTCGCCCTCCACAACCAGACGGTTTGGGCGGTTATACTTACAGCAACAACAGTTTAGGTGGTATTGTCTATAACAAATTCGTGATGGAATTGCGTTATCCTCTATCTCTTAACCCATCAGCTACTATTTTCGGTTTAGTATTTGCCGAAGGTGGTAATAACTGGGGTAGTTTTTCAGACTACAATCCATTTGACTTGAAACGTACTGTTGGTTTTGGTGCAAGAATCTTCATGCCTGCCTTCGGTATGTTAGGCTTAGATTACGGTTGGGCATTTGACAATGTACCCGGTAATGCTAATGCTCGCCAAGCCTTTACCTTCACGATTGGACAGCAAATTAGATAGGCAAACGTAGCTCTTATATTTTGAGTAAAAGCTCCTTACAAGAACCATTTTGTAAGGAGTTTTTTATACCAATTATAGATTAGATACAGTCCAAAGATGTCATCTTTTTAAGAGTGTAAAACCTTGCCATTTTACTGTTCTTACAAAAGATGACATCTTTACACATTGAACCTATCTACTACTTATAATTGATATTATTGACTACCCATTTTCTACCATTCGCCTTTCGTCTGCTGTTAATTCATAAAAATCATAGATAATTTGTTGAAACGGTTTACCTATGTGCCGAAGTTGATGCTCAAGGGCTATAAGCCTACATTGTGTCTGTACCAAAAAATCTTTGAGCCGTAACACAGTGGCAGGAGGCAAAGTAGCTAAGGTAGGCAGTTGAGTTTTTTGGCAGTAAGTATCAAATTTTTGCCAAAATGTTTTGGGTTATGGCGTTTTGTATAGGGGTCTGTACCTATCCACACGCCACCGCACAAGGGTAGCTGGTAGTCGAAGCTGTAGGCGGGGTGAACAGACCCTTCTCGGCTGCGGAGGACTTCGGCTTTTACTGTGGGTAGGTACTCTGTGATAAAATACTGTTTTTCGTGTGGAGGCGGGGTAGCTCCTACGTCCACTTTGTCGGCTATGGAAGCTACTGTTACGGACTTTGCAGCTATTTTTTGTAGTATTTTTTTATGTATGCTTTGCATTTTTCACCTATTTTTATCAAAGCAAAACAGGCGGTACGTAAACTATGTACGGAGGGGAAAAAATTATCTGTAGCATTGGACTTAACCAGTACATTTGCCTTCAGGCGAATGTTATACAAGTTAGCTACAAAAGAATTATTCATCAACCTTATTTTAAAACAACTTATTGTAGTTATTTTCGTAAAAAAACAAAAAAGATTTCCATGCAAAAAGCAATTACCATAGAAGTAGTAGAAAGGCAAGAACATGAAGGTAAAGTAACTGTAAAAACTTTACAGAGTTATTCGGCAGATAACTTTGCTATTGCCTACTGTGTAAAGCAAATTGCTGTGCCTCAAAAAAATTATATACTCAATTCTTTTTTATATTGTTTATTGACTAAAGAAGAAGACTACTATGTCATTACCAATGAACTATTGGATATTACAGGCACAGGACGAACAGAAGAAGAAGCCAAAGAAAGTTTTGCAGTAGAATTTGACTATTGTTATACAAGGTATAACGAATTAGCAGATGAACAACTTAGTAAAAGATTACAAAAAATAAAAACAATTTTGAATATCTTGGTTAAAAGTGTAGAATAAATATGGCTGCATTAGACGCAAAAAAGACAGAGAAAAACTTACGCAAAAAAGGTTTTGAGGAGGCTATCAATAAAAGCCCAGACCATATTCGTTTAGAGTTTTTTTATGAAGGCAGAATGATAGTAAACACCAAACTAAGCCACAATGGACAAGATTTAGACGATTATTTGATAAAACAAATGGCTAAACAGTGTGGGCTAAACAAAATACAGTTTAAGGATTTGGCTACCTGCCCACTATCGCAAGAAGAGTATTTAAGTATCTTAAAAGAAAATGGTTATTTGGACTAATCTGTAGCTACAGTAGCCTACCCATTTTCTACCATACGTATTTCGTCTTGGCTCAAATCATAGAGTTGGTAAATGGCTTGGTCTATGATACGGTCTAAATCGGCAATTTGTAATAGACAGCCTTGTGCCTCTTGTTGGTGAGTTTCGAAAATTTCTAATAACTCTACTTCTTGTTTCAGAGGTACTTTGATGTTAGCTTTTTTCAGTTCTTTCATAAAAACTGCCCAATCCATTTCATACCAAGTTGCCAGCTTTTCTGTTGGTTTTTCCAAAGAAAAACGAGAAGAAAATCTTTTGAAAAAAGTGCTATTGGCTTTGTGTAAATTTTGATTTGCTACCAATGCTTTTGCTATATTTTCCTCAAAAAATTGCTTTTGTTCTTCTGTCAAAATAGGTATAGGTACATTCAGCATTTTATTGTAATCCAATTTGTTACGCCCTTTTTCTTCTGCATTACCATACGCAACAAAGTGCAGCTTTTTGTAAAACTTAAATAGCTGAGAGTTCAAAAAAGTAGCTAAAAATCTATCTACATTGGACATTAAAAAACAAGAGTTATTCACATAAAAACCTTCGGTGTCATAATAAAAATAGTGATTGACTGCCGTATAAATATAAATAATCTTAGGTTGTGAAAACTTATCGTAATAATCACAAGCCCGCAAATTATAAATACTTTTGCCCTT
>CANGYA010000065.1 GCA_947457925.1 Cytophagales bacterium | reverse complement strand
GTTTAGCGGGGCATTTTCGGGTATATCACACAGTAATTTCAACGCCAAATATTGTTGGCTCAACACAAAACTAATTTGTGCAGCATTTTCTTTATTGTTCAATACACTTACTTGTGCCTGATTGACTTCTTGCAGTTTGGCAATGCCTTGTTGATACTTTTGTTGTACGATTTGCCATAAAGTATCGGCAGCAGCTATGTTTTGCTGCGTAGCTTTGAGTTGCTCTTGCAAGGTTACAATATTGAAATACACCGCAGCAATGTCCTCTTGTAAAGTCTTGCGAACCAACAAATTATCGGTTTCGGTAGCTGTAATATTGAGCTTTGCTAACTTCAAATTTTCCCAACCCTGCAAATTCAACAGTTTAATTTCAGCGTAAAAATTGGCGTTGGTATTGTACTGTACGCCCAACTGTACTTCTCTAAAACTGCCTTTTTGTCCGCCTACAATTTCGGCAGGAAACAGGTTTACAGGCAGTTGTGTGTTGTTGGTATAAGTGGCAGACGTGCTGCCGTTGGGGTCTGGAATAGCCAATAATGCAGCTAATTTTGCGGTTTTGGCTTGTTGCAAACGTATGTCGCCCGACTGCAAACTAAGGCTGGTTTGCATGGCATAATCTAAAAGGCTTTCCAAGCTTTCAAAAGAAGATGGAGTTTGGGCAAAGGCTTGTGTTGCCAAAAAGCACAACAATAGCGAAACTATGACCAAAGACTGTTTCATGGTGTCATCTGTTTTGGGTGATTGATGACACAAAAATTCGCAGAATATCAGACCTTTGGAATATTGCTATCCCCGAAGTGGACAAAATAGGCGGTGAAGTGGACAGGAAAGGGGGGAGATAATTGAGTTTGATGAATAGTATATACTAAAATTTTTCCCCCGAAACAAGGAAAACGGTTTACGCATACCTATTCATCAATTTTCATCAAAGAGCTATGAAGTATTACTTTTTATATAATTTATCTATTCTACTAACAATAAAGTCCATTTGCATAATACAAATGTCATAACGTTCACGAATCTGTTTGGTTTCACTTAAATTTCTACATAACATAATAGCTTGGTCGTATGCCAAAACTTCTACAATATTGGTTGTCGAGTCGGTAACTCTTTTCCTGTGTGCAATAACGAAATCAGAAAATTTTTCTTTGGTACGTATATAGTTGTTGGTGGCATTTAATAAGGAGGGAATTTGTTCTTGGTACAAATCCATAATAGCAATCTGTAGTGCTTTATCTTCTATATTGCCTATTTTCCCAGATGATTTAAAACCCTCAAATCTGCCATTATTTTGTATCAAAAAGGTTTGATTGAATATCCAACCATAATATTTTTTTAGGCTGTCTTGGTTAGGTTGTTGGTTTATTTTCACACTTGTAATGTACTCAAATGCTTGCTCCTGCTTGAGATAAGAATACTTATCGTTTTTCATTTCTGTAATATCATTCATCAAGTCCCCTTTTAAACCTAATAAAAATTCTTTGACTTCTTGTTGTTGCAAACTATGGTTGCTTTTGTCATTAAGCCAAATAGATAATGTTACACCAAAAACAATTACAAAGATTTCGATGATAGCTTTACGAAGGGTTTTTAATACATCTTCTCCCTTATTTTGCCAAAAAATAGAAACTCTGTTTTTCATAAAAGTTGCCATGCTAAAAAATAGTGAAGCCAAAAAAGTGAAATACGATAAGTTGAAATATCAACTGTCTAAGTATTCAAAAAATTAAAACATTGATTATCAGTTACTTTTAAATAAAAAACATTGTATCTATTTACATATTGGCTGTTTGTTTATTCATTCGGGGCTGCCGTTTGTAGCCATATTAAAGCATCTTCTACGATATTAAAATATTGGTCTTTATAAGTAGCACTTTGATTTTCTTCGAATAATTGCTCAACTGATAACTGTGTAATAATATCAGGACTAACTACGTGTGCAAATTTTTTGACACCAATTATATTCAATGTACTTAGTAGTTGCTTGGCGATTAATTCTTGGAGTGCTGGGACTATAGGGAAAAGAAAATTTCTGTCATCAGCTAAGATGTACTTTATATTGTGTTTGACGATTTCGTCATGAATTATCTGTGCTTCTTTTACAAATTCTGTTTGGGATAAATCCTGACTTTCGGCTGTCCATTGATAAAAAAGCACTGCTTCTTGTGCTATAAGTTCAATATTGAGTGTGGTACTTTCGTAAATTTTCATTGGATGAAAAGGAAGGGATAGTGACTTTGCTTGCAGCAGCAATTTAGTTTTTTTTTGAATGATAGCAAGCAATATGATTACTTTTAACACGAATATAGGCATTCTCTTTTCAAAGAATCCTACAAATACAAGTAATGTACAAATGCACGTAGCAAAGCTATATGACTATTTGCCATTACTTGTGTTGTTAAAAAAAAAAGTTTTTGCTTAACATAGCCACAATAAAATGAAGCCTAAATAACTTCGTGCCATCTTACTTATTCTCCTAATTCCCTCCGAAGGTCATGTAGGTAGGTGTCCATTGATTTGTCAAGGTCGACAAAGAGAAAACTAAACACCCTAAAAAATGGGTTATTTACCGTAACTACTTCCTTGAAAACTACTTTTGTGCCGTTGTTGGTGGTTTTTTCAAAAGTACCTATCCAATAGCCCTGAAAACTTTTAGGTGCTATAATTGCTATTTCAAATACTTGATTTTCAATTTTTTGCTTTGTAGTAAAAGTGATGGGTGTACCATTTTTAGGAACTTCCGTCCAAGTAGTAGCATCAATCGGCTGGATAGCTTGCACATCACTTCGCCAATCGGCTTGTTGTCTGAACTCTGTAACCACTCGAAACACCTGCTCTACAGGGCTTTTCAAGGTGGCTTGTTTCACAAAGGTACGCTGGGCAGGCAACATTAACCCTACCACAAACACAAAGGCAATAAGTGCCAGCAATGATACGGCTACAACTATCATAGTCTTTTTCATTTTAAGTAAAGGATTTAAAGATTTGATGTTGTAAAATTATCGTGCTTGGGCTAAAACCGTTTGACGTTTCTTGCTATTTGATAGGTATGCAAAAATCTGTTACATAGTTTTCGGGCTTGTAAAACGGTGGCGATTTGATGTACCATTCTAAGGCGGGTTTATCGGCTAATTCCCAACCTTTTTCAAACAAACAGACATTGTATAAATAATCATAAACTGTATAAAAATTTTCATACGCCCCTGTGTACCTGAAAACAGCAAACTTTCCGCCTGCTATCTGTTTGTAGCCTATTTCGCCTTGTGGCTTGGTGGCTTTGCTCAATAACACACACGCATCAAAACGGATATGTTCTTCGGCAGTTAGTTCGGGGTTGTCGTGGACTATGCCCAAAGTCGTAGGGCGAAGTTTCAATGCCCAATTTGAAATAGCCCACCACATTAATTTTTGAAAAGAATTTGCCACCTTGTCATACGCCCCAAGATGCCTGATATACGCCAAATGCAGGTCGGGCAGGTGTTTGATAATCGGTAAATCTACTTGTAAGTCCGCTAATTGGGTATCTTGATAGTGTACTTGTTTGTTTAGCATAACACTTTGGATTGCCTCTCGGTAGGCTTGTGGTGTTTGCTGAAAATATCTTTTAAAAGCCCTTGTAAAAGTTTCATGGTTTTCGTAACCATTTTCGAGGGCTATTTGCCCGATGTCGTCTTGTGTATGTTTGATGCGAATAGCAGCCCTTTCTATTTTAAGTCTTGACAAAAAGTCTTTTACCGTTTCGCCCGTCAGTGATTTAAAAATTCTATGAAAGTGAAATTCGGACAAAAGTGCTTCATGGGCAATTTCTTTTAATAATATTTTTTTATCAAGATTTTCCTCTATGAATATAATTGCCCGATTCAAATTTTCACGATAAACGGCTTGCGTGCTGGTTTTCATGCTTATTCTGTGGATTTAGATGATTGGTGCAATGCAATACGGTTGCCTTCGCTATCTTCAAACTCTGCGACAAAGCCCAAATCGCCATTAGAGGTTTTGGGATAAAGTACCTTGCCACCATTGGCAGTTACCAACGATAAAGTTTTATCTATGCTATCCGTTCTGAAATAAATCACTACGCCGTTGTGTGTAGGCTTGTAAATTTCACCTTTTGCCAATGCCCCCGAAATTCCTTTACTTTCGTCTGAAAAAGGAAACAATGCCATTTCGTTATGGTCTATTAGGGTTTGCTCAAAATCGAAGGAAAAAACTGACTTGTAAAATTGCATTGCCCTGTTCATATCCGTAACAGGTATTTCGAAATAGACTACAGGGTTGGCAACTTTTGCAAACATAGCAGATTGTTCTTTGGCAGATGAGGAAGGTGAACACGCACTTAATAAGCAAGCAAACAAGATTAGCTCGCCATACTGATAAGTAATTTTGCAAATTTTGCTAAACACATTCGTAACAGTTGAGTTTAGCAATATCAACTAATTTCAATGCTAAATGTTTGTGTCTAAGCAACATGAGCAGTATTTTTTATGCCCCAATCGTAATCATTCGTTATTAACCATAAGGACACAAATACACAAGTGTTTTTTACTGTACTCTTTGTGTCCTTGTAGTTCATTTAATTCTAATTTGCTACAATTTACTCCCAGCCAATATGTGCCATAAATATCGGCATTGCTTTTTGAAGTAGTCAAGTAATTACACCGCTGCCAACCATTCTAAAAACGGCGTTACTTTGAGTTTACTAATGATAATATTTTCTTTGAACGGCACATTCAGATTGACCTCTAACTTGCGATTGAAGTGGTGTGAGGCATCTTTTACCGCCTTTCTATTGACCAAAAACTGCCTGTTTGCCCTGAAAAAAGTGGGTGTGAATGTCTTCTCCCAATGTTCTAAGGTTTGTTGTACCAAATGCGTTTTTTGGTCAAAAGTATAGACAAAAGTATAGTCGCCTTCAACAAAAAACAAGGCTATTTGCTGGCTGTTCAACGGTATAATCTTATCGCCTTGTGTGATAAGCACCGAAGGACTTTTGCTAAGTAATTGGTTTTGAAGGGTTTTTAAAAGTTGTTTGTACGGATTCTGTTCGTCTGTTGTAGGCTGAAAAGAGTTTTTGAGTTGTTGGTATTTTTGCAAAGTCTTTTCAATAGAATGTTTGCTAAAAGGCTTTAAAATATAGTCAATGCCTGCGGTACTAAACGCCTTGAGGGAATAATGGTCATAAGCCGTACAAAAAATAATAGGCACAGAGAGGTTGAATTGTTCAAAAATCTCAAAACTTAGTCCGTCCCCCAACTCAATATCCGAAAAAATGAGGTCTAATTTGGGGGCATTGCGGAAAAACTCTACGCCTTCTTCTACCGAAGCAAGCATTTTTACGATTTCTATGTCGGGTTCTACGGCACGCAAGGTTTTCGCCAAGTCGTGGGCTGTGAGTTTTTCGTCTTCTATAATGACTATTTTCATGGGATATACTACTGCTATTTGTTTACAATATGCCTACACTCACCGTAAATTGGTTTTCTTCGTTACTCACCGTAATAGCTTGATTCATAATTAGTTGATACCGCCTATTCAAATTTTCCAAGCCTGTTCCCGAAGGAGTTTGCAGTTGTTTGGGCAACTTGTTATTCGTAACTACAAGTTGTTTGTTGTCATAACCAATGCGAATATACAAAGGTTTTTTGGTTGTAAAGGCGTTGTGTTTAATGGCATTTTCTACCAAAGTTTGTAGGGCATACACAGGGATTTTTTGGTTTAATACCGCCTCTGGTAGCTCAATACTGCACTGCAAAGCCTCCCCAAAACGCACTTGTTGTAAACTCAAATAGTCTTGTGTAAACCGCAGTTCTTCTGCCAAAGTTACCCAATCTTTTTGGTGGGCTTGTACGGAATACCGCAAAAACTCAGATAGTTTGAGCAAGTAATTTTCGGCTTCTTCGGCATTTTCACCAATCAAATATTTGAGGGTACTAAGGGCATTGAACAAAAAATGAGGCTGGAGTTGCTGCAACAAAGCCTGTTTTTGAGCCTCTAAGTTGCTTACTTTCAAGTTTTTAACTTCTAATTCTGCACTTTCTTTTTGGTATTGCAAAGAAACAGAATTGATAATGACCAAGATAATTGTATTGATGGCGGTAATGGAAATCAGACGGTAAACAGTCAGGTGTACTTCATTGAAACTAATTCCTTGCGGTAGTTGTGGGGCTACTAAGAAGTAGGTTAAACAAACAATCAACAAGTAAAACGGCACAATGGTACAAACATAACTAAGTGCATAGCGTTGATACGTTTTTTGAATGTGTAGCACCAAGTAGATATTGACCAACCAAAACAGAAAAATAATAACACACAAAAAAATAGTAGCCGTCAGAAACATCAAAAAATCTAAACTTTTGAAAACAAAAATATAGATAGGAGCAACACCATACAACGCCAAAATAGGCGAAGTAATGAGGGCAAGGCGAAGGAGTTTGGCTTTCATAGTAGCAAGGTTGGATAGATAGCAAGGGTTAAGGAAATGAAAATACTAATAATATGATTACTACGGAAAAATTATCAATGAAACCTTTGATGTATTGATTTCTTCAAGCAGGTTATACATCAATATTTTTTAATAAATTCTTAAATATATTTTTTTATTTACTAAAAATTACCTATTATTGCGTTGTAGATTTTTAGATAACAATTTTTATTTCACTTTTATCCCCTCAAACTTTTATGACAACTCAAGAAGTAGCTAACCGTTTGGTTGATTTGTGCCGTATGGGACAAAATGATGCAGCCGTAGCAGAACTTTATGCCCAAGATGCTGTAAGTATAGAAGCAGCAGATTCGCCTGATAAAATCACGAAGGGCATAGACAATATCCGTAAAAAAGGTGATGTGCTTCGCCAAACTATCAAAGAATATCATGGGGCTTCTATTTCAGAGCCATTGGTGGCTGGTTCGTATTTTAGTGTGCAAATGGCAATGGAAGTTACATTTAACAACGGGCATCGTGTCAATATGCAAGAGGTATGTGTCTATAAAGTCAAAAAAGGTAAAATTGTAGAAGAACAATTTTTCTATGACACCAACAGTGAGCAATAGCACAGCTATTTGATTATCAACTACTAAGCCTCATAAAACTCTATGGGCAGTTGGTCGGGGTCGGCTATGAACGTAAACCGTTTTTGTGTAAACTCGTCTATGCGGATAGGCTCTACCTCTACACCAAAACTTTTGAGATGAGAGATGACTGTTTCCAAATCCTCTACTTCAAAAGCTAAATGACGCAGCCCTGTGGCTTCTGGTCGTGAGGTTCTTGGCGGTGGGTTTGGAAAAGAAAATAGCTCAATCACGTAGTCATGGTTTAAGGCTAAATCTAACTTGTAAGATTGGCGGTTTTCACGATAAACTTCACGAATGACCTTTAACCCTAAAATATGGGTATAAAAATGCTTGGACTTTTCGTAATCCGAACAAATAATGGCAATGTGATGTATCTTATTGATTTTCATTGGCTAAAAATAAAAAATTAGGGCAAGATAACAGCCCTATTTTTTTATTTTTTTTAATTAGAGCTTATTAAGGTCTGTAGCATAGACTTTAGTCTGTGAATATAATACATTGCTAATCAAGTAATTACTAAACAGACTAAAGTCTATGCTACAAAACTGTAATAATGTCTATGGAAGCAACCCAAAGAAGTAAATTTTTACTAACAAAACATTATCATTTATTTGTGTTAAGCATACCGCATAAAATATTTTAGCTTAAATTTATAGCTTTATTTCTTCTATGTTATGCTTGTTGCTTGTGCAGCCATTTGAAGGGATAAAAATAAGATAGGTTAGCTCCCCTTTTTCTAATTATCACCCCCATTTTTCTTGAATGATGTATAAATTTTTGGCTTATGGCAGTTTATTAGGCTGTTTATGGCTTGCTGCGTGCCAATCGAAAAATCCTTCTCAAACAACAGCAGAAGTTGCGTTGTTAGCAATGCCTATGCAACCGAAAGATACTTTGATAATTATGAAACCTACCAGCCGATTGTCTGCCCACAAAGACAGTGTAGCTGCCCGTAGTAAGGCGAAAAAACCTATTTTATTGATAACGGGAGATTCTATGGGAGATGGTTTGTACTTGGCTTTCTTGAAAAAAGCCAAACAAAGCCAAAGATATACTGTCAAATATGCTCCGTGGTACGGCTCCTCTACGGCTTGGTGGGGAAAATCTGATACATTGGCAAAACTTATAAAATACCACCAACCTACTTTTTTGGTTTTTACGTTGGGAACAAATGAGTTATTTGTACCCAATATTAAGAGTCGGCAAAAATTTGTAGATAAGATTCTTACACAAATGGACACCTCAAAATATATATGGGTGGGACCTCCGAACTGGAAAGAGGACACAGGTATAAACACCATGATAGCCACGAGTGTAGGGCAAAGACGTTTTTTTGAGTCCAAAGACATGAAATTTGATAGGCGAAAAGACGGGGCTCACCCTACGTTTAAAGCCTCTGAATATTGGGCGGATAGCATAGAAAACTGGCTGCAAAAACAACCTATTTGCCCTGTGTTTTTGAAGAAAGAGGGGCAGTAGAATAAACAATACAGCTGTGTAGGTTCAATAGTTAATTTATTGACTATCAATAAGTTATTAATTTTGTAAATTGTTGTTTATCAATATCGGAATTTTAAACAACTTCATACATCAATAGCATGATTTTAAAAATTAATACTTTTAGGGTTCATAGAAAATGTGCTACTAATTCTATAAATTGCGTACACTTTTGGGTGTATTACCACCAATCTTATAACGAAGGTGGGTAATTATTTATAGGAGTTCGTAAATAAAGTTTTCTTTGTGCTGCATCAATGACTAAATCTTTAAATGTTAGCAAAAATTTATTGACGAAAATCTTATAGAGTCTTTTGTATTCTTCTTCATTTACCATTAAATACTTGCCATGAGCTATGGTATTTCTACGATTAACCAAATCTTCATTGATAGTTTTTTCTATATTTCTGTCAAAATCGTCATCAATGCTTTTTACCTTATTTTCAAATAATTGTATATCTAAACCTAATAAGGTACAAATATCTTGAAAAATATCATAGGTCAAATTAGATGTACGAATAGGGCTTTCTTTGGGCAAAAAAGCTTTTTCATGCTGTTTATCGATAAGTAATTTTACAATATCTTGATTAGCAGTAAGTCGTTTAGAAGTTTGTAAGTCATTGATTTTGCCTTTAAGAGCAATACTTACAAAAGCATTATTAAGTTCTATCAACTTACAATCTTGATAAGTTACAAATTCATAATATAAATCTGCACCGCCCTTTATAAAACCTTCCCAATGAGCATACAACAAAGCAACGCCACCTCTTAGCATAGCTGTTTTTACTTTTGGGTTTTGTTCTTCTAGGACAGCATTTCGGTAATTTGACAATTCGGTAATACGCCAAGTATATTCGGCTTCTACTAACTCATATAGTAATTCTGTAGTTCTGGGAGCTTTGTTCATTTTGCAAAATATTTTCTCCCAAATTGAACTGTCCTTTGAATGCGTTGTATAGCTCGCATACCTGCTACACCCACCATTTGAGATAACTCTGTTTGTTGAGATAACTCACTTAATTTTATTTGTAATGAAGGTAGGTCTGCAACCTCGTCATAACTATCTATATTGAGGTAAAGCCCAATAGCTATAATTTCAAAATAAGACTCTAAAAACTGCCCCTTACCATTCTTGGCAAATACATTGCTTTCGCCACATTTAACCAGCATTGAAAAGGTTTTTAAAAACTTTAATTTTGCATTTTCCAAATCAAATTCTTTGTCAGCTACTTTATCTATAAATGATTTAGGAGTTTGTGTGTAAAATAAACTTTCATTGATATAATCAGTCAGGTTGTTTGCAGAGATAGTATAAAGAGAAAATATAAATAACCTCAGCACCAACTCTTGTTCATATCTTTCTTGCAACATTTTCTCAGGCAAATTCAATGTAGTAAGAAAATTGTTATCATTAGCTATTTCAACTAACCACGAATGAATATTTTTATTAACCATCACTAAAATACAATTCCTAAATTCTTGGTCAGATAATAATGTGCCTCCAGAGTTAAGCCTATAGAATATCTCAAACTTAGCCTTTTCATGTGATATTGATTTTATAATCTTAATTTCTATTTTAGCTCTTTTAAAGTCTAACTGTAAAGGTTCTTTGGGCATATTTTGCCATGTCATTCCTTGCAAGGCAGGAATCAACTTTGTACCTACTAAGGTTGTTGCTTCTCTCTTTTCTTTATTCTCATCTTTTAACTCTCCTACAAATTGTAGAATTGTAGAAATACGTTGCACACCATCAACAACTTCCCACTTTCCTAAGTCTGTTTGATAAACAAAGATAGGGGGAATGGGTACACCAATTAGGATAGATTCTATTAAGGCAGACTGTTGTTTTTCTGACCACCTAAATAATCTTTGAAAATCTGGATTAAGTTCCAAATCTCCCTCTTTATATAGACTAATTAACTCACCAATAGACATAGCGTAGCCATCAGTGATGTATTCTTTGCGACCTTTATTGATTTGTTCTATTAATAAAGTTGTGGTTTCCTCTTGGGTTGTCATTTTTATAGTAATTATGGATAGGTAAATTTATATAAAAATCACTTTGTTGAAAACAACAAAGTGATTTTTATTAAAAGATATTTCTTAAAACTCCGCACTCTTAGGAGTTCTCGGAAACGGAATCACATCTCTGATATTGCTCATGCCCGTTACGAACATAATCAACCTCTCGAAGCCCAAACCAAAACCACTGTGCGGGGCAGTACCAAACTTGCGTAAGTCCAAATACCACCACAAACTTTCCATAGGCATTTGTTTGTCCGTAATCACTTTGAGGAGTTTTTCGTAGCTTTCCTCACGTTGCGAACCGCCAATCATTTCGCCAATACCGGGGAACAAAATATCCATAGCTCTTACCGTTTCTTTGCCCACTTCCTCATTTACATTTTGTTTCATGTAAAAAGACTTGATGTTTTTAGGGTAGTTAAACAAAATCACAGGTTGTTTGTACTCTTTTTCTACCAAATATCTTTCGTGTTCAGACTGCAAATCCATGCCCCACTTAATATCGTTGTACTGGAACTTGCCTTTTTTGTGGTGATTAGAGTTTTTCAAGACCTCAATAGCCTCCGTATAGCTCAATCTCTTGAAGTCGTTATCCACCACAAAACGCAATTTTTCTATTAGCCCCATGCCACTGCGTTCTTCGGCTTTCTTTTGGCTTTCTTCTTTCGCCAATCTTTCGTCCAAAAACTTCAAGTCGTCAGCGTAATTTTCTAAGGCAAAACGTATCACGTATTGGATAAACTCTTGTGCCAATTCCATATTGTCCTCCAACTCATAAAACGCCATTTCAGGCTCAATCATCCAAAATTCGGCTAAGTGGCGGGCAGTATTAGAGTTTTCAGCCCTGAAAGTGGGACCAAACGTATAAATATCACCCATTGCCATTGCACCAATTTCGCCTTCTAATTGCCCCGAAACCGTAAGGTTCGTAGCTTTTCCGAAGAAATCTTGGCTAAAATCTACCTCTTTGTTTTCGTTCAACGGTGGATTTTTGGCATCTAAGGTCGTAACCCTAAACATTTCGCCTGCACCTTCGGCATCAGAACCTGTGATGATAGGCGAATGAAGGTAATAAAAACCTTTGTCGTGGAAAAATTTGTGAATAGCAAACGCCAAACCATGACGCAACCGCAACACCGTACTGAATGTCTTGGTACGTGGGCGGAAATGTGCATTTTCACGCAAAAATTCCATGCTGTGTGCCTTCGGCTGCATAGGGTATTCTTCGGGATTTGCCTCCCCCAATACCACCACTTCCGTAGCCTGCACCTCTACAGACTGCCCCGAACCTTGCGAAGCTATCAACGTGCCTATAACCGACAAACAAGCCCCCGTATGTGCATTTTTCACACATTCTTCGCCCAAAGTTTCGAGATTAACTACAATTTGTATATCGTGAATAGTGCTACCATCATTGAGTTGGATAAAAGCTACGCCCTTGCTGCCCCGCTTGGTACGTACCCAACCTCTTACGTTTACCGTAGTGTTTACCGCACCCGACTGTAATAAGTGTGCTATTTTTGTACGTTTCATATCAACAAAAAAGAATTTTGGGAGCAAAAATAATGATTTTGGCTAAAAAACAGCTATTTAGCTATAAAAAAGGCTTTTACATGATTGTAAAAGCCTTTGATTCTATTCGCCAAATAAAGCTAAAAACTCTTTTAATTCCTTTAAACTTTCGTGTTCAAGGTTAAAAATTTTACTGCCTCTTTCTTCTACCCAACTACCATTGGGATTTTTGTAACCTAACCAAACCCCTGCCCAATTTGTCTTCCTATCATTTCTATCATTAGTTTTGGGTATCGTATCTAATCTTTTATACATCTCTACCCACAATTTTGTTAATTCCTTTTCTTTAATATCTCCAGTTTCTCCTGTTTTGGCGAGCTTTTTACCTTTTTGTGTAAAACAAAGCACCCACGCATCCAAACAATTTGCAAAAATGCTTTCTTGTGAAGCTATTTCTTTCAAAACATCTTCTAATTCTCCTTTGCCATCTATATTGGTAAAGTAACAAGCTACTTTTACAGTTGAATATTCATCTGTTTGCAGTGCAATAAAATCATTAGATTTGGTAAGTATAGGTTGTTGCTCTGTTTTAAAGTCTTGTTTTGTTAATGCTATTTTGATAGCCTCATTGATATATTTTATTCTTTCATCTACCGTTGCTTGGTCAATATCAAAAATAATTCCCAGTTTTTGTATACCTGTTGTTGTAAAAGCACTACCTATTTTGACGGCTAATTCTTTGGGATTACCTTCCTTAAAAGGTTGATGCTCAAACTTATCTATTGACCAAACCGTACTATTTTTAATCTTTTCATGATTTAGCAAAGCCTGCACAAAGTATTGATCATTTTCACTTTCAACAATTAAAATATTCATAGAAGTTAGCTGCGATAAGGTTTGTGGTTTTCTATTTTATCTTCCAAAACATCAGGAGAAATTTTTTGAGCTACAATATTTTCTGTTGCTATCGGGTGATAAGCTAACTTGTAATAATAACCATTAAAATCATTTTTCTTGACAACATTATTAAAAGCTGTTATCATTTCTTGACTATGTGAGGTAGCAAATACTTGTACCTTAAATTCATTGCACAAATTAAATAGCATCTCCCAAAACTTTTCTTGGTTTTCGTGGTGAATGCCATTTTCTACTTCATCTAATAGCAAAATTTTATTTTCATTGTTGATAATACTCAAGACATAATCTGCCATTTTATTCATTGCATCACCAAATAAATTTATGGGTAATGGTTTTTCATTATTCTTTTCTAAATATAATAAACTTGTTTTACCTATTTGGATAGAATCTACACTCCTAATTGTGTTGTCTATCATTTGGAAAGCCTTTAATAATTTGTCAATTTTTTTATGCAATTTAGCTTGTCCAAACTGTATAGCTAATTCCTCTGTAGTTAATTTAGCTACTGCGGGTATAAATTTAGTATTGATTAGTTTATATGGTATTGTTTCTTTTGTTGATGGCATTCCTATTTCACTTGCCAACAAAGAATGTTTTTTTAGTTTGTTTGCTGCTTCAAAAACCTCTGTAGTAATAACAGATTTTTTATTATCAGCTAATAGATAGTTAGTTAAATCATTTGAAGTATTGTTACTATTTGTAGGTAACATACTTACAAACTCTTGAATATTCTCCGAAATACTTAATTGTATCTGGTAACTTTGCTGTTGAGTATTTTGGAAATCTAATTGGATTGGTTGCCCAGTATCTTGTTTATAGAAAAAATTTTCCCACACCGTATCAGGTAAACTTCTTAGATAATCTGAAGATAATCTTCTTTGCATTAGCAAACGAATAATGCTGTCATTGTAAGGTTCTCCCATAAGTAAAATTGCCTCTAACAAAGCAGTTTTACCTACATTGTTTTTCCCACCAAATAGATTGATAGTTCCTAATCCATTTACTTTGGTATGTTTAAAACATCTAAAATGTTTAATTTCAAAAGACTGTATCATCTATGCAACTTTTAGTTATTTACAAAAATAGTATTTTTCAAGAAATATCTACTCTTTATGTGTTATAAAAAAAGGCTTTTACCCCTACATCAACAATACATTTTACACGAAATTCTAAGACCTTTATCTATCAATTTTCCCAAAACTTTCGTAGCTTGTGCCTTCTACTTTTACTATTATGAAAAATAAACAATATTTTTTCTTTGCCCTTTTGTTATTGTCTTGTAAACAATTATTTGCACAAGGCGAAGCTACATTGGGCTTGCGTGGTGTCATTCCCACAGGCGAATTCCGTTACAAAAGTGATGCGTGGGGAGCAGGGGCATCTTTGGGCGTATTGGCAAATATAGGGCATGATAAATCTTGGATTTATTTGGGTGGCGAACTTTCGTACATGATATACGGTATGTCTAACCGTAGATTTTCTCAAAATATTGCGGGTTTTTGGCGAAATTATGAGTTAGAAACCAATAACAATATGTTGATGGGGCATATCGTAGCTCGTATCAAGCCACACCACGAAGGCAATATTTTTCCGTACATAGACGGCTTATTTGGCTTCAACTACATTTATACCAACACCACCCTCAAAGACGTTACGAACTACGGCAACAACAATAACAATAGAAACAGCCAAACCCGCAACCAAATAGACGACTGGGCAATGTCTTATGGTGGGGCAGTAGGTGTGCAGTTTGGTAGTGGCAATTTGAAATTTGATGTCAAATGTTATTACCTTTTTGGCACAAAAGCAAGGTACTACGACAGTTCGTCTATCAGCTACACTTCCACAGGCTCTGGGGTCAATGTAGCTTTTGCAGAACCCGTTTATTCTGCCACCAATGTTATTATTCCACAAATAGGAGCAACTTTGCGTTTTTGATGTAATATTGTAGTCTATTTTACCAGCTTTGTACTTTCTATGGAATTAGAAAAAGTGATTAAACAAAAAGCCTTTCAGAGTCAAACCCATAAACTTGTAGTCAATTTGATTTATACAGGTAATTGGCTACAACTATCTATTACCAAACATCTAAAACAGTATGAACTAACGACCCAACAATACAACATTCTACGTATTTTGAGGGGACAGCACCCTGAAAGTGCTACGATTTCGTTGATAGCAGAAAGAATGTTGGATAGGTCCTCCAACGTAACTCGTATTGTGGACAAATTGGTGGCTAAAAAATTGGTGAATCGTGGTAAAAAGCCTAATGATAACCGCAAAGTTTGGATAAAAATTACAAGCAAAGGTTTATATTTATTACAAGTCATAGATAGCAATATGCCACCACCAGAAGACTTGCTCAATGGCTTGTCTGAAACAGAGGCACAACTCACCAATGACTTTTTGGACAAGCTACGAGGTAAGGAAGAAGAGGACAATTTTAATGAAATGCCGAGTATTGATTAAAGTAATGACCTCACCCACACCTTCCAACTCAGTTGCCTCTCCAAATAGAGAGGGGGCTTTTTTTTTAAACGTCAAAATTGACGCAAATTCTCCCCCTCTCCAAATAGAGAGGGGGCTTTTTTTTTAAATGTCAAAATTGACACAAATTCTCCCCCTCTCCAAATGGAGAGGGGGGTAGGGGGGTGAGGTTACAACTGCTTCAAATACCTCTGGGCTTCATACCGAATCCCTTTTTCATATTCATAGTCTTGATAATCAAGCACTTTCTTGAAATAATATTTTGCAAGGTCTTTTTTTTGTAACTGTTGCATACATAATAAGCCCATTTGTAAGGCTGAATTAGGGGCAAAGTAGGTTTTCGGAGTGTAACTTTGCGATAAAACTTGTTGGTAATGCGTAATAGCCTGCGAGTACTGTTGGGTAAGATGACAAAGACGTGCCATACGGTAGTAATACTCTGTTTGTTCTACCCCTTTTTCAAACCCTTGAACGGCGTGTTGTTGTAACCATTGCGTAGCTTGTTCGTACTCGCCGCCATCTGTCAAAAAACGTAGCCGAAAAAGTTTTGGTGAACCCGCAGCCTTCCCCTCCGCAAATTTTTGGGCATAACGGTCTGCCTCCGTTTGCAATGCACCATTTTTCAAAATATTACTTTTGTGCTGCGTTGCTGTAGTAGCTTGTCCTGTTATTTCGGCGATGGCGTATAATTTAAAATACGCATCTTTTATGTATCTATTACCTTGATAAACCGCCAAATATGATAAATAATTTTGTGAAGCCTCTACATACCTGCCTATAAGAAAATAACTTTCTGCCAGCAAATAATCGTACAAAGGTAATTTATCACTATTACTTGTTTTATCAATATTACTCAAAATCAAATTTGCCTGCTTTGCTGTGTGTGCTTTGATACACACCCACACACACAAATAACTGTGTAAAACCGTATTACTTTTGCCTTGTGGTTCATACCATTGCCATTCTTTTATTTTGTTCAAAGCCTCCACAGCTTGTTTTTCTACCATCAATTTGGCAAGTATCCATAAAATTCGGGCTTCTTCGGCATAAAATCCTTGACTATTCGCCACTTCATTCAACAACAGCCAACCTTCTTGTCTATTACCCTCTAAACCCAACAAAGACAACAACCAATGATAATTTTCGGGGGCAGCAGCCAATAAAATTTGCAGAAAACCCAATGTCTTTTTTTGGGGCAAATAAGCAGGAAATTTAGCATGGTTCTCTTTGGCTAACTTGTAGGCTTGGCGAAACCCCTGAAAAGCAGCCCATTCATGCCCAAATTTGAGTTGGATAATAGCCCATTGCAACTTAATTTCCGATTGGGCAAACAAATATTCAGGCGTATTTTTGGGGTAAAGTTGGACTTGTGCCAAATGTTTTTCTTCATACGGCTGTAAATCCTGATACAATTTTGCCTCATCTTGTATCAAAAGTTTGATGAAACACCAATAGTTGTACTGATGTGCGTACAAAGCCCCAGACGCAGTGATACTTGTCTTGAATTTGTCGGTAGAAAGGCTAAAAAGAGCTTTTTGTTGTTCTATTGTAAATAAGTTTTGAGCCGTACTTTTGGCTACAGTGCCAAAAAACAACACAAAATAGCCCAAAAAACAGACACAAAATAAACGTAAGAAGTACGCAAAACTATTGATTATCATTCAGCAATTAACGTAGTTGTTGTTGCTAAGTTCTTATATTTTTTGTCATTTTTACATAGAATATGCTTTGCAAAGCATATTCTATGTAAAAATGCCTACACCTCTAAAACTATTACTATGGACAACCAATCAATTAGTTTTGAAGATTTTTTGCAAACTGTAGAACCCAGCCGTATAGCAGCCTTGCAACAATTAAGAAATACCCTCAAACCTATTTTAGAAAGTCAGGGTTTCGAAGAAATTATCACGACTAAAAACTTGCAGTACGTAGTGCCTTACAGTCTATATCCCAAAGGCTACCACTGCGAACCGCCACAACCTTTGCCATTTCTTACCATTGCTTCGCAAAAAAACTTTATAGCCTTGTATCATTTGGCGATGTACGCCTCGCCAGAACTGACAGCTTGGTTTGTGGAAAGCTATGCTGCACAAGTTCCACACAAGTTGGACATGGGGAAAAGCTGTATCAGATTAAAAAAAATGGAGCAAATTCCTTATGCTTTATTAGGAACATTAGCCGAAAAATTGAGTGCAAAAGATTGGATACAGTCGTATGAAACGGTGTTTAGAAAAGGATAGTGGTAAAAATGTATGATAATTAAATAATTGATAACCAATAAATTAGATAATCGTACATTTTGACCACTCCCCCACTTTTAAGTATAAAAAACACAATTATTTGATTACCAAGTAACTGTATTTTTTATACTTAAAATAAAATAATTTATCTGTGCATGACTACATCCTTTCATTTGGTTTTATAGCTGTTTCATTACGTCTTCATCTACAAAACTAAAATAACTTTGATTACCAATAATCAAATGGTCTAACAACGCCATGTTCATTAGTTGGGCAGCCTCTTTTACTTTTTGTGTCAGTTTCAAGTCTTCGGGGCTGGGCTGCAAATTACCCGAAGGGTGGTTATGTGCCAAGACAATGCCACTTGCCAATAGCTCAATACCATGTCTGAGTATCAGCCGAACATCTGCCACCGTACCCACTACACCGCCTCTACTAATCTGCACTTTGCGTAGCACTTCGTTAGCTCTGTTGAGGTACAAAGCCCAAAATTCTTCGTAGGGCAAATCCAACAAATCGGCTTGTAAAATTTCGTACACATCTTTAGAACTTTCAATTTTGCTGCGTTGCTGTGCGTCTGCGTTTTTTCTGCGTCTGCCCAACTCTACGGCTGCTACAATGGTAATGGCTTTAGCTTCGCCAATGCCTTTAAATTTTTCTAAGTCCTTGATAGTCAGTTGTGCCAATTCGTGCAGATTGTAATTGACACTGTGCAAAATCTGCTTTGCCAACTCTACAGCACTCATAGACACCGTACCCGAACCTAACAAAATAGCTATCAGTTCGGCATCAGAAAGGCTTGCTTTGCCTTTTAATAATAATTTTTCTCTTGGACGGTCTTCTTCTGCCCAATCCTTGATAGATAAGTAAGTAGGAGATTCGTTGGTTTTCATGGCTTATTGTAAGGCTGCTTTTCTTGCTTTCAAAATTGTGGTCAATTCTTCCAACTTCCATGCGTTATTGATGTGCTGGTCGCCTATGCGTGTGCGTCTAAGTGCCGACATATAAGCCCCTACGCCCAAAACTTGCCCAAAATCTCTTACCAAACTCCGAATGTATGTCCCTTTGGAACATACCACCCGAAACAACACTGTGGGCAGTGCGATATTGGTCAGTTCAAATTCTTTGATAGTAACAGTCCGAGCCTCCAATTTCTTTTCTACACCTTTGCGGGCAAGTTCGTAGGCTCTTTTGCCGTCTATGTTAATGGCAGAATACAAAGGGGGAATTTGTTGGATTTCGCCCAAAAATTGTTGTGTAGCTGCTTTTACTTGTTCCAATGTAATATGCTCAATGCTTACTTGGTTTTCTACTGCCGTTTCCAAATCAATAGAAGGCGTAGTTGCCCCAATGACCAACTCACCCACATATTCTTTTTCCGCATCTTGGTACAAATTAATGGCTTTGGTTTTTTTACCTGTGCAAATAATGAGCAAACCTGTGGCTAAAGGGTCTAATGTACCCGCATGCCCTACTTTTTTGCACTGCGAAAGGTTGCGGATTTTCTTAACGGCATCAAAAGATGTCCATTCCAAAGGCTTGTCTATCAATAGCACTTCGCCTGCTTCAAAATCAAATTGTGGGGTTTCCATTATCATATAGCATTGGGCTAAAAGCACAAAGATACATGGAAAAACAAAGACAAAAGGCATCTTTTTGTCGTTAAAAGATGCCTTTATGCAAAAAAAAAGGTAGTTATCAGAAAAGTGTTAATTAACAAATTTAGAAAACACTTTCTAAGTGTTTTAGACGTGAAAAGTCTAAGCTACTATCAATACTTTTTACAACTCCCCTTAAATTGAACCTGAATAAGCCAATGATTTGATATAGTTTTCCATGTATGTAAAATCTGGTTCGCCATCTTTTGCTGGTAATTTTATGCTAACTTGTTTCATTCTAGACTGGCTACACTTGCGTCCATAATTATAACGATACTGTTCTAAATTCATAATTGTTACTAAAAATAGGGCGATATATTTGTTCATTTTAAATTTAGGAATTAGCTTTTCAACGTGGTCACTGGCAGAGAAATCAAATGGTTGATAGGCACAATAACCTAAAACGGCACTATCTACTGTTAAAATATTTCCTTCTTCTGTAAAATAATCATAAAAATCCTCTACACCATTATTAGTAGCTTGTGTTGTTACGTATGGGAATTTACCTTTTCCATATTCTTCAAGCTCTAATATAGGGGTAGTTCTACTTCCTGTAATTGTAAAAAGTGTGTTTAATTTAAAACTTTGCCATTTATTAGTATTTAGTTCAATTTCTTGGTCTAAAAAGGGGATAAATTGAATTTGGTCTACTAAACGATTACTTAATAGGAATGTAGAATAGTTTAATAATGTTGTTACAAAATGCTCTTTTCGAATCACAGAATAATCTGTTTCCATATAAGCTTCTGCACTCCATTCTTCCATAGGCGTAATAACCCTATTAATACTAAAACCTGCAATTGATTTTTTATTCAGAAAAGTTGTAAGCCAATATTCTTTAATATCTTTCCATAGTCCATAAGCATCAAACCTTCCTTGCACTTTGCGTTTTACAAAACCATCGTTTTTTAAATAGCCAAAAAAAGTTTCTTTATGTTTAGGGTGTGGCTTATGTGCAGTGAAAACCATAATACAAGAAACAACTCCAACCTTTGAATTAAAAAACAATTCATCTGGCATAGACAAAACAGCCTCTAATGTATGTTTTTCCAAGAGTTTCTTTTTATATTCCAAGACTTTGCCACCTATAGCCAATGCACTTTGCATAGGAACTATTGCAACACAAGTTCCTCCATCGACTAAACAATCGAGATTATTTAAAATAAATTCCAACTCATCTGTATCTGTTTTTTTATCTCCCTTATAAGGTGGATTTAAAAATCCAACAGTTGGCTTTTTAGTTTTTATTTCTCTTATAATTTCTTCATCAAAACAGCTACCATTCATAATATTAGTTTTGCCATCTTGATGAATGTACATATTCGAAACCGCCAATGCAAAAATATGTGCCTGATATTCTACTCCTATTAATTGATGTGTTTTAATAGCTGTAATCTTAGTAGCATCTCCTTTTGCATCTTCTATCATTTTTTTCATTGCAGCAATTAAAAAGCCACCTGTACCTGTACAGTTATCGTACACAATAGAATTTTTATTGACTTGTGCTAAATCTGAGAATAACTCTGTAATATGTGGCGGAGTCAGTACAATTCCTAACCCCTTATCACTATTAGCATAACGTAAAAATTCTATATATAATTGCCCTAGAACGTCAAAATACTCATGTGTTTTGATAAAAGAGTTAATATTTTCGTCAATTTCATCGATTAACTCTTTTAATACTTTGTCTATAGTAGAAAGTGAAGTATCTGTTTTAATAAAACTAAATTGAATAATCAAATTTTCTAATTTCTTACCTGCAATATTAGCTTCTTCTAATTTTTCCGCCACAGTTTTTGTTAAAAAATCCGCCAAACTTTTAGGAGTATTTTTTAAACGATAAGATTTTCTAAAAGCATCATCTTCTAAGGCTATTAAAATACAACTTATTAGGAGACTTCGTTGGCTTTCTAAAATTTTATAAGTATGAAGTTTTTCGTTTAAGGTTTTGGTAAAAGCTAAAAGAGTATTATAGTCCTGTCTAAATTTTTCAGGACTCTTCAAATAACCATTTAGATAGTCTTGTGCAGGCAATAATTTATCGCCAAATATTTGAGTTGCTTTTCTTTCATTTTTTAGATGTAAAAAATGTGATACTTTTAATTGTTGTTGAGTTTCTCCGCTTACAGCAATAGCTAAAACATCAAAGTCTTTTGATAGATAAGAGGCGTATAATAATACTCCATCTACTGCAAAGTCTGCAAATTTATCTCTATTAGCACTTTCATGTTTAGTAATATCTGCCTTACATTCTATGACAATTAGCAAATCAGCATTTTTTTTATATGTAATAATAAACTCTGGTCGTCCTTTTCCGCTACCTTTTTTAGAAGCACTTTTTAGCAATTTATCTATTTTAGATATATCCGAAGATTGTTCTTCAATATGAATTATATCATTTGATTGTTCAAAATGTGTATAGACAATTCGTTCTGTTTTTTTTTCGTTAGCCATATCATTAATATAGTATAATAATTACCTTGTAAAGATAGTTAATTAAGTTTATACATAAAAATTTTCACACTTAATTTATATATTGTCAATAAGGTAATAATACATATAGTTATCTAAATAAAAAATGACATTCAAGACGTAATTTTAATGCAAAAAAAGATGACATCTTTTTAAAAGATGTCATCTTTGCAATTTTTTTAAAAACTACCTTTTTTCAATTATTTACCACCTGTTGTAGGTGTTGTAGGCTTCGTTTCTGTTTTCTTAGGAACAGTACCACCTAATTTAGTGATTACTTTGTTTGTAATGTCCGACTCTTCGGTAGCATATACCAAAATAGGCAAACCGTTGATAGACGTATTGAAAATGTGTGAATAATGTTCTGCCTTTGC
>CANGYA010000064.1 GCA_947457925.1 Cytophagales bacterium | reverse complement strand
GGGGGAAATGAAAAAGAAACAGGACTTAATCCCTAACTTTTTCAAACACCCCAAACTTGGTTTCTATAACAATTTATAGCACGACACTAACATCTTTACTAGATTTCTTGAACACAACCAACTTATTGATTTGAAAAAAATTAGTTTTACTATAAGTTTTTAAAGCACGACACTATAAGCCTATACCTATTACGTATGCACAGGCTAAAGCCTATGCTACAAAAAACAAAACCCCTCTCCATTTGGAGAGGGGTTTTGTTTTACATACTCAAATATACATTCCTATCTTGGTACAACTTCAAAAAATAGTCATCAGAAAGGTCATCTATAAAGTAAATAGCCTCGCCTGTAGATTTCATTTCAGGACCCAATTCCTTATTTACATTCGGGAATTTATTGAATGAAAACACAGGGTTTTTAATGGCGTATCCTTCTAACTGTGGGTTAAATTTAAAATCCGAAATTTTCTTTTCGCCCAACATCAACTTTGTCGCATAGTTTACATACGGTTCTTTGTAGGCTTTGCAAATAAACGGTACGGTACGGCTGGCTCTTGGATTTGCCTCTATCACATACACTTTTTCGTCTTTTATCGCAAATTGTATGTTTATTAAACCTACAGTTTTAAGGGCAATAGCTAATTTGTGCGTAATGTCTTTTATTTGTTGAATCACATTGTCCGACAAGTCAAATGGCGGTAACACCGAATTAGAGTCGCCAGAGTGAATGCCCGCAGGTTCTATGTGTTCCATGATACCAATGATATACGCATCTTTACCATCACAAATTGCGTCTGCTTCGGCTTCTATGGCGTGTTCCAAGAAATGGTCGAGTAGCACGCCGTTGCCTGCGTGTTCATTCAGGATATTGACAACGTGCTGCTCTAATTCTTGTTCATTGATGACAATTTTCATGCTTTGTCCGCCCAAAACGTAAGAAGGACGCACCAATAATGGGAAACCTAACTGTTTGCCCAACTCTACGGCTTGTTCGGCATCTTCTATCACACCATATTGCGGATACGGAATGTCTAAAGATTTTAATAAATCCGAAAATCTACCTCTGTCTTCTGCCAAATCCAAACTTTCGTAAGTTGTGCCAATAATTGGAATACCGTAACGGTGTAGTTTTTCTGCCAACTTCAATGCCGTTTGTCCGCCCAACTGTACAATCACCCCCACAGGTTTTTCGTGTTGGATAATGTCGTACAGATGTTCCCAAAATACAGGCTCAAAGTACAATTTATCCGAAATATCGGGGTCTGTCGATACCGTTTCGGGGTTACAGTTAATCATAATGGTTTCGTAACCACATTCTTTAGCTGCCAAAACACCATGCACACAAGAATAATCAAACTCTATTCCTTGTCCAATACGGTTAGGCCCCGAACCCAAAATTACCACTTTTTTACGGTCTGTAGATACAGATTCATTTTCTCCCTCAAAAGTAGAGTAATAATAAGCCGTTTTTGCCTCAAACTCCGCAGCACAAGTATCTACCACTTTGTAAACTCTCTTGATACCTTGCTCATTACGTACTTTATTTACCTGACTTTCTACACAACCTAAAATATGTGCAATTTGGCGGTCAGAAAAACCTTTTTGTTTGGCTGTCAATAACAGAGGTTTTGGTAAATTACTGATTTGGTATTTTGCAATTTCTTTTTCTATCAATACCAACTCCTCTATTTGGTACAAAAACCAATTATCTATTTTTGTTAATTTCTGAATCGTCTTGAAAGAAATGCCCAATTTGAAGGCATCATAGATATGAAACAACCTGCCACCACTTGGATTTTCCAAACTGTATAAAATCTTGTTTTGGTCGGTTACTTCTTTGCCGTCTGCTCCCAAACCATTTCGGCGGTTTTCTAATGACTGACAAGCCTTTTGCAGAGCCTCTTGGAAATTGCGACCTATGCCCATTGCCTCGCCTACAGACTTCATTTGCAAGCCTAATTTGTCGTCTGCCCCTCTAAATTTGTCAAAATTCCAACGTGGTACTTTTACAATTACGTAGTCTATTGTAGGTTCAAAACAGGCAGAAGTTGTTTTGGTAATTGGGTTTTTCAATTCATCTAAATTGTAGCCCAACGCCAATTTTGCAGCAATTTTGGCAATCGGATAGCCCGTAGCCTTAGAAGCCAACGCCGAAGACCTTGATACTCTGGGATTTATCTCTATGGCTACAATCGTATCGTCTTTGGGGTTTACAGCAAACTGCACGTTACAACCACCCGCAAAATTACCAATACCACGCATCATTTTAATCGCCAAATCCCTCATGTGTTGGTACACCGTATCGGGTAGGGTCATCGCAGGAGCTACTGTAATAGAGTCGCCTGTATGAATACCCATAGGGTCAAAGTTTTCGATAGAGCAAATGATAATCATATTGCCCGCCTTGTCCCGCAAAATTTCTAACTCAAATTCCTTCCAACCCAAAATACTTTGTTCTATCAAAACCTCATGCACAGGGGAACAGTCTAAACCATGTTTCAGGGCTTTTTCAAACTCCTGTGGGCTGTTTACAAAACCGCCACCAGTACCGCCCAAAGTAAACGAAGGGCGAATTACCAACGGAAAACCAATTTCTTGGGCTATTTCTTTGCCCTCCAAAAACGAATTGGCAGTACGTCCCTTGCACACATTTACGTTCAACTCTATCATTTTCTTGCGGAACAACTCTCTATCTTCCGTAGTCTTGATAGCCTCTACGTCCACACCAATCATCTTCACGCCGTACTTTTTCCAGATGCCCGCCTTTTCACAGTCTAATGCTAAATTTAATGCCGTTTGACCACCCATAGTTGGTAAAACGGCATCAATTTTATGTTTCTGTAAAATTTCGACAATGGATTTCTTTTCGAGAGGCTTCAAATAAATGTGGTCGGCGGTTACGCTGTCCGTCATAATTGTCGCAGGGTTCGAGTTAATGAGAATGACCTCGATGCCTTCTTCTCTTAATGACCGTGAGGCTTGCGAGCCAGAGTAGTCAAATTCGCAGGCTTGTCCAATAATAATAGGACCACTGCCAATAATCAAAACGGATTTGATGCTGTTATCTTTGGGCATAGTTGTAAAAGTTTCTCTATTAAACCGCACCCTAAAGGCTTTGGAATCCTTTAGGGTGTGTGTGGTGTTATTGGGGTGCAAAGCTACACAAGAAAACGGAATTTTGCGAAGTTTTTTGGGGCTGTAACAAAAATTAAATGCTTTTGTAAAAGAAACTCTGAATAGTGGCTCTAACTGCTGCCAACATATTTTTTGTTTAGCTTTTTAATAAAAATATTAAACAAAAAACAAAATTACAAAAAGTTAAAATTTGTTAAAGTGTAAAAAATACACAAGTAAGAATTTTGAAAATTCAAACAATACTTGTATCATTGCATAGGTAAATATTTAAGGCATTGCGTTAAATATTTCTTTTCATAGCTGGTTGAAAGAACTTAAAGGGTTAGAGATATTCTCTGCTCTTTAAGTTTTTTATAAGTCCCCCTGCCAAAATAACCAATACAAGAGAGGTATTAGTGTGTTAAATATTAAAATAGCTATGATTACATTTTTTAACACTTTGCTTTCTTCGGTAAATTTATATGTAAGATTTTGTCTATTTTTATAGAATATTGTCATAACAACTATATTGAAAAGTAGCACAAAATATCCTCCAAATAGCACAAATCCTATATAATAGTAATTGTTCAGTAGGGTATCATATAGGCAATAATGCGAAGGCACACCATAGATGTATTTTACAAAGAAATATTTGAGTGTATAACACCCTAAAGTTGTATAAATGATAGCTAAGAGGATTTGTAAATAATAATTTTTATTGTTCTGATAAACGGTTGCTATGCCTGTTAAAATAGCTACTGCTACCCATGCCCACACAAAAGGCTGTAGAGTATTAAATCCGCCTCCCAAAAATTCTAAATGTGTTGGGCTACTTGTTCCCACGAAATTGACACTACAACAAGTTACGATTTTATCGGGATGAAGTCCGCCAAAAAAAAGTAGTTGTAGCACAAAATCTGCTACCGAACAGACAACAATAGGCACAATGTAGCTATATTTTTTGGGCGTAAGAGGGTACAAAGGTTCTGCATCATCTAAATATTGCAGGGCTAAAAAAGCTACATACACCAACAAGGCTGCTGCTTTTAGGAACAGCGTAGGTGTGCCGTATTCGTTGCTATTGAGTACGCCAGAGGCACACATTGCCCCTTTAATGACTGTGGGCAGGTGCGTATTTACCAGCACCACAAACAAGACAAAACTTAGTAGCTCAAAAAACAATACGAGTGAAATAATACTACTAATGAGGTAGGTTTTTCGTTCTAAGCCTAACTGTAGGCTGTTGGTGCTGTTGGCTTGCCAACGAAAGGCTATGCTGACGCCATGTAAAGAGGCATAAAATAGCAATAACAAACAAAAAATTTTGGTCAGTAGTAAAGCTAAAATCCAAGAGTCGTTATACATAAATATTTCTTTGTAGCATAGGCTTTAGCCTGTGCTTTTAATATAGTGAAAATCAATTAATGAATGCACAGGCTAAAGCCTATGCTACAGCACTCTTTTGCATATTATTAAGTAAAGATACGGCTTAGGGCTTTATAACAAAAAATAGTTGGTATTTAAAAAACACCAACTATCTACATTTTGAACCTTAATAGTCCTTATCAAAATAATCTATTGTAATTGACTGTTACGAAACTGCTTTTATTGAGAGTATTTGCAAAAATATTTTAGAACAGCCCCCACAAGGGTTTTAAACCCTTGTGGGGCTAATTTCAAGCATTTTATATTAATACGTTGTATTTTGTGGGTTGAAATTCGCCCAACCTTTAGTCCAATCTGTTGTACCGAAAGCACCCCTAAAATTCACTTTGTCAAAGAAAGTATTGTTTACTCTTGGGTGTGTGAAAGAAGCTGCATTTGCACCCAACAAAGAAGAAGTAGCTGGTGGTAATAAAGTAGGGCTATCCATATTAACACCATTGTAACCAATACTTGCCAAATTAGGTACGATTGTGTTATTTTTAGCTGGCGTATTGAACCAATCTACAATAGCTTGCGAAGCTGCACTTACTGTAACTGTACCATTTGCCGAAGCATACGTACCTACAGGAATTTCCATCGCTGCCAAAGTCGTGTTCATAATTTCTAACTCACCTGCTAATGCGTCTGCTTGTGCTACACTACCGTCTATATGCACACCCACTCTGTAGCCTGTTAATACTGAATTAAATATGGCTTGGCGAGTGTTTCTGCGTAAGTGGGCAGCACGACCATACAAGTTATTAGGGGCAGCACCTCTGTCTAATGCCCCGAAAATTGTTACATTAGAGAAAGTAGCTCTTGTACGAGGGTCTGTTAAGTTGCTTGTGTTGTCGTTATCAGACTCAAAGCCGTTAGATTGTGATTGGTCGGCAATTTCTGGGTTACGAATAGACAGAGCATATTGTACGTTGCCAGTATAACCAAAATCTGTATCAAAATCATCGTCCCAACCTCTGTGTGCTATCAAATATTTTGCGTTTACATTACCTCCAAACATCTCAAACGAATCATCTCCGCAATAAGAAACTTGTACGTACTCTATTTTCGTACCTGCTCCTACACCGCCTAATGTCAAACCATTAATTTCGTTATTAGGGTTAATAGCTACACCACTAAACTCTATACGCACATATTTGATAACTCCAGAGTTGTCATTGGCGTTTGTACCACCATAAGGGGCATCAGGAATACCCTCAATAATTGTCGTGTTGGGTTTGTTAGTAGGAGCATTACCCAATACTACTATACCACCCCAATCACCATAACTGCGAGAACCTGATGGTTGTGCAGACGTGAAAATGATAGGACGTTGTGCCGTACCTTCTGCCATGATTTTTCCACCACGTTCTATGACCAATGAGCCTGTAGTAGTTTTATCACCCATGATAATTGTACCCGGTTCTATGGTCAAAGTAGCTCCTGATTTTACTCTTACAAAGCCTTTCAACAAATATTTTTTATCTGCTGTCCATTTGGTATCTTTTGTAATGGCTTCGCTGCCGTTTACTTCTACTGTTTGTGTAGGTGTAGGGGCTGGCAATGCTCCCGTGCTTACATCACTTGAACATGAAGCAAATACGCCTGCTAAGGCAAAAGCTAATAATAAGTTTTGGAATGTAGTTTTCATTTTGTTTAGAAATTAGAATTGTTTTATACTGTAGTGCGGACTTTAGTCCGCATATTTTTGTTTTAGTGTATGTTTTGTTTATGTACGGACTGAAGCCCGCACTACAGTTTATAGTCCGTAAGAAACACCCAATGTTACAGAAGTACCTCTTTGCAAACGGATAATTGTTTCATCTGAATCTGTAATTTTACCATCTCTGTTACCACTGTCTTGTTTAATCAAAAACGGTGCATTCAATAAGTCAGAAATACCTGCTTTAACTTCCAACTTGCCAAATCTCTTGCTGGCTGCTAAGTCTATCAAGTGGCGAGGCATTTCGTATTGTGTAGGATACTGCACATCACCCACTACGAACAGACGTTTGCCCAAAACATTGTATTGTAAGTTAAATTGTGTTTTACTTGCTTCGTTGTTGTAGAACAAACCTACGTTTACTAAGTAAGGTGATTGGTACATCATCGGTCTTGATTTATCAAATGTGCTGCCCAAATTACTTACATCTACGCTGCTATTGATAAGGGCGAAGTTTGCCACTACGCTAAGGTCTTTTACAAAAGGTGCGTCTGTCAATGTTCCCAAAGATTTTCTCATGTCTAATTCTACGCCGTAGTTAGTAGCAGATTTTGCGTTGTAAGGCGTGAAAGTACGTGCATCACCCGTTACGATTGTACCTACTTCAATAGGATTGATGAAGTTTTTGTAAAAAGCACCTACCGAAATTGCCTCACCGTCATTCGGATACCATTCATAACGCAAATCTACATTGTGAATATTCGAGTTTTGTAAATTAGGATTACCCGCCACAAATACGTCATAATCAAAACGGTAGTAGCCAAATGGTGCAATTTCTCTAAACTCTGGTCTGTTAATCGTGTAGGCGTAAGCAAAACGTAGTAAGTGTTTTTCTGTTAGGTTGTATGTAAGGTTTAACGAAGGCATTGGTGTTAAAACTTGTTTCGTTTCATTTACTTTTGCCCCACCTCTTTTTTCTGAAAGAATACGTTGGTCGTTATATTCTAAACGCAAGCCTACATTTGCATTCAATTTTTCGCCTAATGGTAAATTGGCAGACGCATAACCTGCAAACAATGTGTTATTAGCTTTGTAAGCATCTTCTGGCGTTGTGCCTTCTGTGAAAGTCAAACCAAATCTGCCGTCAAGGTTGTTTTGGTTGTTGAAAATGTTTTCAATAGGCTGACTAAGAATTGTATTGTCAAAATTTACACTTTTTACATAAGACATCCAACGTGCATTGAATACTCTGTCTTTTCTTTCGGCATACAAACCTGCTTTTAATTTAGCCTCACGACCTTTGAACTTAATTTTGTGTTCAATATCACCTCTTAGCATTACATTCGTTTCTGCCAATTTTGAGTAAAAACGTGCTGCTTCAAAAACGGCTGCTGTAGGCGGAAACGTAACCTCAAAGTTCTCAGAGTTGCCTACTCTTTGCGTTTTAGCTCTGCGGTTGTCGGGTTCGTTACGGAACGTATAGCCAAAGCCCGAAGTCCAATTAATTTTTGTTTTTTCGTTTTTCAAATCATGGTAGCCTGCCAACTGTCCTGAATAAATGCTGCGACTTTCGTACATGAAATTGTAATTTTTTACCTCAAAACCATTGGCATCATTCACACCTGTACGCACAATGCTTTCTGTAATGCCTGTTTGGTTAAATAAATTTCTAAATTCTATGCGGTTATTCGGGTTCAATAACATAAACCAGTTGTGCATTACGCCCACACGTGCAGTATTATTGAAAGATGCATCTGAATAAGCATAATTTCTTTCTGCTTTTATATCGTCATTTGCCTTGTTGTTATACAAGTTTCTTTCGATATTCATAAATTGGTTGGTATTGCTGTAGTTAATGGCAGTGATGTTACCAACTTTGACATTTTTCACGAAAAAATTACGGCTCAAATTCATGCTCAAACGCAAATCGGGAAGGATATTTACATTGCTTGCGTCCCAATAAGGCTGTAAACCTTTGGCAATTTCTGCGTTTTGGCGGGCATCATTTCCCAAACGGCGAGGGAAAGACATATTGAGTTGGCGGTGAGAATCAAAACCTAAAAAGTCTGTTACAGTTTGTCTTTGAGAAAGTGCATTTTGAAAAGTTGTACCAAAACGATAGCCCGAACTTACATTGATATTGAAACTGTTGGCATCTGAATACCCTTTTGTATAAAGTTTAATCACGCCACCAGCTACGTCCCCGGGGTTTTCGGCAGTAGTAGATTTAATAACTAACATCTTATCTAAAGCCCCTGTAGGTATCATGTCAAAAGAAAATGCCCTTGAATCTACTTCTGAACTTGGTGTAATCACATCATTCAATAATACTGTATTGTATCTTTCACTCAAACCACGCACCACCACAAATTTATCATCTACTATAGACACACCCGGTACTCTTTTTACGGCTTGTCCTGCATCTCTGTCCAAAGTTCTACTCATTTGTTCAGAAGAAACCCCAACGGCTACTGCGTCCATGCGTTTCATCTCATTCAAGACTGCCGTAGAAGTATTTGTTTCCTTGATACCATATACAACTACTTCCGTCAAATTCGTATTGTCCTCTTCTAAATTATGTTGAATCGTTAATACTTTTTCATTTTCTATTTTAACCCCTGTAATTTTATGGGTTTTGTAAGACACATAAGAAATCAATAAATTGTATGTGCCTACGGGTGCTTTGAAAGCAAAATTGCCTTCTATGTCTGTGATTGAACCTATAGTAGTGCCTTCAATCATTACGGTAGCACCTACTAAACCTTCATTCGTGTTTTTGTCCTTGATAGTTCCTTTTACTGTCCCCGTTTGGGCAAACGCCAACGTACTGACGATAAAGAATAAGAAAGTAATAAAAAGTTGTCGCATAAATTTGTTATTCTGATAAGTAATTAATGTGCTTGAATTGCGGTGCAAAGGTAGGTAAGTAGTGTTACGTGAACGTAAAAGCTAATTTACCTTACAATTACATTCTTAGGCTTTTTTTCATTGTTTAGTAACATAAAGACGGGTTTGCTTGGTTTAAATTTAACATTATGGTAAAATAGCTGTTTGATTACTTTTGTAAAGTGTTGATTATCAAATAAAATTGTTTATGCGAATGGTTGTTTTGAAACTGTGCAGTGTTTTTGGGTGTAATAAAAAATCATAGCTTTTGGGGGGATTCCCAAAGGTTGTGATTGGAGGTGGAAGTTGTTTTTGAGGAAATAAACAACGGCAGAAAGTTAGCATGAATAAAAAAACTACCTACTAAATAACTTTATAGGCAAAACCAAATAGTTCTAAGTCGTCTATAAGCTATAAATTATCAGAAAATAATTATCTTGCCTTTTACAATTCACATTATTTTTATAGCAAACTATGTTTATACAACTGCACGAAACCCCCACCACTCCACCTAAAAAGATAACGAAGGAAACCATAGAAGAAGAAATGGGTGCTTTGCTCAAAAAACTAAGAGAACTACAAACCAAACTGTACGCCCAAAGCACACAAAGTTTGTTGATTATCTTACAAGGCTTGGACGCAGCAGGCAAAGATGGTGTTATTAAGCACCTTTACACAGGTATTAACCCGCAAGGCTGTCAAATCAAGTCGTTTAAAAGACCTACTGTCGAAGAAGTAGCTCATGATTTTTTGTGGCGTGTTCACCCACACGTACCCGCCAAAGGCATGATAGGTATTTTCAATAGGTCGTATTATGAAGATATTTTAGTGCCTGCCGTACAAAAAACATTGCCCCAAGAAGTGTTGCACCAAAGAATGCAACATATCAATCATTTTGAGGCATTGTTGCAAGACGAAAAAGTAACTATTGTCAAATTCTTTTTACATATATCTGCCCACGAACAGCAAGCACGTATCAACGAAAGAAAAATCAACCCCGACAAGGCATGGAAATTTGAGCCACAAGACGACCTCAATCTCCAACAACGTGCATTGTTTACACCAGTGTATGAACAACTATTTGAAGTTTGCAACGAACCTGAATGGATAATCATACCAGCAGACAGCAAATGGTACAGAAACTATTTGATAGTCAAAGAGTTAATTAACGCCTTAGAAGGCATGAAAGTAGCTTATCCACCTAAAATAATAGTTTAACAGTCTTACAAGGATTGCGAATGAACAAAACAAGCTAATATTTAGTTATAGCTGTGTTGGTAAAACTTTAATAAAATTAATACAACTATGTTGATAGATGAACTACTTAGAAGTGCAGATGTGATTGCAGATGATGGTATTGCCTTTGCAAAGTATTACCCTGAAAAACAGACGATTATCTGTGAAATTCGTTCTTTTTTAATTAAAGAAGATGACTTTAAAAAGTTGTTTATAGCTATAGGCGAAAAAGCAAAACGCACAGGCACACAAAAAATAATATTTGACAAAAGAAAATTGAAAGTTTTTGACCAAAACTCCATGACTTGGTATCATACGGTTTGGAAAGAAGATTTGTTGAAAACTATTGGGCTTAAAAAGCATCGTAAATTATTACCTTTAGACGATTTGTTCCAGAAAAGTGTGGAAGTAGGCAGACAAAAAATAGCTCGTGAATACAATTTTGATTTTGAAAAATACGATATTGTCTATTGCAATAGCATTGAAGAAGCCTTAGAAAAATAGTTTATTGGCACTCTTAAAACATACAAAGAAAGGTGTAATCTTTTAAAAAGAATACACCTTTTTTTATTACTATAAATTTTCCAAAAATTGATTAGCAACTTTCAAATGTTCATCTAAGACTTTTTTGTCCATTTTATTCACCAAATTTGCCATCATACTCATACGTGGGCTTTGCTTAAAAAAATCTTGGTGTTGCCAAATAAACCGCCAATACAGTCCGTCCCAAACCCTGCACCAATCTCCTTTTGGAAAATCACTCATTTTCAAAATATAATTTGAACCACACAAATAAGGCTTGGTCGTTATCAAACCGCCATCTGCATACAAACTCATGCCATAGACATTGGGCACCATGACCCAATCGTAGGCATCTATGTACCACTCCATAAACCAGCGGTACACATCATCGGGGCGAAATTCGCAGAGTAAAAACAAGCTGCCCGCCACCATCAACCTTTCTATGTGGTGCGAATAGGCGTGCCGTTCCAACTTCCGCACCAGCGTATCAAAAGGCAACAGCCCTGTAGTGCCTTGCCAAAACTGTTCGGGTAGTGGGCGTTGAAACTGCCAAAAGTTAGTGGTACGTTGGCGGACTCCTTCGGCAAGGTACACGCCACGCACAAATTCCCGCCAACCTATCAACTGCCTGATGAAGCCCTCCAAACTGTTCAAAGGTACGGCGTGAGTTTGGGCATACGCCAAAGTTTTGTCTAAAACCTCTTGCGGATTCAACAGCCCAATATTGAGGGCTGGAGTAAGGACAGCGTGAAACAAAAAAACTTCGTGCCGAGCTATAGCATCTTCGTAATCTCCAAATAAATGGAGTTTGGTTGCTAAAAAATGTTCCAAAACCTGTTGGGCTTCTGCATAAGTTGTTGGGTAGTTAAACGGAGTGAGTTGTCCGTAATGATGCCCAAAATGTGCTTGCACTTCAATTTTTGCAGCTTTTACCCATTGGTTTTCAGGTAGTTGTAGGTTTTGGGGCAAAGCAATGTTTTTAGGCAATTTTTTGCGGTTTTCGGTATCAAAACTCCATTGATTGCCTTCGGGTTTGCCGTCTTTGTCTAAGAGTATGCCTAATTTTTTGCGTTGTTTGATATAAAAAGAAGTCAAAAAATATTTTTTATCTTCTTTCAAAGTCTGTAAAATTTCTTGGGTGGTGTTCAAAAAATTGGGGCTTTCATGCCGAAACAAGGCTATTTCGTGCTGTTGGGCGTACCGTTGCAGCCTTTTTTCTAACAAAAAATCATTGGTATCTGTATAATGAATGACCTGCACACCTAACTCTTTGGCTTGTGCAAAAACAGTCGAGAGTTTTTCTTGATGATTGATGTAATACACTTTCTTGCCCTTGCTTTGCAAATAAGCTGCATAAAATTTCATAGCAGCAATGTGCAACAAGATTTTTTGCTGGTGAAAACGGTATTGTGAAAAATACAAGTCAGATTCTATCAAAAACACTTGTTCGGCAGCATCAACGGCTGCGGATTGGGCATAAAGTTGGTGGGGAAATACAAAAGTGGCTTTCATAGGTGCTAAAACAATGATAGTAGTGTAAGACTTTGGTACAACTACTATGGAGGCAAAATGTTATGTAACAACGTCAGTGCTATTCAGCTAAGCAAACAGTACATTTGCCTTTAGGCGAATTTTACACATTGATTAGTAATAAAACTGATTCGCCTAAAGGCAGATACCCCTTTGCTAAATTAGCCCAAAGTGCTATTTTTGTAAAAAAATATCACTATGCACCCTACCGAAGAAATTATATCAAAAAAACATTGGACGCAAGAAGGACAAGACAATAGAATAGCATTTTTAGAAGATTATGCACAAACTCCTTTACCATATTTAGCAGGTAAAAAGACTTTTACAAATTTGCCTTCGCTAAAAGGCAATATAGAACAGTATATCGGTATGACGCAAGTTCCCACAGGCGTAATTGGGGCTATTAAACTGAAAGGGAAAGATGCGGAAGGAGATTTTTTTGTGCCAATGGCTACTTCAGAAGGTGCTTTGGTGGCTTCTTATCATCGTGGGGCTTTGGCTTGTAGCAAAGCTGGCGGTATTCATGCGGTAGTAGTCCATGAAAATGTGCAAAGATGCCCTATCTTCAAATTTGCGGATTTATCGACTGCTCTTGCGTTTATACAGTGGGTAGAAAGTCAAAAACATCTTTTCTCTGCTATTGTTGCCCAACACAGCCGTTTTGCCCAACTCAAAAACGTAAAATTTATGGTCGAGGGCAATGCCGTCATTCTCACCTTCGACTATCATACAGGAGATGCTGCGGGGCAAAATATGGTTACAGTCTGCACAGAAGCTATTTGCCAATTCATTGAAAATCAATGTCCTATCAGTATAACAGCGTGGTACATAGATGGTAATTTTTCTGGCGATAAAAAAATACGCGGAACAGCCTTTGCCCTGCCAAGAGGCAAATACGTTACGGCAGAGGTTACATTGCCCCGTAGTATTGTGGAGCAAGATTTACGGACTACCCCCGAAAAATTCGTTGATTTTTGGCAGTCGTCTGTCATTGGTGCTGCTCAAACGGCTTCTTTGGGCATTAACGCACACTTTCCTAATGGCTTGGCTGCTATGTTTATAGCCTGCGGACAAGATGCTGCCTGTGTGTCTGAGGCGTGTATGGGTATTGCAAGGGCTAACATCACCGCAACAGGCGACCTTTATGGGGCTGTTACGCTACCCAACCTTATTGTAGGGACTGTAGGCGGTGGTACGGTTTTACCCACACAACAAGAATGTTTACGAATGATGGGCTGCGAAGGCACAGGTAAATCTCGAAAGTTTGCTGCTATTTGTGCTGCGGTGCTGTTGGCGGGAGAATTTTCTATTGCTGCTGCTATTTCAGGTGGATATTTTTCAAAGGCTCATAAATTGTATGGGCGGAAAAAAAGCTAAACTTCGTAGCTACTTTTTTAAAATCAAACACCGCAAGGACTTCAAGCCCTTGCGGTGTTTACAATTACGATTACTTTTTTTATGCTCAAAACTGTACAGATGTAATCTTTTCAAAAAATTACATCTATTTGTCAATCAATACTTTACTGTTTTTCAATATTGATTTGATAGAAATTTTGAGTATAATATAGAACTATTGCTTTTCGTACTCTTGGTGAATAGCCTTTTGGATTTTAGAGGTTCTATAATCCATAATATCGTAGATAATGGCAAATAACAAGAGCAAAGAAGGTGCTGCAAAAGCCTTGAACAAATATTTAGAAAACAAGAAACCGCCACCAATAGCCCCTATAAAAAAGCACAGTACAATGACTATGTGCAAAATAAATTTGCGTTGTAACTTACTTTGGCTTTCTTCTATAGGTCTTGTAATTAATTTGGCTGCCTCTATCCCAATGTCTGTAAATAAGCCTGTGAGGTGCGTAGTTCGGATAACAGAACCCGAAACTTGCGTAACCGTACCATTTTGCAAACCCATTGCCAATAACAAACTACCCGCAAAAACTTGTATCATTTCATCACTATAGTCGTAGTGGTGGTCGCCAAAATAAGCTACGTTCAATAAAATTAAAATTACTAAGGCTAAGGGCAAAGAGTGGGCAAAACGTGGGTGCTTGCGGTTCATCAAATCTACCAACAAACCCGAACAAAAAGAACCAAACAGAAAAGCAAACATCCACACCAACTTCATATAAGAAGCCTGCCAACGAAAGGCTACGATTTCATTTGCCAATACCGCCACATGCCCTGTTACGTTGGTGGTCAGGACATCAAAGGCAAAGAAACTTGCAGAGTTTACTGCCCCTGCTGCCATAGAAAGAATAGAGGCAAGCCCTAAATCATGTTGGAATTTTCGTGTTTGTCCTGTGGTAAACATAGCGTGGCATTGGTTATCAGATGTTTGAGTTAAATTTGTTAGTGAACCTAAAAAATTATGCCAAAAAGCTGTTTTTAAGTCTTTCAATGACATTAAAATTCAATGCTCATCACTATTTTATTATTGGCTCAAAAAACCTAATTTGGCTGCCAAAGACTTGTAGATTATGGAAATTATACGTTATACGCCAATTTATTTTAATGAATGGAATATTTTTTTAAAAAAAGCAAAAAATTTTACTTTTTTATTTGATAGAAATTTTTGTGAATACCACGCAGATAGATTTACAGACCACTCTGTATTGCTTATAGAAAAAGAAAAAATTGTAGCTGTATTCATTGCTAATCAATCACTTACTACTATTTATTCTCACGCAGGATTGAGTTATGGCGGTTTAATTGTATTACCAGTAACTTCATTACAAACTGTCTTATGTTGTTTCTACCATCTAACCCATTATTATCACCAATCAGGTATAACGGAAATTTTATATAAACAAACTCCCTATTTTTATCATCAACAGCCTTGTTTTGAGGACGAATACGCCTTGTTTTTGTTAAACGCAAATGTAGTAAGACGAGATACCAACTTTGTGATAGACCTACAAAAACCCTTTGAAATTAGCAAAAGACGCAAACGGAGTATTCAGAAAGCCCAAAAACAAAACATACAAGTAGTAGAGCAAAAAGATTTTACGGATTTTTGGCAAGATGTTTTAAGCCCTACTTTACAAACAAAGTTTGGTGTAAACCCTGTGCATAGCTTACAAGAAATTAATAGTTTACAAACGGCATTTCCACAAAATATTAGACAATTCAATGCCCTATTCAACGGTGAGGTTGTAGCTGGTACAACTATTTTTGAAAACTCTAAGGTAGCTCATGCCCAATACATAGCAGCCAATATGGTAGGCAAAAGTTGTGGAGCTATAGACTTAGTTTTCGAAACTCTTATCACGCAAACTTACAAAGATTTTCACTATTTCAGTTTCGGAATTACGAATGAACAAGGAGGACGTTTTTTGAACAAAGGATTAACGGAGTGGAAAGAGAGTTTTGGAGCAAAAGTTTGGATACATAGTTTTTATAGTATAGCTCCCAAAAACTATTATTTGTTGGAGAGTTTTAGGTGAAAGAAAATATAATTTCAAAGCTGAAAATTTGCTATAAAAAAGGTCTTAGAGTACGGCTTAAGCTAACTCTAAGAACAACAAACACGAAAACTAAGGATAACAAGGTAAGCTGTTAAAGCTACATTTTATTTTGTATTTGCATTGCTGCATACATAGAATAAGTTTTGCAAAACCTATCCTATGTATGCAAAAAGGCAAAATTATGTTTAAATACTTGGAATCGAGTATTTAACAAGATTTCGTAATTCGTAATTTACACATTTGTAATTGTGCGTTAGCACTTACCCCCTAAATACTATTTACCTATCAAACCTCAACCGTTTTCCTTTTTGGCTCTCGTCCAGCACCCCATTGGCATAAGCTAAATGCCCCGAAACAATCGTATGTGTAATCGCAGATTTGAACGTATAACCTTCAAACGGCGACCACTCACAACGGTAGTACAAACTTGGTTTCGTTACTGTAGTCGGCTTGTCCAAATCTACCAATACCAAATCTGCCCAATAGCCTTCACGAATAAATCCTCTTTCGGCTAATTGGAAACAAACGGCAGGAGCATGACACATCTTTTCTACCACTTTTGCCAGTCCGATACGCCCTTGATGGTAATATTCCAACATCAACAACAAAGTATGTTGCACCAATGGCACACCCGAAGGGGCTTTCCAATAACCTTGTTGTTTTTCGTCCCATGTATGCGGTGCGTGGTCGGTGGCTATAATGTCCAGTCTGTCGTCTAACAATGCTTCAAACAATGCTTTTTGGTGGTGTTCGTCTTTTACGGCAGGGTTGCACTTAATTTGTGAGCCGTATTTTGCGTAGTCATTTTTGTTGAACCAAAGATGATGCACACACACTTCAGACGTAATTCTTTTGTCTTTCAAGGGTTTAGTATTGTCAAACAAAGCCAACTCTTCTTGGGTTGTAATGTGTAAAATGTGTAGGCGTGTGTTGTGTTTTTTGGCTAATTCAACGGCAAAAGACGAAGATTTTAGGCAGGCTTCCACATCTCTAATTTCGGGGTGGCAGTGCATAGGCACGTCTTCGCCATAAAGTTGGCGGTATTTTTCCGAATTTGCCTTTACAGTTGCCTCGTCTTCGCAGTGTGTAGCTATCAAAACAGGACATTGGCTAAAGACAGCTTCTAAGGCTTTGGCATTATCTACCAACATATTGCCTGTGGACGAACCCATAAAAATTTTCACCCCGCAAACATCTTGCGGATTAGTTTTTAGGATTTCTTCTAAATTATCATTAGAAGTTCCCATAAAAAATGAATAATTTGCCAAAGAAGTTTGGGCTGCAATGGCATATTTGTCTGCTAACAAATCTTGTGTAAGGGCATTTGGTACAGTATTTGGCATTTCCATAAAAGAAGTTACGCCACCTACTACGGCAGCTCTGGCTTCTGTGGCTATACAAGCCTTGTGAGTTAGCCCCGGTTCTCTGAAATGCACTTGGTCGTCTATCACACCCGGTAAGAGATACTGTCCTTTGGCATCTACCACTTTGTCGGCTTGCAAATGGCTAAGGTCTTTTCCAATTTGTTGGATTCTACCTTCGTTAATGAATACATCTTGTTCTAAAATTTGTCCTTCATTAACATTTTTGGCGTTGAGAATAAGAATTTTCATAATTGAGTAGTATTTTAGGCACTAAAATTTTGCAAAGGTAACAATCTGTAGAGTATCTCAAAATGAATTAGTAGCTAACTTCATTTCACTTCAAATTTCTAAGGCAGTTATGTTAAGACGACTTTACGATTCGGTTCGAGAATATCAAAATACAGGTTTTGGCAACGACCCCGCCTATCAAGGTAGGCGGTTTATTCGTAAAGATGGCACTTTCAATGTTGTCCGTACTGGTATGTCATGGTGGAAACGCCTCAATCCGTATCATTGGCTGTTGGCGATGCCATGGTGGAAATTCAATGTCGTGATGATTTGCTTTTTCCTTACGGTCAATCTGTGTTTTGCCACTTGCTATTTTATGTTAGGTACAGACCACTTATTAGGCGTTTTGGGAGAAAACGAGCTGGAGATTTTCATAGAAGTATTCTTTTTCAGTATCCAAACCTTTACGACTGTGGGTTATGGGCGTATCAATCCTATAGACTTGCCCGCCAACCTCATCGCTGGTACAGAGGCTTTTGTAGGTGTATTGACGGCTGCCATTATCACAGGCTTGTTTTTTGCCAAATTTTCTTTGCCTACGGCTCACCTTATTTTTAGTAAAAATGCAATGATGTATAAAAACAAACAAGGGTACTACCAACTCATGTTTCGTTTTGCTAATGTATTAGACAATCAACTTACCAATATCAAAATAGAAACTATTTTAGCTTTGGCAGACAATAAAAAACATGGTATTTGGCACTTTTACAACTTGATTCTGGAACAAAGCCAAATTCATTTTCTGCCTCTAAATTGGACTGTCGTACACACCATTACGGAAAATAGCCCTTTATACAACTTCACTGCCAAAGATTTAGCCAATGTAGATGCTGAACTATTGATTTTGATTACGGTTTTCAATGATACTTTTGCCCAAGAAGTCCATGTAAGGCACTCCTACAAGTTTGATGAAATAGTTTGGGACGCACAATTTGACCCTATGTTTAGACCTGCTGCCAATGGTTCTGCCACTGAACTGATGTTAGACAAAATAGATGAGTATAGTAGTGTGGAAAACAAAAATTGATTGCACACAGTAAATATACAAAGGCTAAATTTATGTAAGAAAAAATATAGGCTTTCTAAGTCTTTTGTTGTATTTTGCTAACATTCTACTGCCCTTACTTCATTACTACTCTTTGTGCTATGCCTATTCGTCTGTACCTTTTATTGTTTTTGCTGTTCTCTTTGGGTACGGTACATAGCCAAACTGAAAGGGTATGTTTTGAGCATTTGGGAGCTACAGAGGGTTTGGAAAATCACGATATTCAGGATTTATTACAAGACAAAAGAGGTTTTATTTGGATAGCTACTTTGGCAGGGCTACACCGTTTTGATGGCTATACTTCAAAAGTTTTTACACACCAACCCAACCAAGCTACAACTTTGTCTAGTAATTTGACTTATACACTTTACGAAGACAAAGAAAATAATATTTGGATAGGAACAAGGCATGGTTTAAATAAATTTAATCCAATTACAGAAACTTTTAAGGTTTGGAAAGATTTTCAGGGCAAAGATGTCTTAGAAAATCGGACTATCCGCCACATTTTTGATGATGGGCAGGGCTATTTATGGTTGTCTGTTTCTAATGAAGGTATTTTGCGATTCAACAAAAAAGAAGAAAAATTTGATTTGCAATACAAGCATATTCCCAATATGCCCAATTCGCTGCCCTCCAACTTAGTGAAATTTGTCTATAAAGACCGTAAGGCAAATTGGTGGGTAGGTACAGACAACGGTTTGGCGTTGTTTTTCCCACACTTAGGCGAATTTTTTACGTTTCAATACAACCCCAATAATCCGTTTAGCTTGGTCAATGATTTAGTAAAATGTATTTACGAAGACAAAAGAGGTAATTTGTGGATAGGTACAGATAGTGGAATTTCATTGATAGACTTACAAATTTTGCCACATTTTGACGTTTTTAATAAAATACAAGTTGATTTTGTCAATTTTGTGCAAGAAGAAGGTAATCCTCAATCTTTAATCAGTAATTTAGTCAAGACCATTGCACAAGACAAAGAAGGAAATATTTGGATAGGTACAGACGGAGGTTTGAGTAAATTTATTATGCCCAAAGACGACAATCCTGAAGATTTATGGGCAGAAAAAATATTTAACAACTATACTCACGATATAGACGTGGAAACAAGTTTGTTGAATAATTACTGCAAAAAATTGTTGATAGACCAACAAGGCATTATTTGGATAGGCACGGCTGCGGGCATGAGTAAATACGACCCACACCGTTCTTATTTTCATGCTTACACTCACGAAAAGTTTAATACCAACAGCCTACACGACAATTTTGTAAGGGCAGTAGCCGTAAGCTACGAAAATCCAGCCACCCAACAAGGCGAATTGTTATGGGTTGGTACACATTCAGGTTTGTCTTGTTACGATAAAAAAACAGACACTTGGAAATTATACACTAACAAAGATGGTTTACCTAATAATTATGTCAAAACCTTGTTAGTAGATGACAATATGTTGTGGATAGGTACGGACAAGGGTTTAGCAAAAATGAATTTATTGAACAAAAAAATACAAAATTACTATAACTATACCACAGATAACCAACTACCCGACAACGGTATCATTTGCTTGCGAAAATCTCGAAATGGTAGTATTTATGTAGGAACTTGGAAAGGTTTAGCGGTGTATTTACCCGAAAAAGATGAATTTCAACCAATTTTAGCCAAATTAAAAGACCGTATCAATGATGTATTAGAAGAAAAAGACGGTGATATTTGGGTGGCTTATCGAGAGGGTTTGTACTGTATTGTTGCCCAAACAGGCAAAGTTTTGCATTACAACGAAAATAGTGCAATCAACTTAGAAAGTTCTCATGTCTTATCACTTTTCCAAGATAGTAAACAACATATATGGGTAGGTACGGCAAGTGGTGGTTTGTACGTTTTTGATAAAAAGCAACCTCGTTTTCACAAAGTATTGAGTGAGGACAATGGCTTGTTGAACAATAATATTTTGGCAATTACAGAAAGCCAAGACCAAACACTTTGGTTTACTACAGACAAAAGTTTGACGAGGTATCAACCCCAAAAAGGTTTTGTTCGCAACTACACCGCAGCCGATGGACTGCAAAATGGCGGTTTTAATCATCTGGCATTGTTACAAAAAGCAGATGGCGAAATGATAGTAGGTGGCATGAAAGGCATCAATACATTTTTCCCGACCAACATCAAAGACAATTTGTACCATGCTCCTATTTTTATTACAGATTGTAAAATTTACCAAAAATCTATCGAGATTGGCGAGCAAAAACGGTTACAACAACATATTGCTTACCAAACCCAACTGATTTTGACACAAGCCGACAGAATGGTTACGTTTGAGTTTGTGAGCTTGAATTACCGCAACCCACAACAAAATGTGTACCGTTACAAATTAGAGAATTTTGATGAAAATTGGAATTATACTAATGCCAAAAACCGCCAAGCTATTTACACCAATTTGCCTGCGGGTAACTACAAGTTTGTGGTAGAGGCAAGCAATAATGACGGCTATTGGAGTGAAAATAGGGCTGCTTTATATGTAATTGTGCAACCGCCGTTTTGGAAAACTTGGTGGTTTATTACCTTAGTCATTACGGCTGTGATAGGTTGTTTGTTTTTGTTTATTCGTTGGCGTGAACAGCAGCACCGCCAAATTAAGCAAGAATTGGAACAAGAGGTACAAGAAAGAACAGCCCAACTCATGGCTCGTACCAAAGAGTTGGAAGATGCAAATACGGAAATTAACATACATTTGGAGGAAATAGCCTCGCAAAGAGATGAAATAGAGGCACAACGGAGCAATGTAGAAAAAGTAAATGTGTATTTGGAAGAAAGTATAGCTCAACGAACTCGTGAGTTGCAGGAGGCTATCAAAGAACTGAACAGCTTTTTATACAGTGCTGCCCATGACCTCAAAGCTCCTGTGGCTCGGTTGGAAGGGTTGGCACATTTAGGAAAATTAGAAGCACATGAAGTTTCATCATTAGATTATTTTGATAAAATAGGAGATTTGTCTAAAGAAATGACAAAACTCATAGCCCGTATGATACGGATACACAATGTAAAAACGAAGGAAATAGCACTACAACGTATTTATTTTGATGAGCTAATAGATGAAATTTTGTATGAAATTGTGAAAGCAAAACCAATTTCACATATTAAAATTCACACAAGAATAGACAAGCATTTGCACGTAGAAACAGACCTTGCACTATTAAAAGTTGTACTGTCTAATTTATTAAACAATGCTATAGATTATCAACCGCAGTATGCCAATGCTCATGCTGCAAAAATACAGATAGACATACAACCTATCCGCATTATTACGCCCAAAGACTACACCGTACAAATTAACATTATAGACAATGGCGTAGGCATTGAAAGCAGTGTAAGAGATAAAATTTTTGATATGTTTTTCAAAGGTTCTTTGCAGTCTAAAGGCATTGGTTTGGGCTTGTATGAAGCAAAATTGGCGGTAAACAGACTGGGCGGAGAAATAGGCTATGATTTGCAGCCCCAACAGACTACTTTTTGGGTGAGGTTGTAAGTAGTAAATTTGGGAGTACCTTTTTTTCTTTTATATATTTACTTATAAACACCTCACACCCAACAACTAAAAGTTTTGGGTGTGAGGTGGCTTTTATTCTATAATAGTATCGTGCTTTAAAAACTTATAGCAAAACTAATTTCTTTCAGAGAAAAAAGTTGATAGTATTCAAGAAGTTCTCTAAAGATGTCATCTTTTGAAAAGATGACATCTTTAGAGAACTTCTTGAATACTAAGTATAACAATTTACGG
>CANGYA010000063.1 GCA_947457925.1 Cytophagales bacterium | reverse complement strand
TGAGCCAACATTTGCCGAATGATTGGTTGATGAATCGTATTATTAAGTCTGATATTGTTTATCAAACGGTTCACAATGATTTGTGGCGTATGTCCCGCAGTGTTTTTGAGGAACAAAAAGAACACGACCCTTTGGTAGTGATAGGAAGTTTGTTTACCCAAAAATCTTCATTAGTAACAGAAGATAGAATACAAATTTTGAGTACACGCCACGACTTACGCCATTATTCCCATGAAAAGCTGTGGTCGGGCAAAGATTTAGTTACACATAGCGTATTTACCGAAGCCAAGTTATTTCCGCAATTTCGTTTTGCTTATACTGAAAAGACGTTAGAAATAAAAAACACAGTAGATAAATATGCTCGCAGTGAACAACAAGAGGCTCTTTATACGTTTCACCTGCCCGAAGGTGCGGTAATTACGTCTTTGTCTTTGTGGGTAAATGGCAAAGAAGAAACGGCTTACCTCACCACCAAACAAAAGGCGGACAGTGCGTATCGGGCTATTGTGGGGGTAGAACGTAGAGACCCGTCTGTGGTGCATTGGCAAGAGGGTAACAGCGTAACAGTGCGGGTGTTTCCTTGTACGCCCCAAGAAATGCGGAAGTTTAAAATCGGTGTAACAGCCCCGCTACAATGGCAAGCAGGGCAACTGACGTACCAAAATATTCGTTTTGAGGGAACACCCGCCACACCACAAACGCAAGAAACAGTAAAAGTAAGTACAGATAGCCCTGTGGAATTTATAGAAAATCCATTTAAAGCAGAAACTTTCCCTTTGCAGCACGAAGGCGGTTATTCGGCAGATTGGCAGTTCGTCATAAAAGATGTGCCTTTGTCTGTGGCTACTTTTAGTTTTCAAGGAAAAAACTACCAAGTGCAACCATATCAGCCTGTTTATGAAAGTTTTAGCCCTGAAAATATTTATTTAGATGTAAATAAAAATTGGACAAAAGACGAATTTCAAACGGCTTTGCGTTTGTTCAAAGACAAAAAAGTATATGTTTTTACAGACCAACTAACAGCCCTTACGCCTGCTAACGAACAGCAAGTATTTGAAGCATTATTGGCATTGGAATTTACTATTTTTCCTTTGTATCAAATTGCAGCACCTTCTAAAAGTTTGTTGGTCAGTAAAAGTACGCCAGCTTGCCCTTATTTGGCAGACTTGAAATACACAGAGTACAGTGCTAAACTGAAAAATTGGTTGCAAAACAAACCTACTTTGCGTATTTTTAATTTGACCCAAAACAGCGAAAATTTTGCCCCTTACCTCAAAAGTTTGAGAGAATTTCGCACTTTTTTATATGCTCAAGGCAGTGTGGCAGACTTACAACAATTTACCCAAGCAAAACAATTTATCAAAAACAGCGAAAATGACCAAAAAGTAGTGCTGCACAATGCCAATATGTGTATTCAACTCACGAACACGACCAACACACAAAATGCCCCCGACCATTTGTTACGTCTTTTTGCGTACAATGACATTATGCGGCGAATTGGTGGCGACTTTTTCCGCAATGATTTTATTCGTGAGGACTTAGTAAATATTGCAGCTACGGCAAATGTCGTTTCGCCTGTGTCGAGTTTGATTGTCTTAGAAAAACAAGAGGACTACGATAGATTTGACATTAAAAAAAGCAAAAACAGCTTGCAAAATGCTTCACACAAATCTTCGGGGGCAGTACCCGAACCGCATGAGTGGCTGCTGATGGGGCTTGTGGTGGCTGTGGTGTTGGTGCTTTGGTGGAAAAAGTAAGTTAGTTGTAAAAGTGAATTAAAAAACTTTTAATTATTTGATAATCAATAAATTGTAGTTTCGTGGTATGAATTGTTATACGTTGTGTTCAACAAGTCCTATCGAGATGTAATCTTTTAGAAAGATTACATCTCGATAGGACTTGTTGAACACAACCAAACTTATTTCTTTGAAAAAAATTAGTTGTACTATAAGTTTTAAAGCACGACACTAGCATTTATTAAAGACTCTATCAGGCAAGATGTTGATAGAATAGTTAAGCCCCAACTCTTTTTTAGTACCGTAGGCAAGATATATTTCGTGCCTACGGTACTAAAAAAACACTTGATTAGCCTAATGGTATGGGAGTTTAATAATGATTACAAATCACACAATGATAATCAGAAATATTATTTTCCCAAAATCATAGTAATGCCTAACAAGCAAATCTTTTACAAATAAATGCACTAAAAAACCTTGCATACTTTGATGTAAGATATATTGTATTTTTTACACTTTTAAACCCTTTTTTAATCTTTCTGAATACTTAAAATATTGATTATCAAAATATTACGCAACCTTTTAGGCTCAATGAAAAATTAAGTTAGCTTGTTTTGTTGGAAAATGGAAAAAAAAAATTACTTTTAAGAGTGGTTTTATTGTCTTTTGCACGATAATTTCTATACAAACTAACAACTATCTAAATTATCTATCGATACTCTTTACACTGCCTGAACTGTGAAAGTTAGAGATGCCTTCATTTCTTATGGGAGAAAAGATAGCAAGCAATTTGCTATCGAATTGCACCGCCGTATGGTTGCGGAAGGCTATGACGTTTGGTTTGACCAAGAAGACATACCTTTGGGCGTGGATTTTCAGGAGCAAATCTATGAGGGTATCGAGCAGGCACACACATTTATTTTCATTATTGCCCCGCACTCTGTCCGTTCAGAATACTGTTTAAAAGAAGTCGTACACGCCGTTAAGCTCAACAAAAGGATTATTCCTTTGTTGCACATCATGCCTGCGGGAGATGATTACAAGCTGATGCACTCGACCATAGAAAAACTAAACTGGATTTATTTTCAGGAAGGGGTGAATGAGTATGAAAAATCGTATCAAGGTTTAGGAGGACTACTCAACGCACATAAGGCTTATGTACGCAAGCATACAGAAATTTTGTTGCGTGCCTTAGAATGGCAAAAAAACTTGCGTGCCACCAACTATTTATTGGTAGGAAAAGAAAGACAAGAGGCTGAAGAATGGTTAGATACAACTTTTAGAGGAGAACAAGCCCCTTGTACGCCATCAGATTTGCATTGCGAATACATTGTGGAGGCGAAGAAAAACGCCAACAATTTGATGTCAGATGTCTATTTTTCTTATGCCTCTATGGACAGGGAAAATAGAATTAACGTACAAAAGGCTCTTACACGCCACAATATTTCGTCTTGGACACACAAAGGCGAACTCAAATATGGAGATGTTTTAGATAAAGCCTTAGCCACAGGCATAGAACAAGCCGACAATATTATTTTCTTTTTGTCGCCAGAGAGTATTCAAAGTAAGACTTGTTTGTTGGAAATTGGCTATGCAGCCGAATTGCACAAACGTATTATAGTCCTGCAAACGCAGCCCGTAGATAGCAAAGAATTGCCTTTAGAGTTAAGAGGGGTGTCTTTATTGGATTTTTCAACTGATACTTTAGGTAAACCTGCTGCTTTTGTTGAGGCTATAGAAAGTTTGTTGGTAGAAATTAGTAGAGATAAAAGGTATTACGAACAACATAAAATGTTTTTGGTGCAGGCTCTACGTTGGGAACGGCAAAACCGCAACCAAAGTATCTTGTTGCGTGGCTATAACCTCGACCAAGCCAAGACATGGTTGAAGTTGGGTAAACAGCACCCACTCAACACGCCTACCAAGCTACACGCCGAATTTATAGATGAAAGTGATGCGAAAAGCACCCAACTTTCTACCGAAGTTTTTGTTTCGTATTCACGTACAGATGCAGATTTTGCCCGAAAACTGAACCAAGAATTACAATTTCATGGTAAAACGACATGGTTTGACCAAGAAAGTATAGCTTCGGGGGCAGATTTTCAGAAAGAAATTTACAAGGGTATCGAGGGGGCAGACAACTTTATGTTCATCTTGTCGCCACAGGCTGTCAATTCGCCTTATTGTGCAGATGAGGTGGAGTATGCCCAGAAACTGAATAAAAGGTTTGTAACTTTATTATACAGAGATGTAGAAACCAAAAGTTTACACAATGCCTTAGCTTCGGTACAATGGATAAATTTTAAGCCTGATACTGCCGATTTTCATACGGCTTTCAGTGAGTTGATTCGTACTTTAGAGATAGACAGAGAGTACGTTCAAAACCACACCAAATGGTCTTTGCGGGCTATGGAGTGGGAAAACAACAAACGTGATGAGGCTTTGTTGTTGCGGGGGAGTGAGTTGTCCGTAGCCGATTTGTGGTTAGACCAAGCCCTAAAAACAGCCAAGCAACCCAGCCCAAGTGCTTTGCAACAAGAGTACATACGCAAAAGTAAAGAAGCCAGCGAAGCAGCCGTATTAGCCGAAAAACGCAAAACTCGTATGCTACAGGCAGCCTTGTTTGTGGCTTTGTTGATGTTATTGGGAGCTATGGTAGCAGGTTTTTATGCCTACCGCCAAAGTTTATTGGCAGAAAAAGAGGCAGAAAGGGCTTTGAAACAACAAAAAATAGCTATTTCCAATGCGGACAAAGCCAAAGAAGCACAGAAAAGGGCGGAGTTAGAAAAAATAAAGGCGTTGGAACAAGAAAGAATTGCCAATGAAGAAAAAATAAAAGCCGAAGATGCGAAAGAAAGAGCCGAAATAGAAAAAAACAGGGCTATTCGTGCCGAACAAGTAGCCAGAGAACAAACGGAACAGGCTATCGTGGCAAAAAATCAAGCTGAAACTTCGCGAAATGAGGCGGTACAAGCTCAAAAAATAGCCGAACAAAAAACACAAGAAGCCGAAGATGCCAATAAAAAAACAGAGGCTGCCAACTTGTCTGCCAATTTTCAACTCTACCGTTTCAATGCCAAAGAGTTTGCAGTAAAGGCTGTGGAGCAAGAAAACGACACTTTAGGAGCTATGTTAGCCCTTACCGCCTACGATTTAAGTACGAAAGCCTATGATTTAGTAAAACAACCTCGCCAATATGAGGCTGAAATTACAGAGGCTTTGCAAGAGGCTTCACTGCGTTTTGACAAGTCTAAGGGGATTTTGCAAAAAGGCGAAGTTTGGGGTATGTCTTGGGACTACACAGGCGATAAAATGGCGTATAGTGATACGATTGGGCGGTTGATTATCAGTAAATTAGTAGATGCGGACAATGTGAATTTTCCCAAAATCAAGAAAATTAATACATTGAAAATACCTAAAACTGAAAACTTAGTAAGAACTCTTACTTTTAACCCTAAAAACAGTAGTGAAATTGTTTTTGGTACGTCTGACGGCAATGTGATGCAGATTACGGTAAAAGATGGAAAAATAACGAAATTATATAACCACAACACCCAAAGTGTGTTGGCTGTGGCGTACAATGCAAAAAATAACTGGTTGGTTTCCACTTCTTTAGACAAAAATACATCTATTACAGTTTGGGACATTGCAGGTAAAAAAGTAGTTAAAAATATAGCTACTGATTATCCGATTGGAGCATTTATATTGCACCAACAGTATTTCATTGGGGCAGACAAAGGCGGAAATATTGTGTTCTGGGACATGAGCAATTTGGAAAAACAGCCGTCTGTTATTTACCGCCGTTATGCAAGTCCGTTTTACAGCATCGCCTACAGTGATAAAGGCAAACACTTGGTAGCTGGTAATAGCAGAGGCGAAGTCTTGTATTTTCAGTTCAACCCCGCCAATTTTCATGCAGGCGTTTCACCTAATTTAGAGGCTCAAATCTTTACTAAAAAACATTTAGGCGTGGTGGCAGCTACATCTTTTTCGCAAGATGGCAACAACATGGCATCGGCTGGTTTAGATGGAATTGTGATGTTATGGGATTTGAAAAAGATAGAAAAAGGCAAAATAGACCGTATTGTGCCTGTGCGTATGGACAGCCAAAACCAAAAAGTTTTCTCGGTAGCCTTTGACCAACATGGCAAGCACGTAATTTTTGGCGGTTTAAACCAACTACATATTCGCCCCATTAACATAGACCAACTGTACCAAAAGCTAAGAGGCAGATTAGAAAGTACAGAGCTAGCAGAGGCACAGTGGACGTACTTCAGGCGTGGTGATTTGGAGAAACCGCAGAGGACTGTGAATAATAAATAATGTAAGTTGCATAGTAGTTGTAGCTACGGGCTTCAGCTTGTAGTTGTGATTGTTATGGTGCTTATTCAGCAGTTTACTTCCCTAAAAAAACTCTACAAAGAAAAATCTGAAATAAGCACTATGTTTTCCCTGCTAAAATCTCTACCTTTGTGCCTCAAAATTTAAGACATGAGTATTACTAAACTTTCTATAGTCATACCTGCATACAATGAAAGTCAAACTATTCACCTCATATTAAACAAAGTAAGGGCTGTTCAGTTGGTCAATAATATTGAAAAAGAGGTTATCATTGTCAATGATTGTTCAAAAGACAATACAGAACAGGCTATTTTGAACTACCAACAACAACACCCCGACTTGAATATACAGTATTATAAACACGAAGTCAATCAAGGTAAAGGGGCAGCTTTGCACACAGGTATTCAGAAGGCTACAGGCGACTACCTTATCATTCAAGATGCAGATTTGGAGTATGACCCCGAAGAATATAACGAATTGTTAGCACCTATTTTGAAGGGATTTGCAGATGTGGTTTATGGCTCAAGATTCATGGGTGGCAAACCGCATAGGGTTTTGTTTTTTTGGCATTCTATTGGTAATCATATACTTACGTTTATTTCTAATATGATGACAGACCTGAACCTTACGGACATGGAAACTTGTTACAAGTTATTCAGAACGAAGATGGTGCAGTCTTTACGCCTCAAAGAAAAAAGATTTGGGTTTGAGCCAGAAGTAACCGCCAAAATTTCGCGTATCCCGAATGTTAGGATTTATGAAGTAGGTATCTCGTATTATGGCAGAACCTATGCAGAAGGCAAAAAAATAGGGTGGAAAGATGGTGTACGTGCTATTTATTGTATGTTAAAGTACAATATTTGGGCGAAATAAAACTAATTCACTACCAATAAGTTATACAACAACCAATTTTATTGATAACACAGCCTTTAGCCTGTTTGGATGCAGCCTAAAGGCTGTGTTACAAATAAACTTTTGTTGAAGCTAAAGCACTACTAAGCACTATCTCTTAATGACTTTTTAGTAAAAACTATGGCAGAAAAATTACCGATTATGGAGGCATTTTACACCCTGCAAGGCGAAGGAGCTTATCAGGGGAGTGCAGCCTATTTTATTCGTTTGGGTGGGTGCGATGTAGGTTGTCATTGGTGTGATGTCAAAGAATCTTGGGACGCAGCACAGCACCCACAACGCACTATAGAAGAAATTGTAGAGGGGGCTGTGCAATACCCTGCACGCATGGCGGTTATCACAGGTGGTGAGCCGTTAATGTATGACCTTACGGCACTTACGGCAGCTTTACGCCAAGCAGGTTTTCGGACACACTTAGAAACTTCGGGTGCGTATCCTCTTACTGGTACGTGGGATTGGGTGTGTTTTTCACCCAAAAAATTTAAAAACCCTACCAAAGACTTTGGCAAAGCTGCCCAAGAACTCAAGGTGATTGTCTATAACAAAAGTGATTTTGCATGGGCAGAGCAGTTTGCAGCCCAAGTGCCTACGACCTGTGAATTACTCCTACAACCCGAATGGAGCAAATCTAATGACTTATTGCCCCATTTGATAGACTATGTAAAGGCGAATCCAAAATGGAAGGTTTCTTTGCAAACCCACAAATACATGGACATTCCCTAAACCTCTTGCTTGTATAAGTGCAAAGCACAATGATTAATTAACGTAAGCACTTGTAAATGTGTTGATAGAGAAAACAAAAAAGCTAACATTTCTTGGAGAAATGTTAGCTTTTTTGTTTTCTCTATCAACACATTTTTCATCATAATACCAATTTAGATTAGATACAGTCCAAAACTGTCATCTTTTTACGAGTGTGAAAACTTGCAATCTTACTGTTTTTACAAAAGATGACATCCTTACACATTAAACTAAATACTACTTATAGTTGGTAAGTAAGAGTAACTAATTAATTGATAATATTGTACCACAGACTTTAGTCTGTGAGTCTTTGATTACCAAGAGATTACAGACTAAAATCTGTGGTACATTTATTTTTTCCAATTACTTATAACAAAAAAACTGAAAAAAATTTAGGGTCTGTTTATGGAAATTTGCAAGTGGCTACATCTTACTATCAAATAACAAAAACAGACTATATTTATGAAAACCCTTCATGCAATTATTTTGGCAGTATTCTTCAGCACTTGTTTCCAACAGGTAGCTTTTACACAAGAAACAGATGCGTATGGTTACAATATGCAATCTCTACGCCCTATTCACCATGACGACCAGTTTTTCCGCAAATCTTTATGGTTGCGTTTAGACCTGAAAGAAAAGCAAAACAAGGCGTTGATGGCAAAGAACAATGAAATAACCAAAGTCATTATAGAAGCAGTAAAAGCTGGTATTTTAAGACCTTTCAACAACGACTCTTTGGCTACGAGAATGTCGCAAGAGCAGTTTTTGCAAAACATCACTATTCCAAATTCTTCTATAGATGACGAGGATATATTAATGGGTATGACAGAAGAAGGTGAAGACCCTTGGAATCCAGAGGAAAACACAAATACTACGAGTGCAGCAGCTATGGAGTATTTCCCCAAAGATTTCACGATTTTGGAGTTGAAAGAAGACTTAATTTTTGACAAGAAAAGGGCGAAAATGTATCATGACATTCAGGCTATTTCTATCTACTTGCCTGCGGAAAAGAACCCAACGGGTATAGAAAAATTGGTTGCCTCTTTTAGTTACAAAGAATTGGTAGAAAATGTGTTCAGGGACAACCCCGATGCCGTATGGTTTAACAACCAAAACCCCAAAGAACACCGCAATTTGGAAGAAGCCTTTGAACTAAGATTATTTGCAGGACACCTCACCAAATTTGCTAACAGCGAGGACAACATGGTAGAAGACATTTACGGTTCGGGTAAATCTGCCCTTGTGATGTCCCAACAATTAGAACATGGTTTGGTAGAGTACGAAAGTGAGTTGTGGGAAAACTAAAATAATTCAACCTATAAGGCTTCAAACACCTTATAGGTTTTTTATTATCACTTCAACAAAGCCTGTGCCTTCTGAAAATCCGCACAAGTAACCCCCTGTGAAGCTATAGCTTCTATATTGCCCAGAAACATCATGCGTAGTGGCACGCCATTGTAGTTTTTGTTTTTGTAAAGGTCATAAATGGCTTTGGCTTTGTCAAACCTCCCCGCATACAAATACGCTGTAGCCAATGGCACTTGTGCGTCCAGACGGTCAATGTCATAGGTCAAGGCTTTTTTACTCAAAGTTTCGGCTTCTGCAAAATTCCTCTCAAAGTTTCTGTAATTGGCAATGGAAATATACAAAGCAGCCAGCACACTCCGCAAAGACTCATCATTTATAAGGCTGTGGGCTTTTTCATACAGTCGTATGGCTACGGCTTGGTTGCGTGTAATTTCATTGGCAAATGTAGCATCTTCAGCTTTTTGTTGGAACAGTTTACCGTATTTGTAAAAATCTTCTTGGGTAGTCATTCGTTGCAGCAAAGAGTCGTACATGGTGTTTAAACTTTCCAAATTGGCAGTGGAGTCAGATTGATTCGTAGATTTTTGTAATCTATTTGCAAAAAAATCTATGAAACTCAATATCTCCTCATTGGTAGAAAGTTTCAATCCGATTAAATTTTGCCCTGTAATTTTTTCTCCCAAACGGCTTTGTACCGAAGCCAATCCCAATTTGGCACGTATCAATAGTTGTGGGTTCAAGTCTGCCAACTTAGTGATAGCCGTATCTTGCAATAAATTCAAGCCTCTTTGGTACAATTTTTTTGCATTCTCCAGCCTTTTTTGTTCTTTGGCTTGGCGTTTTGTAGAATATAACCCTTGAATACTGTTGATATAGTCTTTTGCAAAACTCTTTTTGTCTATCAACAGCTCCTCTGTATTGTCGTTGCTGTAGTTTTCTGTATAAAATTCGGCAGAGGCAATCAATTCTTTGGGCGAAGTTTGGGCAAAAAACTCGTCAAATTCTATGCCTACCCCCACCCTTGCCAACTCTGCTAAACTGAACTTAGCCACTCTGTCTGCCTTCAAAAACTCTGCCCAATCTGCATACCAAATTTTGGCTTTGTCATCAGATACAGTCAATACGGCTTTGCCATCTGTAGAAAACATAGCATAATCTACTGTTCCATCATGTTTAAAAACTTGGTTTTCTTCGCCATAAATCTCCCAAAGTCTGGCGGTTCTGTCCAAACTTGCTGTAAGTACCTGCCGATTATCAGGCGAAAAAGCTACTTCTGTGATGCTCTCGGTATGTCCTTTGAAGTTTTGCAGTAAATTTCCTCTAAAATCCCACAATTTGGCGGTGGCATCTTGGCTACCACTCAACAGATATTTGCCATCAGAAGACACATCTACCGAAAAAATGCTGCCGTCATGCCCTTTCCATTGTTGCAATATTTTTCCATTGAAATCTACTTGGCGAATCGTATTATCCAAACCGCCAATGATTAAAGATTTGCCATCAGGCATGAAATTCATAGCTACTGCCCAGTTAGCAGCACCCAAAGGCACAAAATTTAGCTTCGAACCGTCTATAGACCATACCCTAATGTTTTTTTCATAGTTCGCAGCTGCGATGTACTTGCTATCTGGCGAAAAGCATACGGCTGTAATGGCTTCGTTAGCTGGTACTTCAAAGTTTTGAATGATTTTGCCTTGTGCATCTAACAAATAAAGCCTTGTATCCGAAGAAGTTACCAAAATATATTCGTTGTTAGGCGAAGTTTGTATAGAGGTTACTTCTTTCAAATCATTGAATAATTGAGGTTTATTGTTGTTTTTCCAAGCATACAAGCCCGTTTGTTCTTCTACCGAAACAATGATGGGTGTACCTGCCAAACTGTTCAAGACTTCTTGCCAATTTGTATAAGGTATATTTTTCAAGCCTTTGAGGAATAATGGGTGGAAAACAGCTTTTTGCATACTAACTTCTTCATTATGAAAGTTTTGTATGCTGTTGCCTCGCAAATCTATGATATGAGCTATGTCGTCTGCACACGCCGTATAAAGATAGTTGCAGTCTGCCGAAAAAGTCATGTCTTTTACACCTGCCTTATACATTGTAAAGTTTTTCAGGACTTCCCCTCTCAAATTCCACACCTTTACAGTATTGTCGTTGCTGCCTGTGGCTATTAGTTTTTGGTCTGGCGAAAACGCCACTGCCGAAATATGATGCGAATGCCCCTTAAAAGTTTGTAGTTCATTGCCTTTCAAGTCCCAAATACGGGCTACATAGTCTTGTCCACCTGTCAATATATACTTTTCGTCTGGCGAAAAAGCTATGTCATAAAACAGCCCAATGTCGTCGCCTCCAATGACAATCATGTTATTTTCTTTTGTATCTATAATGTGTGCCGTACTATCTCTGCCCACACTGGCAATATAACGCCCCGAAGGCGAAAATATGGCAACCATTGTACCGCCTCTATGCCCTACAATTTCTTCTTGCAACTCCCCAAAATCACTGTAAACATTAATTGTGTCGGTCAAATTATTATTGGCGGTAATGTCTGCACACACCACTACTTTTTTGCTGTCTGGGCTAATGGCAATGCTGCTTACTTTTTTGTCGCCCAAATCTATATTGCCAAAAATAGTTCCGTCTGTTTCCCAATACTTCACCGTACCGTCACTGCTGCCTGAAACTATATAACGACCATTCGGGGCAAATTTTACACTGTTCACTTTGTCATGGTGTAGCTGCAAGATGTGCAGTTGCTGTCCGTACTGATTCCAGAACTGTATCGTTTTATCATCACTTCCCGTTACTATTAATCTGCCATTTGGCGAAACGTCTATGGTATTTACTTGTTGTTCATGCCCTAACAAGTTCATATAGAAGCTGTTGTCTGCTAAAATATCTTTAATCACACGCCTTACACTCATCAAAGGTTGTAATTGGTAGGCTCTTTCTGCAATACGCAACGCTAAGGCGGGGTTATCTGCTTGCACTTGTCGGGCTAAGGCTGCTAATTGGTTAATGACTGCCACCAAAGCCTTGTTGTGTGCCTCATCTCTTTGGCGAACCGCAAAAATGATACTTGTAAGAGCTGCCACCAAACCAATAATCAAGCCGATAGACAAGAACCTCAGACGGTTAATGGTTTTTTGCCGTTCTTGTTTTTCTTCTTCTATGGCTGCTTGGCTGGCTAAAATGTATTCTATCTGTAAATCTGTAGCTTTGGGGTTTTTCAATTCGCCTTTTTCGTCTGGTTGCAAGGCTTTTTTCATCCATTCTTCGGCTAAAACATATTCATTGCCTCGTAAGAGCAAGTCTGTACTTTTGCCTTTGTCTGCCCAATTAATGGCTTGCTCTCCCCATTTTGTGTGTTGCTGCACATACTCTCGGTCTGTTTCCAAAGTCCGCAACAACAAGCCCAATGATTTACTAAAGTCTTTCCGAAAATCTATCCATTGTACTTTTGCCAAATCGGGGTGCATGGGTACAATTTCTCCTTTGTCATTTTTTAGCTTTTTGGGGTCAATATCTTCTATCAAAATCGTGATGATACGTTTCCCCAAACTACTTGCATAACTTACTTCGTCTTCGCAATAGGGTGAAATAAGAGATTTGGGCGAAATCAAGAACACAAAGTTATCGGACATGGCAATTCCCTTGCGGATTTCTTCACCAAAGTCTGTACCCTCCAAAATACTCTCTTGGTCAAACCACGTAGTTTTAGCGTATAATTGTAGCTCGTTATTCAGTTTGCGGGCAATATCACTGTCATTTCTCGAATAAGAAATAAAAACTTCGGTGGCTAACTGCCCTATTTTTGTCAAACTTTCCTGAATAAACTCCTCGTGAATAGGCAAAGGCGAATACCGTTCTCTATTCTTACCTAATTTCAACCAAGTTTCCGCCGTTTGTAAGTTATACCCTCTCAATAAAATACTTGCATTGTATTGTTGCTTTTGCCACTTCAACGCCTGTACCAAGAGCATTTTGTGTTGATGATAGTAGGCGTAATCTGTATTTATTTCGTTCAACAAATCATCTATATCATTCCGCAGGTCATCTGTGTTTTGGTTATCCGTAATGTCTATGTATGTCAAATCTACCAATTCTATCGGAAATTGCGACACAGGCGTAGGCTGTACCAACAAGGGAATAATACGTTTGTGGTATTTGAGGGCGTGTTGCAAACACTTGTTGAAAAACTCGTTGGTGGCGGTGTAGGGCGTAATAAAAAACACGAAGTTGTCGGCTTGTTCTATGCCATCTTCTACGGTTTTTGTCCATTCCTGCCCTGTTTTTACGTCAGACTGCGGACTCCAAGTCGTGATATTACATTGGGCTAAAGTCCTTACAATCTGGTTGCGTAAGTCTTTTTCGGTTTGTGCATACGAAATAAAGACATCACACAACAAGTTTTCCGCATTTTTTCGGCTTTCGCAAATGTACGTAGCATGAAGGTCTGAAGGGCGACAAGGAGCTTGTATCTTCAGGTTAATATTGCTTAGGTCTTGATTGTTTTTTTGTTCTGTAAACTCCCTTTTCAACAACCATTTTTCGGCAGCTACCCTTTCATTGCCCACCAACAAAAAAGCTGTTTTCTGCTGGTTTGCCTCCCACTCTAAGGCTTTGAGCAATAGGTTTGTGTGTTCTTCTACATACTCTTTGTGGCTTTCTACAATACTGATTAAACCTTCTACGGCTTTGTTAAAATCATCAATACTTTTCCATTCGTCCTGCGGAATAGTCATATCATACTGTTCCCTTGCATAAATCCAATTCAGTTTTTGGATAATTGGGTGCATTTGGTCAAAATCTGAATCTACGTGCAGAATAGGAATAATCCGTTTGTGGTACTTTGCAGCCAACACAATTTCTTTCAAACAATACGGAGAAGCAACAGCGTGGGGTGCAATGATAAACACAAAGTTGTCTGAACGGATAATGCCGTCATCTATTTGTTCTTGATAATCTACTCCTAAAGGAATGTCGTTTTGGTCAAACCACACATCATAGCCTCTCGCAGCCAGTTGGTCGTGTAGTCGGCTCGCAAAATTCTTTGATTCTTTCCTTCCGTATGAAATAAAAATATCAGGCATATCGTAGCACTATTGTTTGTTTTAATGACAATTTAGTGGAATTGTCAAAATAACAAGTACAAATAAACATAAAATTTGAAAAAAGACTACTTGCAACCTATTTTTACGCTGCAATACCAGTATGAACTAACTTTGGGATTAGTGTCATGCTTCAATCCATTTAGCAAAACAGAAGAAGTGCTAATTTTTAATAAAATAATGTACCTTTGTACTTCAAATGCCTAATAGGGCAATGAGTCTATTATTTTATTTAGTTACTATGACATCAAATTTTATAGATTACGTCAAAATATGTTTCCGTTCTGGTTCGGGAGGAGCAGGTTCTGTGCATTTTCGCAGAGAGAAGTTTGTAGAAAAAGGAGGTCCCGACGGCGGAGATGGTGGTAGAGGTGGGCATATTATTTTACGTGGCAATGCCCAAATGTGGACATTATTGCACTTAAAATACACCAAGCACGTTTTTGCAGATAACGGACAGGTAGGCTCGGCAGCCAACTGTACAGGCAAACAAGGCGAAGACAAGATTATAGAAGTTCCGATAGGCACTATAGTAAAAGACCCCGAAACAGGCGAAAAAATAGCCGAAGTGCTGCATGACGGCGAAGAAATTATCTTGTTAAACGGAGGACGTGGAGGCATGGGCAATACTTTTTTCAAAACCCCAACGAACCAAGCCCCAAGACACGCACAACCCGGGGAGGCAGGTATAGAAGCATGGTTGATTTTGGAACTGAAAGTGTTGGCAGATGTAGGCTTAGTGGGTTTCCCGAATGCAGGAAAATCTACGCTATTATCTGTTTTATCGGCTGCAAAACCCGAAATTGCAGACTACCCTTTCACGACTATCGTCCCTAATTTGGGTGTGGTAGCGTATAGAGATGACAAGTCTTTTATCATGGCAGACATACCGGGTATCATAGAAGGAGCTGCGGAAGGCAAAGGTTTGGGTATCAGGTTTTTACGCCATATAGAAAGAAACTCTGTCTTATTGTTCTTGATTCCTTGTGAAACCAAAGACATTCACCAAGAATACGAAATTTTGTTGAATGAATTGCAGAAATACAACCCTGAATTATTGGATAAACAAAGGTTGCTGGCTGTTACCAAATCTGATTTGATAGATGATGAATTGGAAGAAGCATTAGCCAAAGAATTTCCTAAAGGTGTACCTTATATTTTTATTTCTTCGGCTACACAAAAGAATTTAGTTAAGTTAAAAGATATGATTTGGAAAGCTCTACAAAATTCAGAAAAAGTGTAAAAAAAATGTACAAAATTACTTTTTTTCTAAAAAAAAGCTATTTTTGAAAAAAGCATTTTTCACTAAGAGATTTGCAAAATGGTTTCACTAAAAAATCAAATGAACTCATGAGAAAATTCCTCTTAAGTATGTTCTTGGTGTGCTGGTCTGTAGTTAGCGTATTAGCAGCAGGAGTGAGCAACCCTTACGGCAATAACACCGCAGCCCTACAAAATTCAGCTGTACAGTCTTCTTTGACAAATGCCGTACAATTAGCTGATTTACGCACCAATTTAGAAACAGCTTTGGAAAAAACGTCTAAGTTGTCTTTTACAAAACGTATGGCGTTAAAGTCTATGTTGAAAAAAGTAAAGAAAGCCGAAAAAACTAATGCAGATATCAATGGCTTGTTAGTAACTTTGGGTATCATCTTTATTATTGTTGGCTTAGTATTGTTGGTACTTGGGTTAGTGATTAGCGGTGGCATATATTATGGTGCTGGTGGCGGCTGGTTAGTATTAGGGCTTATCCTGTACTTAGTAGGCAAGTTTGTAGATTTATAATAGGTTTTATGACCTCACCTCAAACCCCTCTCCATTTAGAGAGGGGTTTTTTTGACTTTTAAAAGTCGAATTTGGTATAAAGTCTTCTATCTAATAGCATTTTTTTAACTAGTTACTTTTTTATTTTTTCTTCTAAATACTTCACTATCAAAGTTTTCTTTTTGCTTTGTGCATATTCTAAGGGCAAAGTTCCATCTTTGAAAGGCTTTTCTAGGCTCACGCCATTTTCTACTAAAAAACGGACTGTTTGCAAATTATTTCGGTCAATAGCCAACTGCAAAGGACAACCATAAAAACCGCAGTCCTCTAAACTTTGCTTGTGTTTTACATAGAGTACGGCATATTTATACATTTCGTCAGATTTGAAAGTAAAAAAATAGACCAATAACTCTTTGTCGGGTTGTACGCCTGCTGTTAATATGTAATCTAAAACCTCGACAGAAGCACCTTCTAAATTCTTGACAATAGGGTGCGTTGTAAGGTCTATTTCACATTTTTGGACTACGGTTTTGAATTTTGTAATATCATCTAAGACGCATTTTAGCTGTAATTTATCTTTTGGAAATCCTTTTTGTAGTAGATAGTCCAAAATAGCCATATTTTTTACGCAAATGGGCTTTTCGGTGTGTAAACCGCCATTTTCTACCACTAATTTTACTGCCTCTAAATCATTTTTTTCAACAATTCTCTCTAAGGGGCAACCAAAAAAGCCACATTCTCCAAAATTTACACCATATTTCACAAAAACTTTGATGTACTCTATCAGTGGGTACGACTGCCCAAAAGTAAAATGGTGCATGACAAATTCTTTGTCTATCCGCAAACCATGTTGCAGGGCTGCATCTAAAATTTTGGGCGAAACTCCCTGAAATTTCCCTGCACTTTCGCCACTTAAGTTAATAGGGTATTGATTGAGCAAATGCAAAAACAACTTTTCGTTTTTCAACATACAATTCCAATCTATTTTCTCTAAGGGTGTCCCTTGTGTGATGAGCCAATCTGCCAATTCTATGGTAGGGGTGCATAAGGTAATCAAATTGGGCTTTGCTCCCCACTGTACCATAGCTTTACTTTCTGCGGTTTTGCCTGTCCCCACCAATTCCTCCAATGGATACGTCTTTTTAGAACTTGCTTTGTTCAAATCTGCCCCATAACGCAATACGGCATACTCTACCACCGCCAACTGCCCGCCCAATGTCCAGAGATGCACAGGGGAATAGTAACTTTTAGTGGTATAGTATTCATTGCTTCGGTCTATGGTTCTGTTGATAAACGAGGCGAAAAAGCCTTTGATACTGTTGCCCACCATTTTCAAAAAATCTCTGTGGGTTTGTGTAATTTCGCAGTCGCAGTTAATAGTTGCCCCTTGTGCCATGATTTTATCCAAGTCTTGGCGATAAGTAGCAGGATTCATGGGTTGGGCTGTTAAGGCACAAAGTTGTGCGTTAAGGCTGTCTTTTTGTTGGGCAAAACAACGATAAGCACCTAAACAAAAAATCGTGAAAAAAAGTAGGTATTTCATAGGCTGTTAGAGGAATACAGACAACAATATAATTTAATAGATAGCGGGGAGTTTTTTTGGTGAGGTTTTGAGGGGCTAATTAAAAACCTTACAAGGTTGGAGGAACTTTGTAAGGTTTAGTAATATATCTTCACAAATACGTTTCAATCTTTCAATTTTTCCATAATAGCAGCCAATATTTTATTAGTTAGCCCCTCAATCTGGCTTAACCCTTCTTTAAGACAAACTAAAATAAGCTGTTCTTTGGTAAAAGTAATTTCTTGCTTATCATTTGCTTTACGAATTTGAAAAATTAGTTCATAGATTTGAAATAAGTATTTTCCACGTAATTTATGGGCATAGTATTGGGTTAAGTCTTGTAGTATTTCTTCTTTGGCAGCTTGAAAACCACGACTTTGCAGAAAGTCTGCGGTTAAAGTCAAAGTATTTCTGTGCATGACATTGGTACTCAAAATGGTAATTGTAGCAAAGTTTGTTTCTGTTTCAGGGTTATCTTTGTACTTTTCAACTTCAAAAGCAAACCAATTTAACAGACTTGTTTTGATACTCTCTTTTAGTGCCAACTCATGATTTTCTATGTAAATTTTATCTAACTGCGTAGCTCTTGCGTCTGCATACAAATCATTTTCTATACTATAGCCTGTTGTAAAAATCACCTCTTTATAGTGTGCAGGAATTTCTGTAAAGACATACATATCCTTGTCTGCCACAAAAACAGCCTTCAAATTGGTAAATTCATTTCTCCGTTTATACAAATCCAATAGCCGAGTTCTACCTCCACATGGGTAAAAATTTACCTTTGTTGTCCCTAATAACTGTTCAAATTTCCTATAAATCTGCATATCGTCTTTGCCCTCAACAAAAACGGTAGGTAAGGTAGAATTTTGCAACTCTGCAATCATTATCTCAATATCCATTTATTTTGAAAGGTTAAAAGTTTTATCAGGATATTTGGCATAAATAAATGGCGAATGAGTGGCTACAAAAAATTGGTTTTCTGTACCCTGTGCCAGTAACGAAGGAAATAAAACTTTTTGCCAGTCGGTATGTAAACTAATTTCGGGTTCGTCTATAAAAATGGCAGCTTTTTTATAGAACATATTGTAGGCAAAAAAACTTAGCATTTGTTTTTCGCCAGACGAAAGTTTATCGGCAGAAATGGCGTTGGTTTCATCGCCTATGCTAATATTTTCTGTAATTTTAATACCTTTATTGAAAATGTCTTTTACTAGTTGGGATAGTTCTGTAAAAGGTTTTTGTAAAATTTCTTTTTCTTTTTGCCCTTGCTCTAAATATGCTTTTAGCTCTCCATTAGTTTTATTCACAATTTCTTGCAATAATTTACTTTGTAAATCTACAACAGCCTTTGCAATATTTGCATATTCTTTGCTCAGGAGTTCTACAATGTCATTTGTGGAAAGAGCTAATATAAACTTATGGACATCATTTTTTTGTAATGAATAGGCTAATTTATTTAAAATTTGGCTAAGTTCTAAGGTTATCTCATTATCGTTATTCAAACTAAATCCTCCTTCTATTCTTCTAAATGTGGGGAAGAAAATATATGTGTTATTGTGAAAAAATACTTTAATTTTACTATTCCCATCAATAAGTTTCTGAATATCATAGATTTCTTGATGTTTGGAAAAATTATTGATTAATAAATTATATTTTAATGTGTTACTTACTTTGTCTATTTCTAAATCTACTACTTTATTGTCATCTAGCTCTACTCTTAAATAGTTAAAATATAGATTATCTAGAATAATTATAGGGAATATATTTCCACTTAACACCGCCCAAATCAATTTCATAAGCGTAGTTTTCCCAGCTCCATTTTTCCCAATAAAAATGTTTATATCAGAGTTAAAGGTGAGATCAAAGTCGTGCTTTCCGTTAAGTTTTTTGACAATTAGGCGTTTTATCATCTTAGTTAGTTATTATTTTTACAATGATACAAAAAAAATCCTTACAAGGTTTCCAAAGCCTTGTAAGGATTAAAAGTTTATCTACTAAAAAACTACTTCACATTCATCACCACTTCCACCTTCTTCGCATCTTGTTTCTTCAACATATCCGCATCAGAAATTAGTTTTTTGCCACCATGTAAACTTGGGGCAATCACCAAAGAAACAATAGACATCAATTTAATCAAGATGTTCATAGACGGACCCGAAGTATCTTTGAAAGGGTCGCCAACGGTATCACCTGTTACAGAGGCTTTGTGAGGTTCAGACTTTTTGTAGTACACCTGACCTTTGATAGTTACACCTTTTTCAAAAGACTTTTTCGCATTGTCCCACGCACCACCTGCGTTAGATTGGAACATTGCCATCAATACACCAGATACTGTAACACCTGCCAATGTACCACCTAAAACTTCTGCACCAAAAGTAAAACCAATGACAATAGGCGTAATTAAAGCAATGGCACCGGGTAAAATCATCTCACGAATAGCTGCTTGTGTAGAAATAGCTACGCATTTTTCGTATTCTGGTCTTGCTTTACCATCCATGATGCCTTTGATTTCACGGAACTGACGGCGAACTTCCTCTACCATGTCCATAGCTGCTTTGCCTACTGCATCAATCGCAAGGGCAGAGAATACGAAAGGTATCATTGCACCTACAAACAAACCTGCCAACACTCTTGAATTAGAAATATCAATTTTGTCAATGCCTGCCGTACCCATAAAGGCTGCAAACAAAGCCAAAGAGGTCAATGCTGCCGAAGCAATAGCGAAACCTTTACCAATAGCTGCTGTAGTGTTACCTACTGCGTCCAAAATATCTGTTTTTTCACGCACTTCTTTTGGTAGTTCAGACATTTCGGCAATACCACCTGCGTTGTCCGCAATAGGACCGAAGGCATCAATAGCCAACTGCATAGCTGTTGTAGCCATCATACCTGCTGCTGCAATAGACACCCCATATAAACCTGCTGCTTGGTAAGATAAAATAATACCTGCTGCCAATACGATAATTGGATAAACTGTAGAATACATACCTACTGCCAAACCACCAATTACGTTAGTGGCGTGTCCTGTACCAGACCTTTCGATGATAGACAAAACGGGTTTTTTGCCCATTGCAGTATAATATTCTGTAAGCATAGACATCAACGCACCTACTACCAAGCCTACAACAACTGCCATAAATACGCCATTCGCCGTAAATTCATACCCTCTGATAGTCAAAGAAGAAGCTGGTAACATCCATTGAATTAAGAAATAAGACGCAACAGCCGTTAAACCTACAGACACCCAGTTACCCAAGTTCAATGCAGCTTGTACGTGCTTGTTTTCGCCATTTTCTTTTACTTTTACAAACATGAAACCAATAGCCGAGAACAAAATACCCAAACCACACAACACCATTGGCAACAAGATTGGAGCCATACCACCGAAGTTATCAGGCGAAGCCACTTCACGACCTAAAACCATTGTAGCCAAGATTGTAGCTACATAAGAACCAAACAAGTCAGCACCCATACCAGCCACATCACCTACGTTATCGCCTACGTTGTCGGCAATGGTTGCAGGGTTACGAGGGTCGTCTTCGGGAATACCAGCCTCTACTTTACCTACTAAGTCTGCACCTACGTCAGCAGCTTTTGTATAAATACCACCACCTACACGAGCAAATAAAGCAATACTTTCTGCACCTAACGAGAAGCCTGTCAAAACCTCTAAGGCTTTTTCCATTTCTTCACCATTTACACTTGTGCCACTAACAAACATAGCTTTGAACACGATAAACAATGAGCCTAAACCCAATACCGCCAAACCAGCTACGCCCATGCCCATTACCGTACCGCCTGTAAAAGATACGTCTAAGGCTTTTGATAAACTTGTACGGGCAGCTTCTGCTGTTCTTACGTTAGCTTTCGTTGCGATACGCATACCAATAAAGCCTGCCAATGCCGAAAACACCGCACCAATGATAAACGCAATCACAATCACAGGGCTTGATTTGTGATTAGTGCTACCCAAAATGCCTAATAAAATACAAGCAATGACTACGAAGTAAGACAATACTTTGTATTCGGCTTTCAAAAATGCCATAGCACCATTGGCTATGTAGGTAGAAATTTCTACCATTCTGTCGTTGCCAGCGGCTTGGCTAGACACCCAGTTAGACTTCAAATAGGTGTAAAGCAACGCTAAAACCCCGAAGGCGGGGACTGCGTACATGATGTTTTCCATTGTTGAAGATAGAGTTAAGTATAAATAAAGATTGAACCACACAAAAAACCGCAAAGTTTATCGGAAACCTTGCGGATTTCAAAAAATAGGTTGCAAATTTAAGAAAATGAATGTTTTAGCAAAGTTGTTTAGCGAAAATTTGCTGTAAGAAAGGAACTTTTATAGTAAATTTTTGCTTTTATTACGGTGTTACATTCAATAGATATAACTCATATACCATGCAAATCACACCTGAAACTCCTACAAATGTTCATGCTGACTTAGAGCAACTCAAACAGATGATTACAAATAGCCAAGAGTTATTAGAGTTAGGACTGACTGATAGTATTTCTCAAAAAGTAGAGATGGTGAGAAATAATCCTTTGCAATCACTTCTTGATAATCTTAGTAATATAGAGGCTCATATTTCTTTATTTTGGTTGCATAAATTTGTGGTAAACTTTTTTCGTAAACATAAACGTATTATTCAATATGTTTTTAGAACTTATAACTCTGTTACAGTATTACATTATACGATTGTGCTTAAAAAAGATACCACAGAAAACAGACATAAGATTAGAGAATTTTTACTTAATTATGAAAATCTTTCATTTGCTCACCGTTTTAAAATTATATTTCAGTTTGTACCAGAAGAATATAAAGAACAGCTAAAATTTGTAAATGAAATTAATTTGTCATAAATCTATACAATGGAAAAGTATA
>CANGYA010000062.1 GCA_947457925.1 Cytophagales bacterium | reverse complement strand
TGATGCCGTTTTTCTTTATATTTGCACTATCGCAATGAGGGCAAACTACTTTTGTTAGGACTTTAGACATTCTGCAAAGGTATGTCTTTATTGCGTTTTGTCAATAGCTTACCTAATTATTACAGCATACATTCTGTAACACTACCTAAAATTCTATCTGAATAGCAAAAATCTACTCTCTACGATACATGATTACATTAACACTTATACTATTACCCCTGTTAGCAGCTTTAGTAACTTTTGCCGTTGGTGGCGAAAATGCGAAACGAATTGCCTTTGTGGGGGCTTTGGCAAACTTAGCCGTTTTATTGTTTGCGTGGTCGCAGTTTTCTTTAGACGAAAAAGCACCCTTAGTGCAGTTTCCGTTTAGTGCGGAGTGGCTGCCTATTGCCAATATCAAGTTTGCTTTGGGTATGGACGGCATCAGCCTTTTGTTAGTGTTGCTAACCAATTTGCTTGTTCCTGTCATTATACTTTCTACTTTCCATCATAATTACAAGAACCCATCAGCTTTCTACAGCCTTATTCTTATCATGCAAACAGGCTTGATTGGGGTTTTTACGGCACAAGATGCTTTTATTTTCTATTTCTTTTGGGAAGTAGCCCTTATTCCAATCTATTTCATTGCTGCGGTGTGGGGAGGCGAAAGACGCATACAAGTTACGCTGAAATTCTTTATTTATACCGTTTTTGGTAGTTTATTCATGTTATTAGCTTTGTTGTACTTGTATTTCCGTACCGAAGGCGTACATTCTTCTGCCCTCAATGATATTTACAGCCTTAAAGGTGTATTAAGTCCTACAGAACAAACGTATATTTTTTGGGCTTTGTTCTTGGCTTTTGCTATCAAAATGCCTGTGTTTCCGTTCCATTCTTGGCAACCAGACACCTATACAGAGTCGCCTGCACCAGCTACCATGTTATTGTCGGGCATTATGTTGAAAATGGGCATTTACGGAGCTATTCGTTGGTTGATTCCTATCGTACCTACAGCTCTTGATTATTGGAAGTTTACGGTGATTATTTTGTCAATCATTGGCATTTTGTACGGTTCTATCATTGCCCTACGCCAAAAAGATATTAAACGTCTGTTGGCTTACTCGTCTTTTGCTCACGTAGGCTTAATGGCTGCGGGTGTATTTACGGGTAACTTTGAGGGCGTACAAGGTGCAGTAATCCAAATGTTGGCACACGGTATCAACGTAGTAGGTTTGTTCCTTATCATAGAAGCTATTGAAAGTAGAATAGGTGTAAGAGATTTGGAACATTTGGGCGGAATTACCCAAAAAGCACCTGTTTTAACTGTTTTATTCGTTATTTTGCTATTGGGTAGTGTGGCATTGCCGCTAACCAACGGTTTTATTGGTGAATTTATGTTGTTGTTGGGCGTGTTCAAATACAATAATTGGTTTGGTGTAGTGGCAGGTATTACCATTATTTTGGGTGCAGCCTATATGTTGCGTATGTTTCAAGGCACTATGTTTGGCACGCAAAGCAACTACACCAAAAACATGACAGACCTAAATACTACAGAAAAGTTAGCTTTATTGCCTTTGGTAGTGATGGTATTTTGGATAGGTCTATATCCTGCAACATTTACCAAAGTCATAGAACCTTCTGTGCAACAAATCATTACGATATTAAAATAATAATTAGAGTTTATGAATAATTCCAAAGAACCCTCTCCAAATGGAGAGGGCAGGGTGAGGTCATAAGAAAAAATTATTCATAAACTCTATTAAAAATAACTATTAACAGTCAAACGAAGTTGTAGGTCATGTACTTGCAACTTCGTTTGATTTTATTCCATAGTAAGGACTAAAATCCAATGTTATAGTTTCAAAAAGCCCCCAAAAATTGTGAAACCTCAAATTTGTTCTTATTTTTAGGTAGCAAATTTTTTGACTAAAACACAATTTCTTTCTATGGAAACCCCAAACACACCTCCAGCCCTGAACCAAAGCCTTGCTTGTAAAGGTTGCGGGGCAAATTTGAAGTTTGCAGCAGGTACAAAATCTCTATCATGTCCGTACTGTGGGGCTGCCAACGAAATTATTTCAGAAGAAACCAGCCGTAATTATTCAGCCGAAGAACTTGACTATGAGGAGTTTTTGAAAAAAGGCGTAGCCAATGAGCAAAAACAGACTATTTCAGTGGTGAAATGTTCGGGCTGTGGGGCAGAAGCTACCCTCAAACCCAATGTAACATCTGACGAGTGTGCTTTTTGTGGCACAAGTTTAGTCATTCAGTCGGGCAGTACGGCAAGTATTATTAAACCCAAATCTATTTTACCGTTCAAAGTACAACAAAGGGACGGTATGGACTTGTTCCAAAAGTGGATTGATGGGCTTTGGTTTGCCCCGAATGACATTAGCAGAGCCAGACCCGCCGAAAAACTCAAGGGAATGTATATTCCTTATTGGACTTTTGACAGTTACACCTATACAGATTATTCAGGTGAAAGAGGTGATGACTACCAAGTTAGCGAAACCTATACAGACAGCAACGGCAATACGCAAACTCGTATGGTTACTCGTACTCGTTGGTATGGGGTGAGTGGTAGGGTAGAAGATGACTTTGATGACGTTTTGGTAGAAGCTACAACGTCTTTGCCCCAAGAGTACATCAGAGCCTTAGAGCCTTGGGATTTAGAAGATTTGCAACCGTACAACGACCAGTTTTTGAGTGGTTTTCAAACAGAAATGTACCATGTGGAACTGAAACAAGGTTTTGAAGAAGCCAAAGACATTATGCAAGATGCCATAGATACGCATATTCGCAGGCATATCGGCGGCGACCACCAACGTATTCACCGCAAAGATATAAAGTACACCAATATCACATTCAAGCATATTTTACTGCCGATTTGGGTGTGTGCCTACCGTTACAACGATAAAATTTTCCGTTTCCTCATCAATGGACGAACAGGCGAAGTACAAGGCGAAAGACCGTATAGCTGGATTAAGATTACGCTGGCGGTATTGGCTGCTTTGGCGGTAGCATTTGCGGTTTTCTATTTTACCCGAAAACATTGATAAGACAAGAAAAGAACAAATAGAATAGCATCACAACCCCACAAGGGTTTTTAGTGTCGTGCTGTAAATTGTTATACTTAGTATTCAAGAAGTTCTCTAAAGATGTCATCTTTTCAAAAGATGACATCTTTAGAGAACTTCTTGAATACTATCAACTTTTTTCTCTGAAAGAAATTAGTTTTGCTATAAGTTTTTAAAGCACGATACTATAAGGTTTTAAAAACCTTATAGGTTTCTTATAAAAAAGAAAAGGTTGGAGATTTCTCTCCAACCTTTCTTTTATTATCTACAAGGATAATGACTAAGGACTAGTCTAATTCACGACCTGTACCGTAGTGGATATCTCTTGTGTAAGTCATACCAGGGAAGATATCGAATCTTACGTTATCAGAGTTAGCAGTGTTGTAAGTAGAAACTAAACCACCGTTACCTTCTGAACCACCGTAAACCCATGCACCTTGACCAGGAACTTGAGGAGTGCCATCAATGATTACACCACCGTTACCTTGACCACCAACCGTTTGAGGGTTAGAAATGTTAGCCAAAGTATTTAGACGTTGCCATCTGTTACCGATACCGTAACCACTGTTAGTAGTTGGGTTAGTAACACGGATTAACACGATACGTCTGTATAATGCACCACTACCTGGGTCAGCATTTACGAAAGATTCCGCTAATGCACCTACACCTGTTGCAGTTGTAGGAGGAGCAATGAACACTAATGGACCTTGTACTAATCTTTGGTCAACACCCGGAGTTTGTACTGGAGTAGAACCAATGTTGTTAGATGCCCACTCAACTTGGCTGAAGTTACCAGCGTAAGCTGTACCTAATGTCATATCAGGACCATCTTGACCAGCAGTAGAACCGAATGTTACAGCTGTAACTCTGCCTTCTGGACTTACGTTAGCTGTACCACCTACACCATTAGGCGTACCACCTACTCTTGCATTTACTTGTCTTGTTAAAGCTTCGCTCAAGTCATCTACTACACGAGTTACTAATGGAGTTGTAGCACCGATAGAGTAAGCAGGTTGTGCATGTCTACCGAAGAACAAGATGTTAGTAGCTGTATTGTGGAATGCACCTGTAGCAGGAGTAGTAGCATTTGTATAAGAACCTTCTGCGTTAGCAGCAGTAGCACCTGGGTTTACTGTACCAAAAGCAGTAGCACCAGTAGAGAATTGAGCACCAGTAGTACCAATTACTTGACCTATTGAGTTCAAACGAGTTGTGAACCAAATCAAACCACCTGGGCTTGTACTTACAGAGTTACCTGCGTTAGTACCTGCACCAGCAGCACCTGTGAATTGTGTCAAGTCAAGACCACCACCGAATACTAAGATTCTTGGAGCAGCTACATAACCAGAACCTGAAGGGAAACCAGCCAAAGCTAATCTTGCGTTAGATACTGCCAAAGGAACTCTTGGCATAGTCAATGCTGCGTTAGCGTTGATTCTGTTACCAACTACTGTGTTATCAGCATCTGTAACTGTACCACCATTAGGGTTGCTGAATGGCGTAATCGCAGTTACATAACCCAACAATGCGTTGATGTCGTTAGATGCGTTTACAGCAGTAGCTGAAATGTTAGCAGTAATGTTATTTGGCGTAGCATAGTTAGTACCTCTTACTGTAACAGTAGTAGGTGCATTCCAACCACCCGCAGGACTATCATCAGAATACCAAGGGTTAGGAACTAAGTGGAAGCTCACAGTAGAACCTGCTGTGTTAGAGTAACCAACACCTGGGTTCAATACACGCACACCTTTCAAGTTCAAACCTGTTTGGTTACCAGAACCCGGATTACCTACTATAGAAGTGTTATCAAATACAGGTACACCCCAAGCATATTGACGACCTACGCCAGTAGTAACTTGTGGAGCATTGAACATTACTAACATTTCGTTACCAGCCAAATATTGGTTAGTAGTCAAGTCAGCTAAGAATGTATTTGAATTAATTGCCATACCACCAGCCCAAGTAGCCAATGTTTGGTTAGCTGAGTTTACAGCAGCATAGTTAATTGTGTAGCTGTTACCTACTAAACCAGAACCAGAAGTTTGAGTTTGAGTAGCTCTTAAAGAGTTACCATAACGGTTAGGAATTAAAGCTAAGCCTAATTCAGAACCAGCAACAGTAGAGAATGGAGTAGCAGCCATGAAGTTAGTACCTGCAACACCCATGTTAGGCATTGGAGCTTGCAAAGCAGTAGCTTGGTCTAACGTAATACGTACAACCTCACCAAAAGTAGCTTGGTTATTAGGAGCTGGGTCACCAGCATTTACTACACCATCACGATTAGGGTTAGACTCTACAAATGCTCTGAAAAGAGCTGCACTTTGTGCAGAAATAGCATTAGCAGTAGCTGCACCACCCAAAGCTTGAACAGCTTGGCTATTGAACTCTAATTGTACAGTAGGAACAAAAACATAGCCCGCACCAATACCACCTGCAAAATCTAATTGAGATTGTGTAATACCAGTAATTAAAGTAGGTCTTGAATAAGCCGTATTGAAACGCAATGTTTGGTTGCCGTTAGACAAGAACAATGGGTTGTTAGCTGCTGTACCATCAACACCTTGTAAAGAAGCTCTGTTACCGAAAGAGAAACTTGTGAAAGGAGCAGTTGGATAGTTAGCACCATTGCTCAATACACGTACTTCTTGGATAGCACCTACACCACCATTACCTAAGTCAGCAGTCAATACAGCTCTATTAGTATTTCTATCAGCATAAGTAGCATTGTAGTCAGTAAATACAACTGCACCTGCTGCATTCACTACAGGGTTAGCTGTTGTATAACCTACTGTTGGGTCAGCTGCGTTATCTTGTTGGCTTTCTGTAAATACAACTCTTGGTAATACACGAGTAAATGTATTTGCAGTAGAAACTAAATCAGTATTAGTACCAGTAATTGCTCTACTTGTATAGAAGTTGAAACCACCATCTAAGATTTGAATCAAAGAAGAGATAGAACCAGCACCTGCACCAGAACCAGCTTGAGCTACGTAAGTACCCGCATTAGGGAATACGTCAGTTCTTGTGAAGTTCAAACCTTGGTTAGCTGTAAATGCAGCATTTGTAAGCGTATTTACACTGTTTACTTGGAAGAACGAAGAAGCAGGGTAACCAGCAACAGCTACGAAACCAGCAGCAGGAACTTCAAATGTAGCACCAGTACCAGTAGCCAAAGTTACTGTAGGAGCAGACAAGTATAAACCACGCTCAGTAGCTACTGTGCTACCAGTTCCTACCAAGTTTCTTGCAACAGTTGCGTCGCCAGCAGTTTGGTTAGTAAATGTAGCAGTTACTGTAGCTAAAGTTTGGTAAGTCTGAATAGAGATAGTTGGACGTACTGCACCAAGAGGTACTGCAGAAGGCGTTACGTTTGGTCCGTACAAGTATCTTTCGTTAGCTACTACTGTACGACCTTGCTCCATTCTGTAGTGAGTTCTTTGTGTAGCAAACTCAGCAAAACGCAAGATAGTTGGCAAACCAACCGCAGATGCAGGTACAATCATAGCATAAGAGCCATTCGCACCTAAAGTACCGTTGTTAGCCAAGTTGTTAGTTGTAGCAGATTCGTAAGCAATACGTTGGATTCTACCACTTCTTGTAGGCGTACCGAAAGAGTTTACACCTTCGTCATTGCTTTCTACCAAGAATCTTTCGTGGAAGTAAGGCAATGCAGCTGGAGATGAGCTTCTTGTAACGTCAATTTGAGCAGAAACAAGTGGAGAACGAGCACCAGTAGGGTTACCGTTATCCAACAAAGCTTGTGTTACAGGCTCTTCTACTGCGTTTGTCAAGTCGCCTTCGTAGAAAGCACGACCTTTTACGATACCGTTTCTTGTTGCGTCAGCTTGTACGTTGAACAAAGGAATAACGTTACCAACATATACAGTACCGTTGTTAGCTACACCACCGTCAGGAGTTAAGTTAGAAACATAACTTACTTCTGTGTAGTTAGCACCACCTTTGATGTTTACAGTTACTTCACCGCTACGCAAGTCAGCAAAAGTGAATACACCATTACGAGCTTGACCGTCGATGTTAGAACCTGTACCCAAGTTGTTATCGCCAGTTAAAGTATATGTTCTACCGTATTGAGAAACAGTTACTGTAGCAGTAGCAATAGCTTCAGCTTTTTCTGCACGACCACCACCTTGTGTAAAGATAGCTGTAGATGCATCAACAGGGATAACTGTATAAAACACACGACCACCTGCGTTCAAAGCATCCAAAGAGTCTAATGCTCTTTGCCACTTGATAAGACCTAAACGGTCTTGTTTAGCTTGTACACGAGACAAAGAGTCAATGCTTCTTTGCAATCTAAGTCTTTGTGCCTCAAGGTCGAAAGCTTGCTTTTCTGTGAAAGTTTCTTTTGTACAAGAAACCAAAGCTGCCCCCGCTAACAAGAGAGTACCGAAACGAATCGGGAACTTAACGAGATTGTTGTTCATACTTTATTAGGAATTTAGGAATTAAAATTGTAATTAAGTTTATTAATTCACGCACAAAATTAAAAGTAAAATTTATGTTTGCAAAGATTAGAAAAAAAATTTGCTTTTTTTTCTTTAAAAGCACGCATAAACCTACATTTTGAGTTCTCTATATGTATGACCCTGCGAGTTCTGAAAAGGTTGCATGGAGTTACAAAAAAAGTTAAAATATTTTTTACTTCTCCTTTACCTCTCTAAAAAACTCTTGGCAGGGTCTGAAGACCACTGCCAAGAATTGCATATAACCCCACAAGGGCTTGTAGGGTCGTGCTTTAAAAACTTATAGTGAAACTAATTTTTTTCAAAGAAATAAGTTTGATTGTCTTCAAGAAGCTCTATAAAGATGACATCTTTTAGAAAGATGTCATCTTTATAGAGCTTCTTGAAGACTAAGTATAACAATTTACGGCACGACACTAGTAGCCCTTGTGGGGTTTATAGCCTTTCTACCAATAATTAATTTAGTAGGCTAATGTAATAGTTTGTTGGATAGGGGCAGATTCATTGCCACATTTGTCCTTAAACTTCACATAGACAGTTTTTAGCCCTGCACCGTCTTTCAATGCCCATGCTCTCTGTGTGGAGTATGGCTCCCAATCTGTGCCATCATCAAAGGTCGGGGAGTTAGACACTCTCATTAGTTCCGCACCTTTGGCATTTAGCGTAAGCCTTATGCTGGTTTCATTGGTAAGGGTTTTACCACCGTTTATTTTCAATATGCCCGTATAAGGAGCTTCTGTATCGTGTAAAATCGTACCTTTTGCCACACCCGACTCGTTACCTGCCTCATCTCTAAATTTGACATAGACGTTTTTCATGCCGTCTCTTCCGCCCACCAATGTATAATCTTTATTTTCTTTGTAAGGCTCCCACTTCACACTATTAAAATAAGTGTTGCTGCTAAATGCCATCTCGGTAGCTCCTTCTGCACTCAAAGTCAATTTAACTCTATTCGTTTTGGTGTTCGTACAAGGCTCACCACCGTTTATTACCACACTTTCGCCTACAGGTTCTTGACGGTCTAAGTTAATGGTCGTTGTGATGGGCTGCGTTTCGTTGCCTGCATTGTCTTTAAATTTCACAAAAACACTTTTTTCGCCATCACCATCTTCCAAACGCCAATTCATTACATACATTTCGTATTTCTGCCATTGTGCGTCTTTAAAGTCTGATGTATTGGCAATCATCATTTGCGTAGCCTCACGCACCGTTAGTTTTAGTGAAACAAAACGGTTTACATTTGTACAGAATTTAGCCCCATTGTTAATCACAATTTTGCCATTCGTAGGGGCTTGTGTATCCAAGCCTATTTTGTCGTAGGCTGGCAAGGAAACATTGCCTACTTTGTCTTTAAATCTTGCAAAAACCATTTTCACACCGTCTTGTGAGGTCAATGTCCATTCTTTTTCGGGTTGATAGACTTCCCACTTCGCATCTCTGAAATCAAAGAAGTTAGACACTTGCATTTCTGTAGCTCCATCTGCCTTTAAGTCCAACTTAACGGTTTGGCTTTTGGCTTGTGCTTGGTTTTCAGACATGATTTTCACAAAACCCTTTTTAGGTGGGGTACGGTCTAAGAAAATTTCTTGGGAAATCACTGCCGTTTCATTATCGGCTTGGTCTTTAAATTTCACATATACCTTACGTTTGCCGTCTGGTCCTGCCGAAAGTTTCCAACCTCTGTTATGTTCGTCATATTTCTGCCATTGTTCACCCTGAAAATCCTCCGTATTGGCTATACGCATCATTACGGCTTCTTTGGCACGCACACGAATCAAAACAACACCGTCTGGGTCACTGGTTACACTATCTCCTTTGTTTACAATCAATTCTGCATCAAAAGGCGGTTTTCTGTCCAAAATAATATTATCTACTACTGTTTCAGACCAGTTGCCTGCATCATCTACAAAACGTACTGCTACACTTTTCAGTCCGTCATCACCATCTAATTTCCATTCATGCGAAGTATTGTAGGGTACTAAGGTAGAATCTCCCTCAAAACTACTACTATTTGAAATTAACATTTTATAAGCTCCTCTTGCAAATAAATTAAGAGTTACTTTGCCCTCTTTATTGGTTGCATAATCTTTGTTCATGTCAATCATGAGTTTACAATCAACAGGCCCTCTTGTGTCTAATTTAAGTACAGCATATACAGCTTGGGTTACGTTACCAGCTTCATCTCTGTACTTTACATACACACCTTTATTACCGTCTTCTTGTTTCCCTCCTAATTCCCAATCTTTTACTTCTGTTTTGTAAATTTCCCATCTTGCCCCATAAAAACTACTTTCATTGGACAACATCATGTATTTAGCTCCTTCTGCTGACAATTTCAGATTTACTTTACCACTTTTATCATTGGTTTTTGTTTTTCCGTCAATTTCTATTTTTGGGTTCAAAGGTGGTGTTTTGTCTAAATTAATTTTGGCAAAGGCTACTTCAGATTCATTACCTACTTTGTCTTTAAACTTTACAAAAACTTTTTTCTCCCCTTCTCCTTCGGGCAAGTTCCAGCTTGGTAGCATAGTGTTGTACCCTATCCACGCTGCCCCATTAAAACTCTCGTCATTAGACACCATCATTTCTGATGCCCCAATGGCAGACATTTTTAGGTTTACGTGTTCATCTTTTGTGTTCCTGTTGCCTCCGTTAATAGATATTTTGGGTGCTTGTGGTGGGTCACTATCTACTGTAATAGCATCTGTAACGGGCTTGGTTTGATTACCTACCGAATCTCTAAAAATTACTTGTACGGCTCTTTCTCCGTCCCCTGCTGGCATCAATGTATATTTGTAGGTAGTTTGGTACGGAATCCAATCACTTTCACCTCTAAAAATCATGGCAGTAGCTCCTTCGGCAGACAACGTAAGGGTTACATCATTAACCTTTGAATATTCATCACCGTTGTTAATCACTACCTTTGGGTTAGTTGGTGGCAGACGGTCAAGAATGATACTTGCCATCACAGGTTGGCTAATATTCCCTGCATCATCTTTGAAACGTGCAAACAAGGTTTTCTTACCATCTACATTGTCTTTGAACTGATAACGCATTTGCGGTCTGTAGGGCATCCACATTGTCCCTGCAAAATCACTGCGGGTACTTAGTTGCATTTGAGATGCGTCATTTGCCGTAAAATCTATGGTAATCATACGGTTTTTGTCATTTGTATAGGTAGCCCCCATATTAAAAGAAATGGAGGTTTCTGTGGGTGGCTCTCTGTCCAACTCTATTTGTGCTTCGGCAGTCGTAATTTCTCCATTTTTGTCTTTAAACTTCGCATAAACCGTCTTTACACCATCACCTTGCGAGAGTTTCCACACTACAGTTGTTTCATAAGGTATCCATCTTGCTCCCGTAAAGTTACTTTCTTCACTTATTTGCATCTGAACAGCCCCACGAGAATAGATTTGTAGGCGGACTTTTCCCTCTACATTGCTGGTAATTTTGTTACCATTATCAATTTTTATATCACTTTCTATGGGGGCTTGTGCCAATGCCCAATAGTGTACTAATAGCAAAATAGCTGTTAAGACTTTGGCTCTCATATATTTATGCGAAGTTGTGATGAACAAATGAAAATAATTTTTTTTACAATCAACTTATAAAACTACGTAAGTTAGTTATTGTAAGTAAAACGCAAAAAATCAAACTTAGAAATTTATAGAAAATATACCTAAAATTATGCCATGATTTTTGGCAAATAACTACGTATTAATGACTTGTTTGGAAAAACAGCAATTCTTTTCTCCTAAAAAATCTATGATTAAATAGACATTATTAAGATTTTGTAACATAGACTTTAGTCTGTGTAGTAATTAATTGATTAGCAATATATTACAGACACAGACTAAAGTCTATGTTACAGAGCTTAATAATCTCTCATACTCATAAAAAATTAGGTGCAAAACTACAGCAGTTTTTGCACCTAATTTTCTTTAACAATAGATTGATAAGCCTCTAAATTAAGCTAAAAATACCATCTCGTTATTTTTCCAACGGATTATAGCCCATTTGCGACCACATAAACGCCACTACATCTGCCCACTCTTCTATAATCTTAGAAGTTGGTTTGCCTGCACCATGCCCCGCTTGCGTTTCAATGCGAATAAGCACAGGATTTGTGCCTTTTTGATTGGCTTGTAGGGCAGAAATAAACTTGAAAGAGTGCAGAGGTACTACTCTGTCGTCATGGTCGGCAGTTGTTACCATCGTTGCTGGGTACTCCGTATTGGCTTTTACGTTGTGTAAAGGAGAATATTTATAGAGGTTTTCAAACTGTACTTTGCTACTATCTGCACAACCGTATTCAGTTATCCATGCACGCCCAATAGTAAAACGGTGAAAACGCAACATATCCAACACTCCCACCGCAGGCAAAGCCACTTTGCACAAATCGGGGCGTTGTGTCATCGTAGCACCTACTAACAAACCGCCATTTGAGCCACCAGCCACCGCCAGCCTGTCTTTTGAAGTGTATTTGTTGTCTATCAAATATTCGGCTGCTGCAATGAAATCATCAAATACATTCTGTTTATTTTCCAACATTCCGCCCTTGTGCCAAGCCTCACCATATTCGCCACCTCCGCGTAGGTTAGGAATAGCCAAAACACCTTTGTTTTCTAACCAATACATATATTTAATGCTGAATGTAGGTAAAATATTGACATTGAAACCGCCATAGGCATACAAGTACGTGGGATTTGTGCCGTCTAACAATAAGCCTTTTTTATGCACAATAAACATAGGCACTTTTGTGCCGTCTTTGCTTGGGTAAAAAACCTGTTTCATTTCATAGTCTTCGGGGTTAATACCAGCTTGCGTTTGGCGGAAAACCGTAGATGTCCCCGTTGTAATGTCATAACGATAAATCGTGATAGGTGTAGTATATGAAGTGAAGGTATAAAAAGCCTCTTTGTCCTTTTTGCCACCGTCCAAACCTGCTGCTGTCCCCATGCTTGGCAGTTGCACATCTCTTTCACGTTTGCCACTGTAATTATATTGCACAATCTTAGTTTTTGCATCTTCTAAATAAAATGCAAATAATTTACTACCTGTTTTACTTACTTTTTCCAAAGCCGTTTTTGGGTTTTCGGGTATCACATCTAACCAGCTATCAGGTTTAGATAATTTTACTTTCGTCAATCTCTTGTTCGGAGCATTGCGGTTGGTCAAAATCAATAAATCTTCGCCTTCGTTATCTATCACATCATGGTCATTTTTGAGGTCATCAACTAACTTTACAAACGGGTTATTTTCATTCGTTAAATCTTTGGCTAACAATGTGTTACCACTTGTACCTTCCCAGCCTGATAAAATCAAAAATCTTTCGTCATCAGTAACCATAGTGCCAAATCCACGTTCTTTATGTTCTTTATCTTCATAAACCAACTTGTCATCACTTTGTGGCGTGCCTATTTGGTGGTAATATACTTTATGATAAAAATTCATAGCTTGCAGCTCCGCACCTTGTTCTGGTTTTTCGTAACGGCTATAAAAAAATCCATTTTTATACCAAGATAAGCCTGAATATTTTAACCATTCTAATTTATCTTCTAAGAGTTTTTTCGTCGCAATTTCCATTACGTATGCTTCGTTCCAATCCGAACCTGCACGGGCTATCATGTAAGATAAATACTTGCCGTCTTTGGAAACCGCCACTGTAGAAAGTGCCACCGTACCATCACTCGACAAGGTGTTGGGGTCTAACAACACTTGTGGTTCTGCCTCTAACTTATCTTGTACGTATAAGACAGATTGGTTTTGCAAGCCGTTGTTTTTATAGAAAAAATAACGGTTGCCCATTTTGAAAGGGGCGGAATATCTTTCATAATTCCAAATCTTTTCTAAACGACTTTTGATGCTATCCCGAAAAGGTATTTTTTTGAGATAATCAAAGGTCAATGTATTTTGAGAAGTTACCCACGCTGCCACCTCGTCCGATTTTCCATCTTCTAACCAACGATAAGGGTCTTGTACTTTTGTACCAAAATAGTCGTCTTCTTGTGTTACCGTTTTAGTGGTCGGGTACGTCAAAGGTTGTTGCATAATAGCTATTTGCTTAGATTGGCAACTTGCCAAAGCCATCGTTGCACAAAGGCTGATAGTGTATAAGTTTTTCATTGAAAAAGGATAAGAATAAACAAATTTACTCATTTACAAACACAATTTCAGTGAAATAGCTCTTTGACTATGCTTAAAGTATGTTAAATTATAGGCATGGCAGCGTACTTAAAGGATTAAGTTTTTTTAACACGAAATAAGCCCTAATGAACTTAGAAAAGCCAAAAGATAATGATAGTATTGTATGAAAGAATGTAGTGCTGGATATTTGATAAAACAATAGGTTTGATAAAATATTTTGTGTGATAAAAAAGCAATTACACAAAATAACAAAGCCAAATACACCATAGCACACATCTATTTATTTTATCTTATCATTTTCTTTTTTTATCATTTCTATTCTCTTATTATGTCTATTAAAACTCTTACTTTTTATCAAAAACATTTACGCTACCTTTCTCTATTTTTAGGTTTAGGTAGTTATGAAACTTTTGCCCAAACAGCTTCAAGTGCTGTTGAAAGCAACAATGCTATTCCTATGTTGGAGTACGCCAAAACCATTACCCCCGAAGACCTCAAAAAACACCTAAGTATCATTGCTTCTGATGCGTATGAAGGCAGAGAAACAGGGCAAAAAGGGCAAAAAATGGCTGCGGAATATATTAAAAAGCATTTTATAGCTTGTGGCTTAGAAGCCCCTGTAAAAAGCAACCCCCAAGAGCCTTATTTCCAAACTTTTGACCTTTACAACAAAAGATGGAAAGACGGCAGTATTGTGATAGGCAAAGAAAAATTAGAATTGTTTAAAGATTTTTTTGTTTATGGCGATTTTTCTAAAGAAAACGTACAAACAGACATTGTTTTTGTAGGCAAAGGTGAAACAGATGCCGACTACGGCACTGCCAACGTAAAAGGCAAGTTAGTAGCTATATTAATGGACGCAAGTACGCCTAAGCTCAATGCCCAACGTATGGAATTTGCAGCCAAAAAAGAAGCAGCAGGCGTTGTGATGATTTATGCCAATGACGAGGCTTTTACGAAACGCCTGAACGTCATCAAAACATTTTTTAGTATGCCCAACATGAGCCTTAATGCCAAAGAAGGCAATAACTTCATGATGTTTTATACCTCACCTACAAATGCAGCCAAGATTTTTGATATGAAACCCAAAAAAATGACCAAACTCATTGAAAATTGGGACAGCAAAAAGAAAAATATTGACAATACGATTACCCTCAATACGGCTCGTGTAACTGAAAAAGTAACGTCTGAAAATGTATTGGGCTTTATGAAAGGCACAGACAAAGCCGATGAAATTGTAGTGGTCACTTCGCACTATGACCACGTAGGGATTATCAATGGTGAAATTCACAATGGAGCAGACGACGATGGTTCTGGTACTGTAACAGTATTGGAAATAGCAGAGGCTTTTGCTAAAGCCAAAGCTGCGGGGCAAGCACCACGCCGTAGCATCTTATTTATGACGTTTACAGGCGAAGAAAAAGGCTTATTAGGTTCTGAATATTATTCTGAAAACCCCGTATTGCCTTTGGCACAAACCGTTGTGGACTTAAATATAGACATGGTGGGACGTGTGGACAAAAAACATGAAAATAATCCTAACTACATTTATATCATTGGTTCAGATATGCTTTCAACTGACTTACACAAGTTGAGTGAAAATACCAGAGAAAAGCATTTTTCAAACGTAGAGTTAGATTATACTTACAATAGTGTAGATGACCCTAATAAATTTTACTACCGTTCAGACCATTACAATTTTGCAAAACACAATATTCCTGTTATTTTCTATTTTAATGGCGTACACGAAGATTACCACAAACCCACTGATGACATAGAAAAAATTAATTTTGAGAAAATGTCTAAGGTAGGGCAATTAATTTTTGGTACAGCTTGGGAATTGGCAAATGCCAACGAAAAGCCGAAAGTAGATAAAACAGCACCGAAAGAATAATAATAAACTTAGCATCAAAAAAAACACTCTATAAGATTGAAAACCTTTATAGAGTGTTTTTTACCTTTATTTTTGAGGTAATAAACCAATAATTTCTATCTCTATTCTTCTATTTTCCTTGTGGGCTGTATTGTCGCAACGTACTCCGTTGGCACAATGATTACGAAGTTCCGTTTCTCCCATACCTTTACAAATAAATTGTTGGGACGAGATGCCTCTATTCTCTAAGTAATTCGTGATTATTTTTGCCCTACGTTCAGACAATTCTAAGTTGTATTGGTCATCTCCTCGTGAGTCTGTATGAACTTCTATTCGAACTTTGGCTTGTGGGTTCTCTTGCAAAGTAGTAACTAATCTTGTCAGAGTTTGCAAGGTCTGTGCGTCAAAAGTATCTGCATTTACATCAAAACTACATTCACTAAATACATAATTTTCTCCTTTCTTAAAGGCTGTAATTGGCACATCTATATGCAAAACCTCGCCTATTTTACGCCCATACGTAGAGATTTTTTGTATTTTACTTGTCAAATAGTCTGTTTGAAAGCCAATCAGTAAATAGTCTGCTTCATCAATACCCACTTGAAAAGAACCATCATCTTCGGTAGTAAGCAACAAAGAATCTCTATTTTGTTGATTCACCACCAATAACTTAATAGCCCCCACTTGCAAAGTATCTTCTATAAACTTGCCTTTTAATGTATATTTGGACACTGTACGATATGGAAAATAAGCTGTTTCATTTTTCAATTCTGCCTTTGTTAGCTTTTTAGACGTTGTAGCCATCAAAGTCGTATTCAGTTTGAGAGTTTTAGCTTCCAAATCTGTGGGTAAACTGTATCTTTTTCCATCAAAATTGTAATCCAAACTTACATTTTGTGTAGAAATGCCTACACCGTCTATTTGACAAGCATTTTTACCATTAAATGGTGCATAGACTGTAACGATAATAGATTTTACTAAAAAATCTGTTGGCTTATAAAGAGTTGCATGAGAAATTTTTGCCCCCAATTTCATGTCATAGTTTTCATTAAGGGCATAGTTGCCTCTACTTCGCCCTTGTTCGTCTTTCAATACAATTTCTTTGAGTCCTACGCCAAAATTTTCTGCAATAAACACCTTTAAAACAGGTATAGGCACATCAAACTCCAACTCTATGCTCACTTTATCTGTGTGGTGTAGGAAATAAATGGTAGATGCTTTTGCGTCTAACTGTTCGGAAGGCACTACATCTGGCATACCCAATAAACCTTGTAAGTTATGTTGAGATTGGGGAAGGCTCGACAAATCTGTCGTTTGTACCCTTGTTGCCCATTGGATTTGAGCTACACAGTCCGCAAAACTCCTCAAAACAAGGAGTACACATAGCAAAAATGTGTTGAATTGACGAGAACTCAACACATTTTGCAAATATTTTGCTATATCATTATTTTTTAGAGCAATAAATATCTTCATAATAAGACTCTTTATTATCCAAGTACACTATCACCTCATACCAACCTGTAGTTTCGATAACAAAGGGCTGCATATTGCGAATTGTAGTATGTGGTTCGTTTTTGCCATATTCTACTTTGCCTGTATAAGTATTTACCAAATTGCCATTGGGCAAACGGCACGCAATATTGACATCTACACTACCAGCTTTTAGTTTACTACCTTCTCTACTCAAAATCACGTCAAACAAGATTTTGTTTTGGGTAGAAGAATCCGCCTTCAGGTTTACGATAAAGTTTGCATTATGTTCTGCCAAATACGTACCACTTTGGTTAAATTTTTTCTTCCATTTTGTCGTTTCTTTGGCATAATTAGCCACTGTACGTTCTAACTGGTTAATTTTATCTTTTGCCCAACCTCTTTCACCATTCAAGACACTAACTAAAGAGTCATAAACCACTTTAAATTTAGAAGCACCTGCGTCGACATCAGCCTTTGAAGCCACAGGTAGAGTTGGCAACACCAATTTCTCATACTTGCCCCACTTGTCTTTCAACACCGTTACATTATTATTTTTCAAGAAATCTACTACTTCATTGAGTTGTGTCTGTACTTGTTTGTACTTGGCTTCTTGCTTGTGCAAACGGCTTTTCCACAAATCCAACTCTGCCTTCATTTTCTCAAAATCTTCGGTAGCAGCAGGCACAGGTTCTAAGGCAGATTTTGGGTCTTCCCTGCGTCTTTCATTCGATACCAACATAGCATTAGTTGGTTTAGCAGAGGCAGTCTGTTGTGTTAATTCTACTTGTTGCTTGAGAAGTGTTACCTGCGTTTTCTCATATTCCAACTGTTTCATAGCATCTTCCAACATGATACGTTGGTTGATGATTTTATCTCGAAAGAAAGAAATGTTTTCTACCTTCTCCTTGCCATTAGACGTACACGACATAGCTACCAACAAAACGGCTAATGTAAGGTAATTTCTCCTTAATAATGTAGTGAAGAATACTAACATATATATTATTGTTTGTTTTACTTTAAAGTTAAAGAGACAGCGAAACTACTTTTTTTTTTGACGTTCAGAAATTTCCAAATACATCACCTTACCTGTAGAGGCGTGTTCTATTAAATCTACATGAATAGAATCATTCAGACTTAATAAACTAAGCCCTTCTAAATACTGCGACAAAACTACTTTTGTAGGATTACTTGCCACACTCACTACTTGTCCCTGTCCACCAGACTCCATAATCTGACGCACTAAAATTGTTTGTTTTTCATCGTCAAAACACGCAATTAGTTGCTCTTTCAGTTGCTTTTTATCTATTTTCTCGTCTTGGTGCGACAACTTATTCAAAATTATCTGGACATATTCCTTACCACATTGTTCTCCTTGTATCTCTACCATAGGTTTTGTTATTTTACCTAAAACAGACTCATACACAAAAACATTCGAAACAGCCAAAACAGCTATCAAAGTCGCCAAAGATAAATAACCTTGTGTTGGGGATAACTTCTTGAGGAATGTATGATAGGCTATCAGTATAATAGCAATATTTACAACCACAAATGCCACTATCAGTGTTATAGTCATGTGAGATTAAAAGCACTATAAAAAACCGAAGAGATGTAGTATTGAGGAGGTTAAGCTGGTTGCTCTTCAATAAATAAAATGAAAAAATACTTGCAAATTTACGTCTATCTTACATAGATACAAAACTTTAAGACAAAATTCCTAAGAAATATTTTTCTTGTTATATTTTCAGTAGTACATCATAAAAAACTGTTCCGTCTTTATGTTTAGGAAACAGCTTGCTTTTTGTAGAAAATCCTTGTAAAGTGCTACGGCTGAATCTTTGAGGAATAAAAACTAATGACTCAACAAGATACCAAAATAAAACCTACCTTTGCAAAAAATCTAAATTATCTATTGGTATGAAAACTCTCTTGCAATATTTCTTGTTTTCAAGTATATCGTTGGGTGCAGTAGCACAACAAGCCGATAAAATCAAAATAACAGAAAGAGATTATAGCAACCCAGAGGTTGAAATGGCAGATAAATTTCGTGAAGATGGTAAAATTTACGTTGTTTTAGCCGTCCTATTGCTCGTGCTATCAGGAATGTTCACTTATTTGTTTCTTTTAGATAAAAAGATTAAACAATTAGAAGAATTAAACAAATAACAAATTTGCAAGCATTTGGCATTTGAAAAGTAACACTACTTTCGTTTTGTTGAATTACTAACAATTCTATTCCATGAAAATTACACATATCATAGGTATCGTAGTCATTGCCGTAGCCATTGGCATTATCGTTTCTTCGGCAGGCAATGCAAGTCAGTATGTTAATTTTGCACAAGCCCAAGCTATGGCTACAGACGGCAACAGCGACAAAGTTCACGTAGTAGGTGAACTCACCAAAGACGCACAAGGGCAAGTAATAGGCGTACAATATGACCCTCTGAAAGACCCTAACTACTTGGCTTTTAGCTTGGTAGATGATAAAGGAGCAACCCAACAAGTAGTTTGTTACAATCCACCAGCTTCTATGCAAGATTTTGCAAAGTCTGAAAAAGTAGTAGTCATTGGTCGTTACAAAGGCAAAGAATTTGTAGCCAGCGAAATTCTAATGAAATGCCCTTCTAAGTACGAGGAAAAAGAGATTAAGCAGTAATTTAATGGACAGACAACACCCATTCGTAATTTTCTACGAATGGGTGTTGTCTAAATTTTATTTTATTTGGGTTGATAGAAGAAACGCATTTGCATAGTACCTTTGAAATCTCCTACAGGTTTGCCATCTCTATCATACATCTTGCAGTTAGCTTTTAACCTAATTACAATTTCTTTTCCGAAAAAAGTTTGTATCGTTTTGCTATCTGTAATTTCTATATAAGCATCTTCGGGTTGTGTACCAAAAGCAGAGCAGTACCACTCACGAGTACCTCTAAAAGTAGATTGATAAGCCAATGTAAAACCTTTAAGTGGTGTTTCGGGTTGCCATCTGCCTTTTGTTAGTTCTTTTTTACCTACTGCGAAGTATTGTTGCATAAGGCTTAAGGTATAAAAGTCATTGATATTACCATTGCCTACATTATCCCCAAAAACAATCGTAGGTGTATAAAGAGCTACTTCTCTTTGTTCATAGGCACTCAATTTGATACGTTGAACAAGCCCTGCATAAGGAAATAAATAGAGAGGTTTCATTGTATTGTCGTAAATTATGACACCATCAGAGGTATTTTTCCAATCTTCATCTTTGCTGCCTTCTTTTATAGTAAAACTTTCGCCTGCTACATTTGCTTGCAAAAATGCAGAAGAGTCTTTTACTGTAGTGGCTAAATCGACTAAATTATTGTCTTTTTGAGAGCAAGCCGTTGCGAATAAAGCAACGAATAGGCTGATAATAATAAGATTTTTTTTCATGGTATTTAAAAAGTTAATAGGTATGACAAGCACTGTTTTCTGGGGCACAAATCCAAGCAATACATACTCTTGCTCCTCTTGTGGGGCAACTACCTATTCGCATACTATTACTAGTTGCGTCCAAAATATAAGAGCTAAGACTATTATTATACGAGTATGTGACACGATACTGTTCTCCTATTACTAAGTTAGTTGCTGCTACACAGCCAAAATTCGCAATACATATAAGGCTACAATCTCCTTGTATTATTTGAGGTGTTGGTGGTTGATTGATAGTTGCTGAAAAATCAGCAACCCGATTAGCAGATAAGAAATCTATGATTAAGTTTGGAAATGTGTAGGTAGGGTGTATAGGTGTTATAGCACCTCCCCAGCCACAAGATAAATTGACGGTGTACCGCCCTTGACCGTCTGTAAAAACAGAAGAAGGCTGCCCTGTTATTTCTACATTTGGAATAGGAGTACCACAACCATTAGTAAGTACCCCACTTAGCACATAATTATTTAATTGAGTAGTAAAGTTAATATTGGTTAAGTTACTACTCACGGGATTTAAATAGATACTATTTGGGCTAAATGTACCACAGCTATACGAAGGTGTTACAGTACCACTCCAGCCATTTGGTACTTCTAAAGTATAGTTACCATTTATGTCAGAAGTAGCATAATTGCTACCTGCACTAATAGCAACATTTGAAATACCAGCACCCGTATTAGTATTGGTTATTGTTCCTGAAATAGTAATAAGTGGTAAAGTGATATTTACTGTAACTGTACTTCCTAATCTGCTTGGTCTGCCTCCATTACAATTTACATTTACATTGGCAAAAACCCGCCGAGTACCTGCCGAAGTATAACGGACTTGCACCATACCAGAGCCTGCACCGTCTATAATTATGGCATTTGTACCAAAATTCCAATTTACGCTGCCATCATCTACACAACCACTGTTTTGGTCATAAAAAGTGGCATAAAAAGTAATAATATCATTGGTGGTGGCATTGGTTTGTGAAGCCGTAACGACTAAACTTTGAGCATACGACAGTTTCGTGAAACCTAAGCACATACACATAAAGAAAAACAACTTAACAATGTGCCAACGTTGTGTGTGTGTGTGTGTGTGTGTGTATTTAAAGCATACCTGCTATAATTTGTTTTCATCTTAAAAAGTAATTTGGGAGTAATCAAAAAGTCAATTAGCTAATGACGAGACAAAGATAAAAGAAAATGATTTTTAAAAGCAAGCAATAAGTTAAATAAATTTTGTTAATTCTTAAAAAAGTACAATTAATAGTAGAATAATGCAATTTTTTGGTTACTTTTTTACAAGTAACAATGATAGTTTAATCGCACCTATTTAGTAACTAATTACCAAATAGGTGCTAAGTTACTTTTTAATAATATTCAAGAGATTCTCAAACAACCAGTTTTCATCTGCCCGCATGATTTTGTCTACAGACTTATCCACATTTTCAGTAAAATGCTTTAAATTAGCTACACTGTCCATAAAAGCCTTGTAATCTTCTGCATCACCATCTGCCTTTGTAGCCTCCAACTCTGCCAAAAGTTCTATGATAGGTTCAATTTCCCTTTTTTTCCGTTCCTTTACGATTTGCTTGGCAACTTTCCAAACATCTTTTTCTGCTACATAAAAGTCCTTTCTTTCCCCTGTCTTATATACTTTTTGTACCAATCCCCAATCCATGAGTTCACGTACATTCATATTTACATTGCCACGCGAAATTTGCAATGTGTCCATGATTTCCTCTGTACTCAATGGGTCTGGTGCAATAAACAATAGTGCATGAATCTGTCCCATAGTCTTATTAATCCCCCACTTTGTTCCTAATCCGCCCCAAGCATGGATAAACTTTTGTTTTGCCTCATCGAGTGTCATTGTGTTGAGTAGTTTAGAAATTGAATTTACGAAACAAGTTGCAATATATTACAACGTCCACAAAACAAAAAAGATGT
>CANGYA010000061.1 GCA_947457925.1 Cytophagales bacterium | reverse complement strand
TAAAAACTTATAGCAAAACTAATTTCTTTCAGAGAAAAAAGTTGATAGTATTCAAGAAGTTCTCTAAAGATGTCATCTTTTGAAAAGATGACATCTTTAGAGAACTTCTTGAATACTAAGTATAACAATTTACGGCACGACACTATAAAACCTTATAGGTTTGATTAAAATAAGTAATTGGAAAAAATAAATGTACCACAGACTTTAGTCTGTGATATTTTGATTATCAGGAGATTACAGACTAAAGTCTGTGGTACAATATTGTCAATTAATTAGTTACTTGTACTTAAATTATTGAAACTTACAACTAAAAATACCCAAAACAATGAGTTTTACGGCACAACAAATTCAATCCTTTAAAAAAATAGAAACACCTTTTTATTATTACGACTTGCGTGTATTGCGAGCTACGCTGGAAATTGTACAACAATACAGTAAACAATACGAATATGTAGTACACTACGCCCTAAAAGCCAATGCCAATCTACGGATTTTGCATTTGATAGAAAAATACGGCTTGGGGGCAGACTGCGTAAGTGGCAACGAAGTGTTGCGGGCAGTAGAGGCTGGTTTTTCGCCTTCACACATTGCTTTTGCGGGGGTTGGTAAAACAGACAAAGAAATTTTGACGGGTTTACGTCATCATATTTTTTCTTTTAACTGCGAATCTGTGCAAGAGTTGGAGGTTATCAATGAATTAGCAGCACAAATTAACACCAAAGCACGCATAGCTTTGCGTTTGAACCCCAATGTGGAGGCAGATACACACCATTATATTACGACAGGGTTGCACGAAAATAAGTTTGGTATTTCTCTGCAAGACTTACCTGCAATTTTAGATAAAATGGCACAGCTGAAAAATCTGGAACTGACTGGTATTCATTTTCATATAGGTTCACAAATTACGAACTTAGATAATTTCAAGAAATTATGTTTAAAGATAAATGAAATTGTTAAGTTTTTTGACGAAAAACAAATCAAACTTACACATATTAACGTAGGCGGAGGTTTGGGTATAGATTATCTACAGCCCAACGTAAATCCTATTGCAGATTTTGCTAATTATTTTGGCGTTTTTCATCAATATTTACAAAGAAGACCTCATCAAGCCATTCATTTTGAGTTAGGTCGTGCTATTGTGGCTCAATGTGGCAGTTTGATTAGTAAAGTGTTATTTGTAAAAGAAGGGCAGCAGAAAAAATTTGCGATTATAGATGCAGGCATGACAGAACTCATACGCCCTGCCTTGTACCAAGCTCACCATGAAATAGAGGCTTTAACGCCTGAAGCTACTACGGCTACAGTTTATGACATTGTAGGTCCTATTTGTGAGTCTTCGGACTGTTTTGGCACAGATAGAAAATTGCCTACACTGCAACGTGGTGATTTAGTGGCTATTAGGTCGGCTGGGGCTTATGGAGAAGTCATGGCTTCGCAGTATAATTTGCGGGAGAAAGTAAGAGTTTTATACAATGAATAAACTGATAGAGGCAAGACACAAGTTAAAATATTGTTTTGCCCCTTAACGTATCGTATTCGTCATGCTAACTATTTCCCTTACAATTCTGTCCAATTCCTCTGCCGACTGTTGTAAATATTGCAAGTATTCGGAGTTGGTTTCATCTTTTAATAAATCTACTAAGCCTAAAATATTGGCTACGGGTTTTCGTACTTCATGTGACTGTAGCCATGCAATACTCATCAAATCATTATTTTGTTCTTTTACTCTTAGCTCAGCCTTTTTGCGAGTGTCTATATTGGTACTATTAAAAGAAATGCCAATCAGCTCATTATTTTCATATACAGGTACATAGTTGAAAGCAAACCATATAGAAAATGTCTCTGAAAAAAACAATTCTTTCTCTATGCTTACGATTTCGCCTTTAACAGCTTGCTGAAAATTATTGATAAAGTCTTCTCTTGTGCCTTCTAAAATATAATTGAACATAGAAGCACCCTCTTGTAGTGCTTTGTTCATAAAAAGACGGACACCATCAGCAGCTACTTTATTAAATGACAAAACGGTGTAAGTAGGGCTAATTAATACATTACTATCTGTGGTATTGTTCAGAATAGCCCGCAACTTACGTTCTGAATCTCGCAGTTTATTCTGCATAATTTTTTGTGTAGTGATATTGCGGTACAAAACGACAAAACCCTCTTGGTAGGGGTACACATTGACCAAAAACCATTGTTCTATCCCATGAACATAATTTTCAAAAACCATTTGCGTTGGGCTTTCTGTGGCTTGTGGATAAATAGCAGGATAAATTTGTTTGTCTTTTTTACGGCTTTGTGTAAATTCATCAAAAGATTTTCCAACAATATTTTCTTGGTTCTCTCCAAATAAATGTTCCATCACTCTATTGGCTTGAATGATTTTCCATGTTTTATTAAGTAACAACACGCCATCTGGTAGGGTATCAAGAAAGTCATCAAATTTTGTTTTAACTATGTGGCTCTCATTAGTTTGATGCCTTGTTGCTGGAGTAACAAGGGCTATGCACAAAAAATAGTTACTTTGTTTACTTGTTATCTGATAGACAGATAATTCCCAGACTGTTTTTTTATAGGTATTGGATAGATTATCCTTTAGATGGATACTTATGTTTTTAACCAAATTTTTATTTTGACTACAAGCCCACAAAGCTATTTGCCAGCTCTCTTTGTCTTCTTTGTGGATAGACTGTTGAAAAAAATCATGGCTAAGTGGTGCGGTAAGGTGAAATGTTTTTTGGAACAACTCGTTTACACACAAACATCTGCCCTCTTGGTCTAATACAACAGCATAGACCAGTTGCGAGTGTAGGAGGTATGTAGGCAGTAGATGAGTAGCAGGGAGTTGCATACGTAACTAAATTTGGTAAAATATTATTAAAAGTTAGACAGCAAATAATAAGAAGAAATAAATCTTCACTATTTTTTGAGTGAACTTGTGTCCTTATGCTTCATTTACAAAAAGTTGCCTAAAATTGTAAACTACATTTTATTGTTTCCTATTACTTATTTACCAACAACTAATTGATATTGTGCATATAAAAAATATACAAGCCTAAAAGTAAAGCTATGCAAAATACTAAAAAGTAAATAGTATTCCTACACTTAGAGGTATATTTTACAAAAAACATAATTCTTGTTAAAACAATACGAAAACAGCCTGTAAGACGTATATTTGAGTAACGAAAAAGACAAAATTAGCTATGAAGATTGTAAACCTGCGAATACTTCAACTATGTTTGGCGTTTTGTTTATTGCTTAGTAGCAATGTGCAAGCCCAAACCGACACCGATATTTTATTGGCAAGTGAGTATTATCAACAAGGCGACTACGAAAAAGCCTATACGCTGTACCAGAAACTCTCTAAGTACCAACATATTATCTATGAAATTCATAAAAACTATGTTGATGTACTACTCAAATTACAAAAAACAGACGAAGTCGAAAAGTACCTGAAAAAACAAGCCAAGAACTTTCCGTATGAAGGAATGTTTACGGTAGATTATGGTATGTTATTAATCCAACAAGGCAAACCGAAGGAGGCAAACAAAGTTTTTGAGGAGTTTATAGAAACTATCCGCAAGGACGACAACCAAATCCGCAACAATGCACGTTATTTCATCAATGCCAGCCAATACGATTATGCCGAAAAACTGTATTTGGCAGGACGCAAAAACGGCAAAGATAAATTTGTGTACGAATTAGCAGGTTTGTATTCTTTATCGGGCAAAACCGACCAAATGATAGCAGAATATTTAGAAATATTGAGCTATGCCCCAGATAACATTGATTATGTGCAAAATGTGCTACAAGTACGCCTCCGAGATGATGAGGACTATGAAAAATTAGAGGCTCAATTAGTAGAGTTAATTCAGAAAAATCCCGAACAGTCTGCCTATTCAGAATTGATGATTTGGTATTTTTTGCAACGCAAAGAGTTTTATAGAGCCTTTTTACAAGCCAAAGCCTTAGACAAACGCAAAGGACTGGAAGGAACGGAAATTTACAATATTGGCGAATTGGCATACAGAAACAAAGATTTTGGGGCTGCCGTTAAAATTTTTGATTATTTGACCAATACCTACAAAGAACAAATGATTTACCCCTTAGCTCGCCGTATGTTGGTGAAGTCAAGAGAGGAACAAGTAAAAAATACTTTCCCTGTAGATATGCTTAAAATCCGTACTCTTGCGAATGATTATGCCACGATGATTCAAGAATTGGGCGTGAGGCAACAAACGGCAGAGGCTTTTCGGAGTTTGGCTCAATTACAAGCCTTTTACTTACAAAATAAAGATACGGCAGTGGTGTTGCTCCAACAAGTCATTAATGGTCGTATGAATGGCATTTCGCAAGACATGATAGACGGTACAAAACTGGACTTGGGCGATATTTATTTGCTCAAAAGTGAGCCTTGGGAGGCGACTTTGTTGTATTCGCAGGTAGAAAAATCTGCCAAAGAAACCAATTTGGGGCATCAGGCAAAACTCAAAAACGCAAAATTGTACTATTACAAAGGCGACTTTGAGTACGCCAAAGGGCAGTTAGACGTTTTGAAACAAGCCACCACCAGAGAAATATCAAATGATGCGATGCAGCTTTCTTTATTGATTAGTGATAACTTGGAGCTGGACACTTCGGCAACTGCCCTTACAGAGTTTGCCAGCATAGATTTGACGGTGTATCAAGGACAATTAGAAACAGCTTTGCAACAATATGATATTTTCTTGAAAAAGTACAATGGTCATAGTTTGACAGATGAAGTATTGTGGGCAAAAGCCAACATTTATAGTAAACAAGGGCGTTGGCAGGAGGCTATTTTGGCTCTTGACCAACTACTAAAAGAATACAGTGATGATATTTTGGCAGATGACGCAAATTTTGCTTTAGCCAAAATTTATGAAGAAAACATTAAAGATAAAAACAAGGCGATGGAGTTGTACCAAAAGCAACTTACACAATTTACAAACAGTGTATTTACGGCAGAAGCCCGCAAGAGATTCAGGGCTTTGCGTGGAGATGTTCTGAATTAGTGAATAAGGTTTAATTTCGTTATTCCTTGTTAAAAAACTTGTTTGTGTGGGTAGCTACCAATTCTTTTTGCGAAATTTGTGTTTATATCTCAAGTATTTTATCCTAATTTTCTCATTTTCAATATGTTCAAAAAAATTCATTTCATTTATAGCCTTGTCGTGTTGGTACTCATGACAAGTTGTTTGGGCGAAAATCCTTTTGAGGAGCAACGCAAAAAAGACGAACAGACTACTAAAGATTATGTAGCCAAAAACTCTTTAGTTGGTACTTATACAAGTTCAGGGGTCTTTTATGCTCTTACCACCCCAAATCCTGCGGGGACTTTAGTTGGAGCAAACGGTATAGCTGAAGTAAGCTATAAACTATTTAATTTAGACAAGATAAAACTTGCAGAATCAAGTAGTTATATTTTTAAACCTTCTGTGGGTTCATTTGCTGCGGGCTTGTCTGAAGGGGTATCCTTAATGCGTAAAGGCGAAAAAGCTACGTTGGTTATTCCTTCTGCCTTAGCTTTTGGAACAAGTAGAGTAACGATTGGCAATATCGTAATACCTGCTAACAGTGTGATTGTGATAGAAGTAGAAGTGTTAGAAGTGCGTACAGACCAGCAACAAACTGAGTACGAAAGAGGTATTATTAGAAATTATTTTGCGACAAAAATAACTCCTCCTATCACTACTTTTAGCAAAGACACTGCTGACGTTTATGTTATCAATCAAGCCCCTACAACTGCAACCACAAGCCTTATTCCTAACTTAAATTACTCTGTGGACTATGTACTGAGAAGAGCAACAGGTGATAATGCAATCTTAGACCAAGGCACATTGCCATATCTACATTCTGTAAACAGTGTGATTAGAGGTTTTTATGTAGGTATGTTGTCTATGCGAGTAGGTGGTAGAGGCTATATAGGTGTACCGTCATCTATGGGCTATGGTTCTACAGGTTCTTCAGGCAAAATCCCCCCTTACACACCATTAATTTTTGAGATTACAAACATTAGGCAATAAGCAAAAACTGCGTTGCTAAAAATATAAAACCTGCCCAAAGTGTATAAAGGGCAGGTTTTTTTGTGGTAAAATAATTTAACAATGGAATGAAGATGCTTCAATTAATGATTACGCAGGCACTAATATCAAGTGTTGGTGTGCCTGTCCACATCAGTTTTTGTATCAATGCAAATCCTTTTTCTTTTGAGGATAAAAAAATGGTAACAAGAATCTTCTACGTTGTTTTGCACCTTGAGCATACTTTTGCCCTGTGAGAACTTTGCGTAGAATCACGCCCATAAAACACAACAACACCGCAGCCAATGTAGCATTTGCTACCCAAATACTGCTCATATTCAACACTACTTTGAGTGTTACGTTCACCAAAATGATGGCTAATGCTGATTTCAGCAATAACAAGATTGCCTTGTCATACTTTACGGCAACTTGTTTGATTTGAGAGGTGGTCTTCATCTTCTTTGATGTGGATTAAAGTTGATAGAATATTTACTAAAACTTAACACAAAATTAACATAGGAGTTTGAGAAAAACAATTATATCCGTACAAAAATACTAAATTTTAACAAAATTTTTTGTACGTGCATAAATCATGTTTTCTTGTACGTCTTTTTGGGCAGTAAGTTGGGCTTTAGGCGAATTTTACGCATTTTTGCGGGCAAAAATTTATGCCTAAAAACTCTTTTTTTCAGTTCAAACAATTTAGGATAGAACAAGGTAACTGTGGAATGAAAGTAAGCACAGATGCTTGTCTGTTCGGGGCGTATTTACCTGTAGAAAATGCCCAAAAAATTTTGGATATTGGTACAGGCACAGGTTTGCTGGCTCTGATGATGGCACAACGCAGCTCTGCACACTTAGACGCAGTAGAGATAGATGAGGCAGCAGCCCAACAAGCACAGCATAACTTTCAAAAGAGCCAATGGCAAGATAGATTACGCATTTTTCAGCTAAGTATCCAAGATTTTTGTAAACAAACTCCTGCACAACAATATGATTGGATAGTGAGTAATCCACCGTTTTTTGTCAATGCTACCTTGTCTGCCAACGAAAAACGGAAGTTGGCACGCCATACCATTACACTTAGTTTTGAGGATTTGTGGCAAAGTGTCCAGCATTTACTTACACCCAACGGAAAATTTGCGGTGCTATTACCACCAACAGAAATGCAACTGTTTATGAATTTGGGCGAAAAATTGGGCTATGTTCCGCACCATATTGCCGAAGTACAAGATACACCACAACACAAAGTACACAGACAAATAGCTATTTTTGAGCAAAATCCAACATCACAAACTTTAATGAGTAATTTATGTATCAAAGATGCCACAGGTAAATATTCGCCAACTGTAAAGTCTTATATCAGTCCTTACTATTTGTATGAGTAATTATGAAGGTTTTTTGCCGATTAAAAATCTAAAACAAACTATGATTATTTGGCTCTTGAAACCTAATCAACTTTTTAATCTTCCCCGGTTGCGCCCAATTCATAGTTCCTTCCATTTTCAAAGACAGCAAATACTTTTCTATTTGTTGGTTTTGCAGCAATGCCAAGGTTGTTTGGGCTTCTTTGTCGGTTTGTAGGGGTATGTAGGCTTGTAGAGATTGGTTGGCTTGCCACTTCCCCGCAAATAATTGTGGTTTAAATTCATTTTTCCCATATGCCTCCCACATAATTTTATAGGGAAAAAAATTGTATTTTCCTACGCCTAATAATGCCCACCAAATCCCTTTTTGTATTGGCACATTAATCAATGTACCCTTTCTATTTTCTAACAAAGATTTGAATTGTAGTAAATAGTCGTTTAATGAATTAATTGTTTGCAATACTTCTGGCGTTAAGGGTGATGCGTCTGTTGGGTTGTAAGGCAGCAGCACCCATTTTTTAGCAACGTCTTTTGTGGCTGGTTGAAAATTTTTTGAGGTAGCTAAGGGGTAAACGTATTGCGTAGGGAGTAGATGTGTACCTACTTTTTCATTACCCACCTCACAATATTCTTTGTCTAATTCTTTGTAGCTGTCAAAGAAAAAAACATGATTTGCCCCACAAGTATTTACGCCTTGTCTTGGTGTAGAGGTTTTGGGCAAATGAATAATAGGTAAATTATCTAAACCTACTTCTTCGTCTGGGGCATAAATACTCAATGGATTATTCGTGTGTAACAAAGGTTTGGCTTTGTAACTTTTCCAAGTTGTATCTTCCCATCTATGATAGTTAATTGGAAATTGTTGTGCTGTATCTCTTTGTAAGTGGAGTAAACCATACCGAGTGGCGATGCCTTCAAAGATATGGGCATTATTAAAATCAAACACCTCGTCGATGTAATAAGGTGTAGTGTGAACTTTGTAATTTCTGAACGTAGTATGCGCACCGTCATTCAACAATAAAGACAAAGGTGTAAAAAATATGCCCTCACCGTCTTCTTTCATGTTTTTGGCTACAACTTTCTGCAATACCAACGCAGCTATGTCTATTCGAGAACCGCCTAACAGCATATCTTTCGCATTAGTAATTAAATCATAATCAAAAAAAAGATGTTTAATAGTATCCTTATACTCACTAGGTAAATCATTGAAGTTTTGCCAAGGAGGATTACTTATGATGATGTCGTACTGTTCTTCAGAGGACAAAAAAAAATATCACTATTTTTAAAATTATTGGCGGGTAATTTTATTTTATATTTAGTAGCAATTTTTTTGAAAAAATTATGAAAAAACTGTTTATTGAGTTCAACACCAAAGAGATTGTCGATTGGCAAAGTTGTTAAGTCATAACCTTTGTCTTGAGCTATTTTCAAAAATGCCTCTAACAAATTACCTTCGCCCATTGTAGGGTCAAAAATAGTAGCTCCTTGTAACCATTTTTCAAATAAATTGTACTTTTCAATCGCAAATATAGCCCATTCCAAAGGTGTAAATACTGCACCTATGGCGAGGGTATTGCTATGACTGGCACTATTTTTTGAAGGTAAGATACTCATAATCAGTTATTAAAATTACTACAAGGGCTTATTTGTTACATCTTTTTCTTACAGCAAATTTGCAATTATTTTGTTAGCTTGTGGTATTTTGTCTAACAATTTTTGTAATTGTCTATATACGATTGTCAAGGTCTGGGCGGGGCTGCCTAAGCCATTGCCAACGTATAAAAAGTTACAAATAAAACAGCATTATTCATCAAGTTTTGTTAAAAAGGAACTTGCTGGCGTGTTTTTTTGTGCTATTATTACGCATTGCTTTCTTGAATAACGTATGAAAAAAACAGCTTTTTTATTCTCTTTATTGACCTTCATAGTCCTTACTAACTACGCCCAAACTATGGAAACAGGCTTGTATCATGTTACACTGCAATTAGAAAAAACGACTTTGCCCTTTTTGTTAGACCTTCAAAAAGAAAATAATCAGTACATTGGTTATTTTGTGAATGGCGAAGAAAGATTGAAAACAGATGTCGTACAAGTACAAGGAGATACCCTCAAAATTCCGTTTCAACTCTTTGATTGTGAGCTAATTGTAGCTCAAAAAACAGGTCAGGGGTTTTGGGTGCGGTACGGTTTGGCTACTCCGTACCAACTGCCTTTGCAAATTCATAAACTGCCAACGGCTACAGCTTATCGTTTTGCAGAGCAACCCAGCCCCAAAGTAGATTTTTCGGGCAAATGGGAAGTAGATTTTTTAGATGCCAACGGCAATAGTACAGAAAAAGCTGTAGGTGTTTTCCAACAAACTACCGCAGGCAAAGCCTCAGGTACATTTTTAACGACCACAGGCGACTACCGTTTCTTGGCGGGCGAAGTAGTTGATAATCAGTTATTATTATCTTGTTTCGACGGTTCTCATGCGTGGGTTTTCAAGGCTACACAGCAAGGCGACCTTATCAACGGTGAATTTTTTGCAGGAAAAACAGGCTACCAACAATGGCGTGCCAAACGCAACGCAGCTTTTGAATTGCCCTCTGCCGAAAGTCTTACGTTTTTAAAAGAAGGTTACGACAAATTGACTTTTCAGTTTATAAATACCAAAGGCGAAAAAGTAAGTTTAGACGATGCTCGTTACAAAAACAAAGTTGTTGTGGTGCAGTTATTGGGTTCTTGGTGTCCGAACTGTATGGACGAAACGGCTTTTTTGTCGCCATTTTACAACAAATACCGCCAAAAAGGTTTTGAGGTCATTGGGTTGGCGTATGAAAGAAGCCCTGTTTTTGAGGAAGCAAAAGTGCGTGTAGAAAAAATGATACAACGGTTCGGTATTCAATACGAAGTGCTAATAGCTGGCACAAACGATAAAGCCAAAGCTGCCGCCACGCTGCCCGCCTTGAACAAAGTCTTGGCTTTTCCTACAACGATTTTTATAGATAAAAAAGGAAAAGTTCGTAAAATCCATACAGGTTTTTCTGGGGCAGGCACAGGTAAATATTACACAGAGTTTGTAGAAAGTTTTGAGGTGTTTATAGATAAATTGTTGAAAGAATAACCTCACCCCCAACCTTTCCAACTCAGTTGCCTCTCCATTTGGAGAGGGGAGATTTTACACCATTTTTGACCTTAAAAGTTCAAAGCCCCCTCTCCAAATGGAGAGGGGGTTGGGGGGTGAGGTCATTACACTAAATTTATTTCACAATAGAAATACTACCTTTCATCAGTGCCTTACCATTGTTCAAATTGATACCATAAAAATACGTGCCTACGGGCAGTTCAGTACCGTTGTCTGTACCGTCCCAGCGTTGTGGGTAGCCCATACTCTGAAAAATGGTATTGCCCCATCTGTTCCAAATCATTACTTCGCATTGGGGGTATCTCTGCAAAAAATAAATATTCCAAGTGTCATTTGCTCCATCTCCGTTAGGCGTTATCGTATTAGGGATAATTTCTTCACAACGCCCATCTATCGTAAACTCCGCAGTGTGTTGCGAACACGCATTGATTTGGTAGCTAATTGTATAAGTGCCTTTTTCTGAACTACTTAAGTCAATTTCCCCTGTAGTTGGGTTAATCACTAAGCCCTTGGGCGTAGCCGTAAAAGAGCCTTTTTGCTGTTGGTTGCGAACCGTAGGGCTTGGATTGTCTTCTCCTTTGCAATAACGGTTATAGGCGTATTCAAAGGTGGCATTAAAAGTAGGTTCACGCAGAACTTTGGTGCTGTAGGTGCTACTACAGTTGTTTTTATCAGTGATAACTGCCTGAAAAACAAAGTCATCAGAAGGGCGTAAGTTCCGCAAAGTTGTCGTTATATCTCCCGTATTCCAGCGAATACGGTACGGTGGCACACCGCCTACGATTTGTAGTTGTATGCCACCGTCATTGATAGTGGGGTTACAATTTGCCGTTTTTACCGTTGAGCCTTGCGTACTTAGTTGAGGCGGTGCGGTAATGGTAAAAGTTTGTTCGGTAGTACACCCAATAGCATCTGTAATTTTTATCGTGTAGCTGCCTGCTGCCAAATTATTTCTTTGTAAAACACTGCTACCGTTGTCTTGCCAAGCCATGCGATAAGGGCTAATTCCGCCAGAAAGTTGTAAAACAATACTACCTGTGGACTCATTCGCACACAAATTATTTTGTACTTGTGCCGTAATTTTTATATCTGAAACTGTAACTTTTACAATATTACTTGTATCTGCTTCGCAAATAACGGCTTTGGCTATTCGCCTATAATAGGTTGTTTGGCTCAATGCTGCGGGTTGTATAAAGCTACTTGTGTCTGCATTTTGCCAATTTCGCAAGTCTGTAGAAGTTTGCCACTGAAAACGAGGGCGAATACTGAACACTTCGGTAATACCCTCTATGCGTTTAGGAATTGTATTTTTACAAATTTGCTGTTCTCCCCGAATATCATTTTCTTTCACACCTCTGTAACGTATGCGAATAGAATCTTCTACGATACAAATAGAACGGACTGCACGAATCTTATACATTCCAGACCTCGTAACCCGAATAGTACGAGTCGTGTCGCCTGTACTCCAACGGTAACTATCTGCAATGCCCCCGTCCAATAACATATTTACAGGGTTACAAGTAACCAACGTGTCCCGCACAAGGCGTGTAGTGGGCGGAATCAAGGTAGGCGTAATAGGTCGACTATACAAAGTTAAATTAGGCACTAAGGCATTTTTGACCTCTGCCCTATACACATTCCGAGCCGTTGGGCGTAAAGTGGCTGTTTTGGCAGTAGGCAATACTTGGTTATTTTCATACCAAAAATAGGTGTTGGCAGTACCGCCTGTAGACATTTTCATTTCACAATTATCTGTTAATAACAAAGAATCTTGTGGGGCATAAGTCGTTAGCTTTGCCAAATTCCAATTTGTTTCCAAACTCTCAAAACCTAATTGGTTACGTTCCAAAGATAGTTTTTCTAATTTTTTGACTTGTGTTAAAATAGGAAAACGACTGAAAAGGTTATAGGCTAAATACAATTCTTTTAGATTTTTCAACGAATCTATTTCCGCAGGTACTTCACCTTCAAAACGGTTACTGTCCAATTTCAAGACCTCTAATTGGCGTAAATTGGCAAGGCTGTTCGGTAGTTTACTGCTTAATAGGGCTTTTGAAACATTCAAATAACGTAAATTAGTCGCATTGCCTATACTACTGGGCAAGTCGCCTATCATTTGGGGGTTATTGGCGGTGTTTAAATAAGTTAGTTGGCTGGCATTAAATAAGTCATTTCCACTAAAAAATTCTTTGAAATTATTAAAAGAAAAGTCTAAGTAAGTAAGATTACTTAGACCACTAAAAACCCCTGCTAACAAACCATTAAATTGGTTATGACTTACATCTACATACGCCAAAAAAGGCATATTGACAAAAATTGTATTGACTCCACCCTCAAAAAAATTATAGCTAATATCAAATTTTTGTAAATAATACAAATCTTTTAGCGTAGTAGGTACAGTAAAGATAAATTTGTTATGCGACAAAACAAGGCTGCGTAGTTGTAATAAAGCACCCAAATTTTGGGGCAGTCTATCATTCAGTTGGTTATAACTTAGGTCTAAGTTTTGCAGACTTTGCCACCCTTCAATTCTTGTATTATCCAAAGAATTTTGTAATTGATTGTTGCGTAAGTACAGATTTTGTAGATTAGACAAACCGTAGATTTCCGCAGGTAAACTGCCTGTTAGTTGGTTATTATTCAAAGATAGCGTAACTAAAGTGCCTAAATTGCCAATGTTTGCAGGAATATTTCCTTGTAATTGACAATTTTGACAAGAAAAGGTACGCAAACGAGGAGCAATAAAAATATCATTTCCCCAAGTCATACTATTAGAGTCTAACACAATTTCCTCTAAGGCAGTAAGGCGATGTAATGCTGTAAAATCTCCTTTTACGTTGTTGTTGGGCAGACGCAAGCCTACTACTCTTTTCCGAACAGCATCTATTTTTACACCATGCCAACCCCAAATGCTATCTTGTGTATTCCATGTTTTACGCCAATTTTGACCATTATGTACCTTAAAAAAATCTACTAATGCCAAAGAGTCTTGCGTAAGGTTTTGGGCTGCCACCGAAAATAGCGTAGTGAAATAGATAAATATGCAATAGCCTAAGATTTTTTTCTTCATATTACTTGTAGAATGATAATGCAACGCTAAAGTACAAAAAATATGCCTTGTGAAACAATTAACACTTAGTCATGGAATTTTCAATAAATTTGGGCTTATTTGCAGTAAATTTTGAAGTATATGGAAAATAACACCCCACTATCATTGCGGTTATTGTTGGTAGATACCAATGACACTTGCCGTACTTATATAGCCAAAGAAATGTTTAGGCAATTTTTTGAGGTTACACCTGTAGATTTTTACATAGCCACCGCAGGTACACAAACTACAGCAGGCAAAAAAGCCACCGAAGCAGCCGTAAAAGCCCTCAAAGGCTACGGTGTGAGCATCATGTTGCCCGATTTTGAAAGCACCGCCTTAGCTACACTTACCGAAGAAACTCCGTTTGATATAGTCATCGCCTTAGATACTACGGCTGATAGAAGACGCAACAAGGTAATACCCAACCAACCCAGCGAAGTTTTGAAGAATGAATACAAGCATTTGTACAACAAATTAGTGATTTGGACAGGCATAGAACCTTACCAATACATTCATTCGGAAGCCGATGAAAAAGAACAAAGGTACAAAGATACGGTAGAAAAACTATTGAGAAAAGTGCGTGAGTTTACAGGTAAGTGGCTGAAAAACAATAACTTCACTACCGACAAAATTATGTTATATACGGGATTGACTAAACACGAAATCATTAATGAATTGTAGGCTCATAGGGCTAAGTCATAATTGTTCCCTCCTAAATTGTAGCACCCATGACGTTGAACACTAAAATTAAAGGGTTAATAGGCTTAAATGTTGGGTTGTTTCTGGCTATTGTGCTAGTAGCCTTACTCAATTCTCAACCTAAAAGTAGTATGAATGGAAATACTACTAATTTTATGTTAGAAGATTCTGCAAAAATTACAAAAATTGTATTTGGTAAAACCGTATTAGTAAAAGAAGCTCTGGGAAATTGGGTAGCCAATGATACCATACAAGCAGACGATTTGATGATAGAACAACTATTAAGTTTATTGCAAAAATTAACGGTCAAACGCAGTCTTGCCCCTAAAAGTCAAGAAGAAGTGCTGCCTTTGTTAGCTCAAAAAGGTGAAAAAGTAGAATTTTATGCCGATAAGCAACTCCAAAAATCTTTTACTTACATTGTGCATAACAAAGAAACTATAGCACAAATGCCTAATGACGCACCTGTAGCCCTGAAAGTTATGAATTACAATAAAAATATAGGTGATATTTTTTCTTTAAGTCCAAAAGACTGGAAAAATAAAACTTTGATAAGTACAGGTTGGCAGAGCCTCAAATTATTGGTGATAGACTATCCGAAAAACCCCGAAAATAGCTTTAGTCTTACTTTTGATACGTTGGCGTACCAACAACAACAAACTTTTTTCTTCCAATTCAAAGAGGCTAAAAATTTGGATTCGGTCATGGTATTTAACTATGTGCAAGCCCTGAACAGCGTAAGAGTGCAACGGTACATAGACGACAAAATTTTGCAAGATTCTATCACAAAACAGCCTGTGTTTTGCCAAATTACGATAGAAGATTTGAATAGCAGACGCAACCGCAAAATTAAAGTTTTTGCTCGCAACAACCAATTATTTACCTTTAATGAAACTACCCAACAATTTGCCATAGTAGATACCAAATATTTCGCAGGAGTTTTGTTAAGGCGAAAAGATTTTGAGAAATAGTTAAAATATTCTTACTTATGTTAGTTTTTTCAAAAAAAGTAACTATATTTACAGCATCAAAGTCATATTTCACCTTAAACATTCTACTACTATGAAACTAATTGGTCAAGTTATTGGTGCGGTGATAGGCTAAACTTCTACCAACGCCTATATGCACGTACAACCAACCTTTTGAACTGACAAAGGGTTGGTTTTATTTTATCCAAATACGTCTGTTTTTTGTATCAAAAATCCATTGGCGTTGCTGCATAAATACTGTACCTAACTGATAATCAAGCCCTTTTCTGAAAACAACAGGTAAATTCGTAGCCGAAAAATCTCCTAATCGTACCACAGGCGTTGTAGTAAAGTAGCTTGTATCTGGTTTTGTTCCTTGTTTCAGTATCCAAAAATTTACTGCCTTGACTTGCTCATTTATCAACTGTTTCGCCCCCAAAGAATCGAAGCCTAAGTAGCCACTTCGCTGCCATTCATCTAAAGGAACTTTTAAGCCACCCGCAAAACCTGTATGTAAGGTTACAAGCTGTTTTTGAGGAAATTGGTTAAAAAAAAATAAGTTTTAGGCACTCTAAAAACATCTCTCACGATAGGGAAAGACTGAAAATCGGCGTGTTTGGGAACAGTTTGAAGTGTTTGGTGCAGGCTTACCGTTTTTTCTTGTCCGTCAAAGTACCAAAGCCCTTTTTCTATCATATTTCCGCCTATAATGCCCTTGATTTGGTACTTATCAAAAAAAGATTGGAGAGGGAAATTTGCTACTACTACAGCTATTTGAGAAAAAACTGCTTCGCCAACTGCCAAACTGTCTATTTGGCTAATGTCATAGTCAATACTTTGGTAATCATTGTAGTAGGTAAACAATACATTTTTTTGTAGTTTTTTAAATAATTCAAGACTTATAACAGTTGGAGAACCTGTGTCTATTAAAAAAAGATGCTGCGTAGTATTGGGTGGAAAACGAACTTTGGTAGCCCAAACAAAAGTATTTCTGCTGCTGTCTGTATGAATAATTTGCAAAGGAAAGTCGTAATAGGGTTTTTGAAAGATTAATTTCCCTTCTTTCATCACTTGTTTGGTAGCCCTATAATGGTCTTTTTCGCAAGCCATTTGCCCTAAAAATAAAAAAGTTATAGTCGTAATAACTATAACTTTTTTGATATAATTTATTTTTTTCATTACACATTGTTAAAATTTTGTAGTATAGACTTTAGTCTGTGGGTAATTATTCACTTGACAAGACATTACAAGCACAGACTAAAGTCTATGCTACAGACCTTAATAACCGATATTAAATAATTTTATGCAAAACCCAATAATAAAATAGCCCCGATACTTACCAAAAAATACGGTACTAAAGATGCAGCTCCTGCATAATCTTGGGCTATCCGTTGTCCAAAAAACAACATAACTATACTCAAAGCAGACAATTCTGCACCGTACAAGGCAAATGTTTTTTGGTTAAAAATAAAAATTTGTGCAGCCCCTAATAAGGACAATACCCCAGCTAATACCTCTGCAACAGTAAGTGTAGTTAATAAAAAAGGCACAAGCCCTTTCAAAAATGTTTTGCTAAAATGTCCTTCTAACCAAGATAAATTGCCTTTGAAGTTCGACACTTTGTCTAAACCCGACTGTAAAAAGAGAATTGCCAAAAACAAACTCGTCATACATTGGGCTATGACGGCAGGATTACTTAAATTTTTTAACATAATAGTAAAGTAAGGATTGAGTTAAGTTGTGTGTTTATTCAAACCTATAAGGTTTCAAAAAACCTTATAGGTTTGAATGGTATATTTTTGACTAAGAAAGTATTTTTCCTGATTTTTTTACTGCATAATCTTCTCTATATCCTATGAAAAATCCAACTATTGAACAAAGAGGTACTATCCAATAGGTAATATCAAAGTAACTTAAACTGTATAGCACAAGGTCTGCCACAATACCCATGATACCATACAACCAAAATTTATAGACATAGCCGTAGCCGTGTTCTTCCATTAAGTGGTTGATAATCCGCCCAATCAATTCTTCTTGCTTGTCCAAAATCAATTCATTTTTACTAACAGAATAAGCCAACAAGTTTTTTAGTCTTACGACTTTGGCTGTGTTGGGGTTTTCGGTATCATATTTTTCTATGTACTCTACCGTTTCGGTGGTTTGCTTTTCTAAAAAGTACAAAAAGTTAGTAATATGTTGTTTGTGAAAATTACAAGTAATACAATTTTGACTGTGTTGCTGTACCGCCTGAATGACATTGGCAAGTTCGGTGTCGTCATAGATAGAAACTTCTATATTTTTAGCCTGAATGTTTTGCAGTAATTGGTTGCAGTCATCTACCCAAATAGTATCTAAGGGAATTGGCTGGTTAAGTGCAGAAGTAACAATTTGTTGAGCCATACATCACATAATTTGTACAAAGGTAGGCAAAAAATTAAATTCTCAAAATATTATCATGGTTTCAAAAAAATACTAATTTTGTCCCTTAAAATCCATTCACTTGAATTTTCATGGCAAAATCAGAAAAAACCAATAAACATACATCTACTAACATGGCATCATACATAGAACCTGCACCGATTGGGGACAAGGAAAACCCGTTTGAATCGATGATGTCCCGTTTCAATAAAGCAGCGGAGATATTAGGTTTAGACCAAGAAACTTACGAAGTATTAAAAAACCCAGATAAACAAGTGATAGTTTCTTTGCCAATTACAATGGACAATGGCAAGAAAAAAGTTTTCACCGGGTATCGTGTGATTCACTCCAAAATTTTGGGTCCGGGTAAAGGTGGTATCCGTTATGACATGGACGTAACCTTAGACGAGGTGAAAGCATTGGCAGCGTGGATGACGTGGAAATGTGCCGTTGTAGATATTCCTTATGGTGGTGCGAAGGGTGGTATTGTGTGTAACCCAAGAGCCATGTCTATAGGTGAGTTGGAAAGATTGACTCGTGCTTATACAAGTGCATTGGTAGATATTTTTGGTCCTGACCAAGATATTCCTGCACCAGATATGGGTACAGGTCCTCGTGAAATGGCGTGGTTAATGGACGAATATTCTAAGGCACAAGGCAAAACTGTCAATGCAGTTGTTACGGGTAAGCCTTTGGTATTAGGTGGTTCATTAGGTCGTGTGGAAGCTACAGGACGTGGTGTAATGGCTACGGCTTTGAAAGCTATGGAAAAATTGAAACTAAACCCTTCTCGTGCTACTTGTGCTATTCAAGGTTTTGGTAACGTAGGCTCAAACGCAGGTGTCTTGTTAGAAGACAGAGGTTTGAGAGTATGTGCCATCAGTGACCAAACAGGCGGTTATTGGAATGACAGAGGTTTAGATTTGCAAGATGCTATTGACTACCGCAATAAAAATGGTGGTTTGTTAGAAGGCTATCCGAATGCAGATAAAATTACTAACGAAGAATTATTGACGGCTAAAGTTGATGTGTTAGTACCTGCTGCTAAAGAAGACGTGATTACACAACACAATGCAGATAAAATTCAAGCTCGTTTGATTGTTGAAGGTGCGAATGGTCCTACAAATGCAAAAGCCGATGAGATTATTCACGGTAAAGGCATTACGGTTATTCCAGACATCTTGGCAAACGCAGGTGGGGTTACAGTGTCTTACTTTGAATGGGTACAAAACCGCATTGGTTACCGTTGGGGCTTAGACAGAGTAAACCGCCGTACAGACAGAGTTTTGACAGAGGCATTTGACAAAGTATATGAAACAGCCGTAAAATACAATGTTTCTATGCGTTTGGCTGCTTATATTGTGGCTATTGGTAAAGTGGCGGAAACTTACAAGTTCCGTGGTGGTTATTAGTAGTTATTGACTTACAATGATATTTCAAAAATTCCAAGTCCAAAAGGCTTGGAATTTTTTTATCTTTTTTGTAACAATACTAATGGCAGCTATGTGCTAATGCACAATTATTAATTAGTAATTTTTTAATTAAAAATAACTTTAAATTCTTGATTATTAAATTATTAAGTAATTAGAAAAAATAAATGTATCACAGACTTTAGTCGGGGACGCCTAGTCTGTAATCTCTTGATAAGCAAAGACTCACAGACTAAAGTCTGTGGTACAATATTATCAATTAATTAGTTACTCTTACTTAATAATTATTTTACGCTAAAAAATAACCTAAACTAATTCTTAGCAACTACGTAACTGCTTACAAAACTTATTTCAACAGATATTGAGCCACAGCACTTAGCACTTTTTGGCTACTCCCTTGCGATTCCGCCACATATTGGCGGTTAATTTGGCTGATTTGTTGGTGCAAAGCTGCGTTTTCGTAGTGTTTGGTCAGTAGTTGTACTAACTCTGTACTGTTTCTGGTGGTAAAAGCCCCGCCCAAAGCCAATAAATCTAAGGCTTCCTGAAATTTTTTGTAGTACGGTTGCCCAAAATAAATAGGCATACCATAAACGGCAGGCTCCATGATATTATGCAAACCGTCTTTGTACGCACCACCCACAAATACAAAATCTGCTATGCTGTAAATACTTGATAACCAACCAATATTGTCTATTAACAAGACTTGATAATTGGCTAATTCTTCGTGCTTGAATTGCGTAATTTGTGAATAACGCAACACTTTTTTATTACTCAAAGCTTTTTCTATACTGCCCAACGTACTTTCACTCAATTCGTGAGGGGCAATGATGAGTTTTAGCTCAAAAGGTAATTGTGAATAGGCAGGCAGCACCACCGCCAAATCCTCTTGCCAACTACTGCCCACTACCCACACCTTGCTGTTTTGCCAAAATGCCTTGATGGGCGTAAGGTCTTTAGGATTTTTGGCAATTTGCAGCACCCTGTCCAGCCGAGTGTCGCCTGTTACGGTTACTTGGTCAATGCCAATCGTAGCCAACAGTTCTTTTGAGGGGTTTTGTTGCACAAAAATATGGGTGAAACACGCCAACATTTGGCGGTGCAGTGTGCCGTAGGGCTTGAAAAAAGGCTGTTCGGGGCGGAAAATGGCAGAAAAAATGAACAAAGGTATGTTTTGGGCTTTGAGTTGGGTCAAATAATGATACCAAAATTCATATTTCACAAAAAAAACTAAGGCGGGACGTACCAAAGCTATGAACCGTTGGGCATTTTGGGCAGTGTCAAAAGGCAAATACGCCACTATATCGGCAGATTGGTAGTTTTTCTGTATTTCGTAACCACTTGGCGAGAAAAAGGTGAGTACAATGGCATATTGTGAGTAACTTTGCCTGAAAGCCTCTATCACAGGTCTTGCTTGCTCAAATTCGCCCAAAGAGGCACAATGAAACCACACCAAAGGCTTACTTTGTGCTGCCACTTTTTGCTGCAAATTTTCCCAATACCCTGCTGCCCTTCCTGCTAACATTTGGCTGGCTTTTTTGTTCAAGGGTGCAACGCCACGCAAAGCTAACCGATAGGCACTTAGACTTATATCGTAAATCCATTGACTCAACATATTGCTGTGTTTATTTCGTAAAATATTCTTTGCAAAGATATGCTTGTAGTGCTTTAATCTGTATGAAAAACAGATTAAAAGCAAATAGTTTTGATGTTTAAAGATGTAATCTGTCCGAAAGATTACATCTTTAAACATCAAAACTATAAGATTACACAACCGAAAAATACTTAATTTGCAAGGTCAAATTTTAATTGTGCCATCGCACTTATGCCTTCAAATTCTCCGTTTCAATTTCTTGCGTATTGCTATCCCGAAACCGTTTGGGTACTTGCCTTGTTGTGCTGTTTGGTCGTGGAGTTGGTCAATGGGGCAAAAAAGTGGCAATTATTCGTACTATTTTTGGCAGCAGCCTGTAATACCGTTTTGTTAGCCCAGCAATATTATGCTATAGTCAATAATCCCACAGTTACTTTGCTAAGTTTTTACCCACAATACATTGCGTTTGACTACTTAGCGGTGCTGTTATTGGTGCTAACGGCAGGGCAGTTGCGGTTGTATTCGCACCTGCACAATGGCGTAGTCTATGCAACCTTGTGTTTAGTAACTTTTGCCTTGCAACTCCTCAACAATACAACGCATCTGTTATTGCTTTTTTTGTTATTAGAAATAGTTGCTATTGGTAGTTATGTTTTGATAGCCCTGCACAAACAAGCCAAAGCCCTTGAAGCAAGTTTAAAATATTTGCTTTTTGGGGCTACTGTGGCAGGAGTTGTACTGTATAGCATTTCTTTGTACTACGGCATTACACAATCTTTGACCTTGCGACCTTTTACAGAAGAAAAAACGGCAGCTTGGGCAGCACTTACTCTTGTAGGTTTGTTTTTGGGGGCTTTTTTCAAATTAGTAGCTGTACCTGTACATAGTTGGTCGCCAGATGTGTATGAAGGTAGCCCTTCGCCTATCACTTTTTTCTTGACTACCGCCTCCAAGTTAGCAGGTATTATTTTTTTACAAATCCTACTGCACCAATTTTTTCCGCAACCTCTCGAAAGTGCCTTGCTGTTGATGTTGTGGCTTATTTTACAAGTGATTATAGTCGTTATTACCATTGCCTCCTTGCTTGTAGGCACGTTGGGAGCTTTGCCCCAAAACAACTTGAAAAGGTTGTTGGCATATTCGTCTATTGCCCATACAGGATTTTTCTTGTTGGCTTTTTTGTCAAATGCCCAGCATTTGGTTGTGTACTATTTGTTGGCATATACTTTTGCAAGTGCTATCATTTTTTACAGTCTTAGCCTCAAAGAAAGCAAAGCCCAAAGCACTAACATAGACAGTTTTGCAGGCGAAGGTTTACATAACAAATTTGTGGGCATTGCCCTTACTATCAGTTTCATTAGTTTGGCAGGTTTGCCACCAACCGCAGGTTTTACCGCCAAATTATTTGTATTGAGCAAATTTTTCAGTGTCTTGTCCCATAACATTTTTGGAGGCGAAGTCGTTTTTGTGGTAGCCTTACTAAGTACAGTAGTGAGTTTGTTTTTCTACCTCAAAGTACCTTACCAACTGTTTTTTAAGAAAAACAACCAATATTCAACGGCTTTGCATTGGGCAGACTACGCATATATTGCGGTTTGTTTGTTGGCTTTGTTCGTGGTTTTTGTGGGGGCTTCTTGGTTTGTGGGGTAAAATGTTGTAAGTACAAGTAAATAACTAATTGATAATCAAACCTATAAGGTTTTTTAGTGTCGTGCCGTAAATTGTTATACTTAGTATTCAAGAAGTTCTCTAAAGATGTCATCTTTTCAAAAGATGACATCTTTAGAGAACTTCTTGAATACTATCAACTTTTTTCTCTGAAAGAAATTAGTTTTGCTATAAGTTTTT
>CANGYA010000060.1 GCA_947457925.1 Cytophagales bacterium | reverse complement strand
ATAGCGTAGTAGGTTGGCAGTTATTTTTAGACAAATATCCTACTGCAAGCCCTAATTTGTTGTTAGAGGCAGAAAAACGTCGCAATGAATTAGCCTACCAAATAGCTGAAAAAGAAAATACCTATTTGTCTTATCAAAGATTTATACAAAAATTTCCTACTGCCCAACAAGTGCCAGCAGCCAAAGAAAAGTACGAATGGTTACTTTACCAAACAGAAACGAAGGCGGGGACATTGGAACTATATGAAAAGTTTTTGCAGCAATACCCTACTACTCCGCATAGAAAATTAGCAGAAGGGCATATTTTTAGGTTATTTGTTACGGAATGTTCGCCAGAGATTTACCAACAATTTTTGGCTCGTTACCCTAATCACTTTATGGCAAGTGTGGCGTGGTCGTGGATTTGGAGCTTGGAAGACGATAAACGTGATTTTACTAAAAAATATATACAATTTCCGTATAAAGAGTATGCAGAAAAATACAATAAGTTCTTAGATATTCCGCTATATTCTGTCTTGGAAAACAATAAAATTAGCATGATGAACGAAGAAGGAGAGGTGCTAATTAGCACACCTTTTGACTTAATAGGCGAAGACGACAGATGCAAAGTGCTTGAAAATGAAATGATTGTGGGTGCATTGGGCGAAAAGTTGGGGGCAGCAGACCGTACAGGCAGATTGGTGATGCCTGCGGAATATGACCAAGCCGAATACATAGGAAAAAGTACATTTTTGGTGCAAAAAAATAAAAAATGGGGGGTGTATTTTGCGGGTAGTATTCTTGAAAATGCACTTACAGAGCAAGAAAAATTAGTGATACCTTGTAAATATGATGATTTGGAGGCAATGGCAGAAAATAATGTCATTAAATTTAAAGAAAAAGAAAAATATGGTTTGTATTTCTACAATGGTATTAGACTTTTAAGTCCTGAATTTGATGACATTGCCAGATTTAGAAATGACACCTTGTTGATTACAAAAGACGGTGAAAAAGGATTTTATACCCCCCAACAACTATTTGAATGGTATAGAAGCAAAGCTAAAAAATTACTTTTGCCTTTGAAGGAATATACTTTGTCGCATAAAGTTTTTTTGAAAGTAAAATATGGTGAGAGTTACGGCATCAACTTGTTGAATGGAAAAGAGTTGATAAAAGCCGATAAAAAACAAGTGGTAGAATCTAAAATAGGCTGGACAGTAGAGGAATTTGATGGTGGTTGGAATTTATATGATTTTTCGGGGAAACTAATTACCACAGAGCCTGTCCAAACTATGCAAATAGCTCTACCGTACATTTTGTTCAAGAAAAATAACCAATGGGGCTTATTGAATACACAAGGTGAACAAGTTTTGCCTGCTGAATATGAAAAAATCACGATAAAGAAAAACTATTTTATTGTAGAAAAAAAGAAAAAAAACTATTTGTGGTTTCATGCTAATAAGCCTTTGATAGACTGCAGCCCTTTCATGAAGTATGAGGTGGCTATTAGTGTAGTGCCTACCGATGAATTGCAACAAGGTTATATCATTTTTCAGGACAAGAAAACCAAAAAATTTGGCATGATAAACACAGATGCCAAAATTTTGGTAGCTGCTAAACAAGAACAGCTTAATTTTATTCAAGACGATATTTTGTTGTTCACGCAGAAAAAACTAAAAGGTTTGATGAATCATGAGGGGAAAATTATTTTGCCTGCCAAATATGAAAAAATTACGTCTTTAGCACCCCAACAGTTTTCGCTGTTTGCAAAGAAAAAATTTGGGATTTTTATAGCCAACAAGACATTCTTAGTAGAACCACAAAGTTTGACTATTCTAAGAGCCTTTGGGCAAAACAATTTTGCTTTATATACTACTAAAGCCAATCAGTTACAGTTTACAGACAAGAAAGGGCAACCCAAAACCAAAGAAATTTTTGATAACATACAACACTGGACAGATTCATTGGCTTTGGTCAAGACGGGTCGTTATTGGCGGTTGTATGATTTGCTCAATCAAAAGTTTACGGTTGATGAGTTTAAGGAATACGATATTTTCTTTGATACGCCTTATGAAAAAATAGCTATAGTTACCAGTGGGGCAGGTAGGGGCGTATTCAGCAACCGCAGAAAGTACATTGTGCCAGATGAATATTCGTATGTAAGGAACTTACATTCGAAGGAAAGTCCATTTTTCTTTGTAGAAAGGTATGTGAGCCAAGCCAATCTGCACATTGTTTTGTATATAGACAAACAAGGGAATGTGGTGCGGAAACAAACTGTAGCTGATGCAGAGTATGAAAAAATATTGTGTGAATAATACTATTTTTCAAGAATTTTTTTTTATTTTTAAATATTCAATACTTTCCAATTTTTCAAAAAATTGGAAAGTATTGCCACAATCATAGGAATTTGTGTGTTTTAAACAGCTTTCACAGCTTTAATGCTAGGAATAGCTTTTAAGATAGCCTGTTCTATGCCTGCTTTGAGAGTCATATTTGACATCGGGCATTCGCCACAAGAACCTTGCATTTCTACCTCCAATATGCCTTCTTGGGTAAGGTCTAATACTTTTACATTGCCACCGTCTGCTTGCAAATACGGTCTAATTGTATCTAAGGCAGACTCTATTTCGTTCAATAAACCTACATCTATTTGCGTTTTCATAGTCTTGTGTTACTAATAAAGTATAAAACTCTTAGGAGAGCCAAAAAGTTTTGTTAATCGAATGTTTTTTACTGATGTAAGTAAGAGTAACTAATTAATTGATAATATTGTACAACAGACTTTAGTCTGTGAGTCTTTGATTATCAAGAGATTACAGACTAAAGTCCAATGCTATTAAGCTAAGAAAGTAAAAAAATAAGCCGAAGTAAAAGTTTATTTTTGTAAACGTCTAACTCTTACAACTCTCATATTTTACAATTACTTACAGTCCAAAGGTACTCGAAATAATTGAAAAGCTAAATTTTTTTGCTTTCACTAAGCACAAAATTGAATTTTCGTAGTGGAGAGCAAGATTTAGTTGGTAAAGTGGTAAACTAAATTTCTACACTTATGCCTTATTGTGAATTTCTTTGTTGAAAAATTCTTTGCCAATAGAACAGTATAATTTAATTGACTATCAATAATTTATCTCCTGTTAGTAAATCGGCTTATAGTCAAGGTCGGTATAAAACACAGTTAAAATTAAAATAATCTTACAAGATTTACGGCAAAAGATTAAATAAGTTGATAAATATTTAATTGCTAACTAACTGTTTATCATGCTTTTATGCTGTTTTAAAAAATAAACAGTTAAGTATGCCAAAAGTAAAAAGGCGGTAAAACAAACAGTCATAGCCCACGCCTGAAAATGAAGAAAAGGGTGGCGAATATGGTGCAAAATATCGTATAACAAAGAAAAAGGATTTGTCAAAATATCCCAACTGTTCCAACGCAACACACGCCCCAGATAAATACCAAAACTACCTAAGAATAAGCAACTTAGGACAGTAAATTTTACCACCAAAGGCGAAAAATAATGTTCCATGATGCTTTGCATGATATTCAGAGATAAAAGTCCCATGACCAAACCATTGGTAGCAAAAAGCATTAACATCAAAATATCATACCAATACGGAACGGGAGTATGTAAGCCCAACCAATTTAGATGCACAAAGTCTGTGATGATATAAGGCGAATTAGGGAAAAACAACAGCCAAATAGCTGCTAATAGGAACTTGGAAAAGGCGGAAATATTCAAATGTCTTTGGGCTAATAAGTTACTGATAAACAAGGGTATAGCTGCTAAAAAAAGATTCCACACCAAAAATATATAGTCTAATTCTCTAATATATGCCATGCGGACAGCTAACATACAACAGCTAAATGTGATAGACAAAACTAATAAAGCCCAAAGAGGTTTTTGTGTAAATAAACGAGCAAGGGTGTTCATAATTCAATAAATTAAAAGTTCTTTGAGTTACAAAGTAAAATATTTTAATTGAAATACACTATTATCATTCATAATATTTTTTGGGTAGCCTTCAAGATGTAATGCTAAAGATGTAATGCTAAAGGTTTAATCTTTTCAAAAGACTACACCTTTGCATTACATCTTGAAAAATAGTGTATAAAACTTTACGGGTTCAACTTCACAATCCGTACTGTTTTTACCGCATTGTCCGTACTGATTTGTAACCAATACACCCCCGCCGACAAGTACGCCAAAGAAAAACTAATAGGCTCACTTGCTTTCAAATTATGTGTATTTTCTCCTACTATTTGCCCCAAACTGTTTACCACCACACAACGCAAGGTAGGCAAATTAGGTAGCACAACAGGCAAAACTGCCGAATTTTGCGGGCAACCGTTGCTGTCTGTGCCTTTGGCTTGGTAATTCCCTGCTTTTTGCACAAATAAACTGCTTTGGTTTTGTCCTTGTATTTGTTGCTTGTCTGCCCACCATGTTATATTTTTCCACTGCGTACCGTTGTCTATGCTCAATGTTATGCCCATAATGGCACTGGTTTTTAGCGTAATTTGGTCTAAAGTAGGGTTAGGATACACCTCCGTTGCCGAAATATCGAAAGTCGTTGGTGTGTTTTTCAGTGTCAAAGGAATAGGCGTAAAATTACGTACTTCTGTAGTAGCTGTTTGGCTGCAATTTTCGCCAATACTTACTTTTACGCTGTACGTACCTATCTGATTAACAGTTACTTGTGGCGTATTTTGAGGTAAAACCACATTATTTCTCCGCCATTCATAGGTGGCATTCGGCAAAGTGGCTATGCGTAAAACCATACTTGAGTCGGGACAAATGCTGCTGGCTGCTGCTGTGATAGCAAAATTTGTAGGAAATTGATTAACTTTTACGTCAATGTTGGTGCTATCCACACAAGTTTCTTGTTTAGCTTTTAGCACATAATTGCCACTGCTACTTACGTTTAAAGAGGCTTTTGTGCCTACTAATTTGCCGTTGAGCCACCATTCATACGTTACGTCATTGGTATTGGTAGTTGAGTCGGCTTGTAAAACACCTTTTTCACAAAATTCAATCGGACTTTTTTGGATAATCGTAGCTTTGATGCGATTAGGCAATAAATTCAATGTATCCGAAACTTTTACGCAGTTGCCTACTCGTACTTCTACTCGGTAAATGCCCGACTGCGTAGCCGTATATTCAGGTACGGTGGTTGTTGCTTGCAAAATTCCATACCACCACCACGAATACGTAGCACTGTCTTGGCGTTGTGCCGTAATTTTGGCTGTTTTACAGAAAAACACAGGGCTTTTCTGCATAAATTTGGCAATAGGCGTTTTAGTTACTTGCACGTAAACAGGTTTTGAAACCACCGTACAACTGCCTACTTTGACCGTAACCGTATATAAACCCGAAGTATTGATTTTTAATACATTGGTTTTCAAGTCTTTGGCTACAATTACATTGTCCTTTGTCCAACTATAAGTAGCATTTTCTACTATTTCCGCCTCCAAAACCGTACTATCACACACACGCAAAGGGCTGTTTTGTATGATAAGTGCCGTAGGTTTAGGCGTAATATTTACGACTACAGGCTTAGACGTAGCACTACAGCTTGACCTTTTGACGGTTACTGTATAGCTGCCGTTTTGTGTTGCAGTCAAAGTAGGAGTTTTAGTAGGCAATATTTCGCCATTTCTCCGCCATTCGTAGGTGTAAAGAGTGCTGTCTGTTTCGGTAGCACGCAAAACTGTATTTTCACAAACATTTCTTACACTATCTCCTTGAATTTGGGCAACTACTTTCAAGAAATCTACTTTTTGTATTGCCGAAGTAGCAAAAGAACAGCTATCTAAAGTTACTTTTACGGCATAATTGCCTGATTGTGAAATGCCTAATTTTTCTTTGGTAGCTCCCGTTATGTTTTGGTTGTTTAGTAACCATTGGTACTTTGCCCCTGCTACAGGTTCTACGACCAATGTATCACTCAATCCACAGACTTCAAACGGAGTACGAGCATTGGCTATTTTGGCAGTAACTACTTTTGGGGTAATTACCGTTACTTCTAATTCTTTGCTCACTACCGTAGTGGCAGTGCAGCCTGTACCGCCAAAAAATTCGGCAGTCATGTTTACTTTGTAAGTGCCTGATTGTGTGAATGTTTTTTCTACAGTTTGTCCCTTTAATGGTGTTGTACCATCTGCAAAATCCCATGTATAACTTGATACATTTGTCCCTACTCCGCTAAAAGTCAAAGTGGTTTTATTACAAACAGTGGTCGTACCTTTTACCGTAAAATTTGTTGCTAAATTCTCAAAACTTGCCCCCACCGCATACGCATACATATCTACTTGGCTGTAGCCGTAGGCATACGCAGAAAAACCTGTAGTAGCCGTTAGGTTAGTGGTAAATAAACCTGTACGCCCCACACCAATAGGAATGGCAGCAATGGAATAAGCATTGCACGCCACTACAGGCGTAAATCGTTGGCTAAGTGGTGTGCCGTTGTTGTCTGTGGTTCGTCCATTCATGCGAAGTTGGGCAATGTCTGCCGTTTTCATAATCACATTAATATAATGGATTCCGTTATTTCCTAACTCTATGGTGTTAAACGTAGCTTGTGTAGTAGTTTGGCTCAAGGCACTTAGTACCAATAAAGAAGGGTCTGCAACGCCACTACAGCCCGAATTTTGACTAATTTGTATCACACTAATTGGCTTATCTGCCTTAATACATACAGGCACTGTAGTTGCCTCTAATCTTGCTTGTAAGGTGTGGACTGTTACGTTATTTGTTGTAAAATTATTGCTAATACTTACGGTTGTGTTGTCTTGACTGGCTACAATTTTGTAGAAAATCCCATTTAAACCCGCATAAGGGGCTACAATGTAGTCCGTTCCCCATGTGTGTGTAGGAAACTGTTGTTCGTAAACGTGCTGCGAAGAACCACCGCCGTTGCTACCATTGAAACAAGTCAATGCCACCGTATTTGTCCCTGCAAACACCGCAAAGGGCTTTTTACAGTTGCCTGCCACACTTCTGATGTGTGTACCTGTAAAGTCTTCGGTGGTTTGGTACTGTACTGTTTGCCCTTTTTGTAAGGTTACAGTAAAGGGAGTATTAGCCAATTTACCTCCAAAAGTGTTGGCACTTGGTGTGATTTCTATGACTGTATTGTCTTCGGTAGCCACAATCACAAATTCAGATAGGCTGCCATTATTCGTACCTTTTTGAACAGTATTAATTCTGTATTCTGTCAAAGTGCCTAATGCCGTTAAAGGCAATACCATAGAGGCTTCGGTACGGTTAGGCGACAAGTTGATGGCGGTTACACTGATGTCATTATTGTTAGATTTGATGTAAAAGCCCTTGTTTTCCACAGTTTCATTCGTGCCTGCCGTATAAATAGAAGAAATATTGGGGCTTTGAAACGTAGCATTTGCCCCAACACTAAACGGAATAGGTGTAAAATTGGGGTTGCTGGGCATTGAAATTGTGCCAGATGCCCCTGTGCGTGAGCTAATGACAAATCTCAAGTTATTAGGCGGATTGGGAATGATGTTGAGAAAAGCTGCATAAAATTCTTTTCCTTCGGTAGAAATAGCAGTTATGTTTTGGGCAGAGAGTTGGTACAAAGTACAGCCACTCATCAAAAGCCACCAGCAAAGTAATAATAGTTTTCGGTTCATTTGGGAACAATTAAAAAGGTTGTTGCTTAGATATGTAAAAAACTAAAAGGTTTAATAGAAGTTGGGGTAAAAATATGAAATAGCTCTTAAACATTAACTGCTTTCATAGTAGTTAAATTATGCGCAAGGCTACCTGCACGTAGATTTGGAAAATCTCAATCAATCTTTTACCTTTGGCAAAAATTAACTCATCTGTAATATGCACTTAGAAATTATCACTCCAGACCAAAAAGTTTTTGAAGGCGACATCAAAGGCGTACAAGTACCGGGCAGCAAAGGCTCTTTTGAAGTATTGGAAAACCACGCCCCTGTTATCAGTACATTAGAACAAGGTACTGTAAGAGTTTTTGATGGTAAAAGCAATGTGTTATATACCATAGACTCTGGCGTTATTGAGGTTTTAAATAACAACGTGATTATTTTGGCGGAATCTGCTGTGAAACAAGCCTCTTAGGTAATTATTAATTAGAGATTGTTAAGTTCTGTAGCATAGACTTTAGTCTGTGAACTAATGAATTGGTTATCAATATATTAAAAACACAGACTAAAGTCTATGCTACAAAATTCATTTTAGTACATAAAAATTATAGAGATTTTTTACTCTGTAATAGACAAAAAAAGATGTAATTTTCTTCACGAAAGTTACATCTTTTAGTATAACTAATGTATGTTGCAGATTATCTGTAGTGTGGGCTTTAGTCCACACACTTCATTTTAAAACGACTGTGTGGACTAAAGTCCACACTACATACACTACTCACAACTATCAAATTCTATCTTTCTATGACCAAAATACATAAAATATTAGTTGCCAATAGAGGCGAAATTGCCCTGCGAGTGATGCGTACCGCCAAAGAAATGGGCATCAAGACTGTAGCCGTTTACAGTACCGCAGACCGCAATGCCCGCCACGTAAGATATGCAGATGAGGCGGTGTGTATAGGTGAGCCACCTTCGGCACAGTCTTATTTACAAATGGACAGAATCATAGCTGTTGCCAAAGACAGAGGGGCAGATGCTATTCACCCGGGTTACGGTTTCTTGTCTGAAAACGCCACTTTTTCGAGAAAATGCGAGGAGGCAGGCATTATCTTTATAGGACCTTCACCAGCTTCTATTGAGGTCATGGGCAGTAAAATTGGGGCAAAAAATGCAGCAGCCAACTACAACATTCCCTTAGTGCCGGGTACAAAAGAGGCTATCAAAGACATTAATGAAGCCAAGACCATTGCTAAAGGTATTGGTTATCCTGTGCTTATCAAAGCAAGTGCAGGTGGTGGTGGCAAAGGGATGCGTGTGGTATATAGTGAGGAGGAGATAGAAGAACAAATGCAACGTGCTGTAAGTGAGGCTATTTCGGCTTTTGGAGATGGTTCAGTGTTCATAGAAAAATATGTATTGTCGCCTCGCCACATAGAAATTCAAGTAATGGCAGACAAACACGGCAACGTAGTGTATTTGTTTGAAAGAGAATGTTCGGTGCAACGCAGACACCAAAAGTTAGTAGAAGAAGCACCTTCGGCAGTAGTAAGCCCCACTATGCGTGCAGCTATGGGCAAATGTGCTGTAGATGTAGCCAAAGCCTGCAACTATCATGGGGCGGGTACGGTAGAGTTTATTGTCGACCACGAACTCAATTTTTACTTCTTGGAAATGAACACCCGTTTGCAAGTGGAACACCCTGTTACTGAATTGATTACGGGTTTGGACTTGGTAAAACTGCAAATTTTGGTGGCAGAAGGACAGGAATTGCCTATTCGCCAAGAAGATTTACATATTCAAGGACACGCCGTAGAAATTCGTGTGTGTGCAGAAGACCCGATGAACAACTTTTTGCCCGAAGTTGGCAAATTGGCAACTTACAAAATTCCACAAGGTATTGGGGTTAGGGTAGATGACGGTTTTGAGCAAGGCATGGAAATTCCAATTTATTATGATTCGATGATTGCCAAGTTAGTTACCTACGGCAAAGACCGTAACGAAGCCATAGCTCGTATGATTAGGGCTATAGACGAGTACCAAATTACGGGGATTCCTACGACATTGCCTTTCTGTAAATTTGTGATGCAGCACGAAAAGTTCGTTTCAGGAGATTTTGATACCAAATTCATTGAATTGTACTTTAAGCCTGAATACATCAAACAAACTATTACAGAAGACGAGGCTACAGTGGGGGCTTTATTGGTCAATCATTTAGTACAACACCAACAACCCAAAGCTACGAATAACAACGAAGTAGCAACCAAGACAAGTAAGTGGAAACAACGATTGCATAAGTAATACTTACGAATCATAATAAAGTAAAAGCCTAAAAGATATTGTCAAGCAACTTTATTTTTTAGGCTTTTACTTTTATTCATTAAAACAACCCACTAAACTAAGCACCAAGTACATATTGCTGTAAAATCTTTAAAAATTCTTCTTCGTTGAAATAAAAAGTATCGTTGTAACTACCTACCACAGTATCAATACATTGCAAATAAAATTCATCTTTCTGTGCATCATACCCAAAAGTAAGGCATTCACCTGCATAATAGTCGTCTTCTATTAAAGATTTACCATTGCGTATTTCAAGCAATAGTTTTTGGGCAGCAACTAATGAAATAGGCATAATCAATTTGAAATGAGGATAATAGCAAAATTAATAAAAAAAATCCCCTATTATCAGGGGATTTTGCAATGCTTATTCTTCTGTATTTTGGAACAAAGAATCTACAAATTCTTTGCGGTTAAATACTTGTAAGTCTTCCATTCTTTCGCCTACGCCTATGTATTTTACAGGTATTCTGAATTGGTCTGAAATGCCGATGACCACACCGCCTTTAGCTGTACCATCTAATTTTGTAATAGCTAATGACGTAACTTCTGTAGCTTTGGTAAATTCTTGGGCTTGGATAAAGGCATTTTGTCCTGTGCTGCCGTCTAAGACCAATAAAACTTCGTGAGGAGTTTCTGGGCTTATTTTCTGCATCACTCTTTTAATCTTAGACAATTCGTTCATCAAGCCTACTTTGGTGTGCAAACGTCCTGCCGTATCTACAATCACTACGTCTGCTCCTGTTTCAACGCCTTGTTTCACCGCATCATACGCCACTGCCGAAGGGTCAGTATTCATACCATGTTCTATCACAGGTACGCCTACTCTTTGTCCCCACAATTTAAGCTGTTCTACGGCTGCTGCCCTGAATGTATCGCCAGCACCCAAAACTACTTTGTAGCCTTGTTGGTGGAAATTATGAGCCAATTTGCCAATCGTAGTTGTTTTGCCTACACCATTGACCCCAACCACCATAATTACATAGGGTTTTATGTTGGTAGGTAATACGTAGCCTTGCAAATCTTCGGTTTTGTTTTCGGTAAGGAGGGTCGTAATTTCTTCTTTCAGAATACGGTCTAACTCTTTGGTAGTCGTATATTTATCTTTGGCTACTCTTTCTTCTATTCTGCGAATAATTTTGATAGTCGTTGCTACCCCCACGTCAGATGCTACCAAAATATTTTCCAACTCGTCTAATACTTCCTCATCTACTTTGGACTTGCCTATTACAGCCTTACTCAACTTGTCAAAAAAGCCTTGTTTTGTTCTTTCCAAACCTTTATTAAGAGCTTCTTTTTCTTCTTTCTCTTTTTCCTTATTTTTGTTGAAAAAGTTTAAAAATTTCATATCTGTTCGTGGAATAGTTAGGGGCAAATATACAACTTTTTGCAAAGATTAACTCTTTTGCCGTACAAATTCTTAGCTTTCTAAATAAACTTAATTGTTAAGAAGCTGTTTGAAGTAAAATAATGTAGTGAACAGTTTTACTAAAAGTATATTTACAATATTTCTTATGGAACATTTAACCGCAGAAGACATAGACAGAGTTATTGGTATGGCGTGGGAAGACCGTACCCCTTTTGAGGCTATAGCCCGCCAATTTGGTTTACAAGAAAAAGATGTGATAGCCTTGATGCGAAAAGAAATGCAGCCTTCGAGTTTTCGTATGTGGCGAAAAAGAATGGTGGGGCGTAGCACCAAACACGCCCAAAAAGGGGTAGCAGCAGACCGGTTCAAGTGTTCTCGCCAACGTCACGTTTCAGGCAATCATATTAGCAAACGCAGCAAATAATAGGTGTAGGTAGGGCTACTATTGGCAGTTTTTTTGTTTATTTACAAGCATTTTAGTACAACCTAACGACATTCTTACATGAAAGTAGCCCTACATAGCAAATCATTTGAACCTCATAAGTTGGTGTATATCAGGCAGATAATAGATGAAGTGTTGAAGAAAAAATTTGATTTAATAATTTCCGAAGACTTGCACCAACATTTAGAAAAGTACGAAATTAAAGTACCACATCAAGGCGTATTTCGCAATCACAAAGATTTGCATGGGGTAAATTTTATGGTGAGTGCAGGTGGGGATGGCACTTTTTTGGAAAGTGTTACGTTGGTACGCAACCAAAACATTCCCATTTTGGGCGTAAATACAGGCACGTTGGGCTTTTTGGCTACAACCCCAAAAGAAAAAATAAAACCTGCATTGGAGGCAGTTTTTAACGGTTTTTACAACATAGAAGAACGGACTTTGGTCAGTTTAGAGAGTGAACCACATTTGTTTGGCGACCTCAATTTTGGGCTGAATGAGTTTACGATTATGAAACGAGATACCGCCTCCATGATTATTGTCAATACCTACCTCAATGGCGACTACCTCAATTCCTATTGGGCAGACGGCTTGATTGTTTCTACGCCCACAGGTTCTACGGGCTACAGTTTGAGTGTGGGAGGTCCCGTTGTCGACCCGCATACAAACAATTTTATCATAGCTCCGATAAGTCCGCACAATTTGAATGTACGCCCTTTGATTGTTGCGGACAATGGCGTGCTGTCTTTTGAGATTTCTGGGCGTAGCAAAAACTTCTTGATTTCCTTAGATTCGAGGTCTATGGTCGTAGATGCCAGTATTCAGTTGGCTATTCGCAAGGCGGACTTTAAGGCGAAATTGATTAAGTTTTCGGGGGAAAGTTTCTTGAAAACCCTCAGAGCCAAATTGAATTGGGGTTTAGATACAAGGAATTGACGCAAGGCAACGCATATACTATTGTTTTTTCAAATTTATCTTTATTTTTACACCGTATAACCAAAAATTCTTTCACATGAAAAACCTATCATTGTCCTTTATGATAGCCTTTTTGTTCGGGCTATTGAGCTATATGCCTTTGGTAGCACAAAAAACGGATAAGCCCAAAGATGGTATAGACCATTTGGCAGACAGTGCGAATAAAGCCCAAAAGATACAAGATGCCAAAAATCCTGCTGACGAGGCAACTCTCCGCAAAGATTTTGAAACATTTATTGATGCGTATTCTAACTTAGAAAAAACCAAAGACAAAACGGCTGTCCTCAAGTATTTGGCGAAAGATGTGCAATCTACCATCATGTATTTCTACATAGGTGGCAGGGCAAATACGATTGTAGGCGACTATGCAAGTTTTTCGTCTTTTATGGACAAATTGATTAATACGCAAGGTTTACAAATAAAATACCAAGTAGCTAAGGTCCCTCGTGTGTACGTGAGTGGAGAAAGAGGTGTAGTGGTGTATGTAGTAGAATATGACGTACAAAAAAACGGCACAAGCTGGTCTAAAGGTAACGAAACAGTTACGCTGACCTATAAAAAAATAGCTGGTGAGTGGAAAATCATACAATATTCTATCGTAAATATAGAAGATGAAAAGTTGCGTGGGGCTTGCCTCTGCGAAATCTACGGAGATGGCACAGGCGACTACGTAGCCAAAACAACCATACCCAACGGCAGAACGTATGACACCGACCTCACGACTTTTGAGTTTACGAAAATTAACGAAGAACGGATTATCAAAACAGGCAAATACGCCTACCGTTGGGACAAAGACGGCAGTATTTTCCTAAGAGAAAATGCCCTGCCTAATGTAGAAGCCAAAGAAATAAAAATAGGTACGGGAGATACCTTTGAAAAGAAAAGTGTTTTGACTTTAATCCTCAAAAAACACTTATATTCAGAAACTTGTACGGACATTAAGATTACAGAGAAAAAGTAATAGTCAATCATTCAGTACAATTTAAAATCGCAACAATTACTACCCGAAAATATAGCAATAACTGTATTTTTTGGTAGTAATATTATTTATAACTAAAATTTTTAGCCGATAACTAATATCTTTTTAGTAATAACTGTTACGATATTCAACTATTTAGCGTAAAGTTAAAAAAATTACTTTTCTCAATATGAAAAATAAAATTATCTTGCCATTAGTAGGGCTACTGCCTTTCTGCTTATGGGCTTGCTGCGATAGAAATATTGAAGGGCTAATGACCATATACATAGATTCCTTGCCAAATCAAAATACTATCAATATATATGGGGTAAAAGCAGGTAAAAAACTGGAAACAAAGCAGTTAGCTTATCAACAACACATTAGTTCTAATAACAGAACTGCATTTTTTTTTGAACCTTCTGTTAATGTCGTAGATACTTCCTCTACCATTGTGGTAGAATACACCAACCTGCAACAAAAGATAACGAAAGATACCATCACGATAACATACAAAACACAAGTTGAGTATGAACAAGGTTGTGGAGCTTATTTATGGGTTAGAGATTGGAAAATTGCTAAAAATACATCTAAACCACCTCATACTATTAAAATTAATTAATTTTATATGAAAAATAAATTTTGCTTAGTGTTGTTTGGAGTCTTATTTTTTTATACTCAATTCATCATAGCACAAGAAGACTCTTTGAAGGTAAGTAAACTAAAAAAACCAACTTTAATGATTGGCACAAATGTTTCTATGCCCTTGTTTACCTTTGCTTTTGGTGGTTACGGTGCATCTACCAATATTTTCTGCTTTTTTCATAAAAATTTAGGTTTGAGTATAGGTACAGGCATAGCTAACTACGCAAATATGGGTTTAAAGGGTTCTAAGGAGTATAAAAGTAAAGGCTACCACTTTAATGTGGGGATTTCCTATAAAAAAGATTTCCAAATGCACCCCAATCGTTATAAAGCCATTGTAGGTAGTATTAATTTTCTGCAATCACAAACACAAGAAACAGGCTATTGGTCATTAAATAATTTTCCTTCAAACAGTTTTGACTATTGGGGTGAAAAAGGTTATCCATTTAAAGCTAACCGACAGTTTTACGGTATAGAGCTTAGTTTGGGGGCTTTGGGTACGTTATATGAACGGCACAAGTATTTTATACAAGTATATCTAACTGGTTTTCAGTACCATAACGACTCTTATTTTTTAGCCTCCGCTACTTCTGGTATTGGTTATTTGCCGTTTTATAGCACACAAAGTTTGACAACAGGCGTACATATTTGGTATTACCTTCAGTTGTACTAAAAATGTACCTCTCTCCCTCCCTAAGAGTTTCAGACTCTTAGGGAGTTTTTTGGCGGACAAGTAAGCACTACAACAAACCCAACCATAAACTCAAAACGGTACTTTGGGCTAAAATTAAAGCCTTGTCTATGAATATTTTTGTAGTCTTCTATCCAAATATATAAGAGTTCTATACGGCTTTGGATAGTTTGTAAAGAGTGCCGTAGTACAACAAAAAAGGGCTTCTCTATTTGGTGAAGTCCCTTTTTTGTTTGCTTGGAGTAGTGTTGGTAGCTATAAACACAAATAAGCCTAAAACTGAAAATAAATAAACGGCTGAACCTCCGCAGAACGGACTTGGTAGAGTAGCACAAGCACCGCCACACAAATAATGGCTTTGGTGAGGTCGGGCAGTTCTATAAAAGTAGTGCGTAGTTCGTCTTTGAAACTGTAAGGCAGCCAATGTATGACATAACCAATTAACATGACAAAGAAAATATTGCTGTAAGACAAGAGATATTGCCCAATTAACTCTGTATTAAAGTTATAGGCTATTTGCGACAGCATTTCTCCAACTTGTCGCATGGTTTCTGCCCGAAAGAATATCCAACAGAAAGCCACAAAGTGAAAGGTAATGATGCCGTAAAAAATTCTATGCCCTACAGTCATCGGTCTTGGGTTGCGAGGGTTTTCTTTGATGACAAACTCCATAAACATTTTGTGCAGTGCCAAAGCCGTACCATGCAAAGCCCCCCAAATAATGAAACGGATACTTGCCCCATGCCACAAACCGCCTAAAAACATGGTCATAAACAGGTTGAAATAGGTACGTAAACGACCTTTGCGGTTGCCACCCATAGAGATATACAAGTAATCTCGTAGCCAAGTGGACAAAGAAATGTGCCATCTCCGCCAAAAATCTGTAATGTTGTGGGCTTTGTAAGGCGAATCGAAGTTGAGGTTTAAACGGAAACCTAACAACAGTGCCACACCAATAGCCACGTCTGTATAACCCGAAAAGTCGCAGTAAATCTGAATGGTGTAACCGTACACCGCCATTAGATTTTCGAAGCCACTGTATTTGAGAGGTTCTGCAAAAACTCTATCTACAAAATTGGCAGAAATATAATCTGAAATAAAAATCTTTTTTACTAAACCATTGATAATCAAAAAAATAGCTCTGCCGTATTCTTCTTTGCTCAATTTATAAGGTTCGTACATTTGGTGGGCAAACTCCGAAGCACGTACAATAGGACCTGCCACTAATTGCGGAAAAAAGCTAACGAAAAAGGCATAGTCCCAAATATTTTGAACAGGTTTTAAATCTCCTCTGTAAATGTCTATAACATAGCTCATACTTTGGAAGGTATAAAACGAAATACCCACAGGCAAAATGATGTTATCTATGCTAAATTTTGTCCCGAAAAGTTCATTAACTACGGCTGCAGCAAAGTCGTAGGGTTTCAGGTCTGTGGAAAACGTATAATTGATAATGTCTGCAAAAAAGTAGGTGTATTTGAAGTACGCCAACAAACTTAGATTGACTACGGTACTAATGACAATAATCATTTTTTTGCGTGAATCACTCGTAGCATTGTGGACTATTTGCCCAAATTGGTAGTCCATGACCGTAGAAAGCACCAATAAGAAGAAAAACCAGCCCCCAGATTTATAGTAAAAATACATACTCACGACCATCAAGAAAAAATTGCGGGCTGCAATACGAGTATGAATGAATTGGTACACCAACATTACGAAGGCAAAAAAGCCCCAAAAAAGGGGTGTAGTAAATATCATAGGTTCTGTTTCTTTGAAAAACAGAAAGTCAAAATGTTCGAGCATGAGATTGGATAGGGCAAAACAAAGACAAAAATACTAAAACGGATAAGTTTCAAAAATATTGTACCTAAAAAGATAGTAGCTTTTTCAAAAAGTTTTGTATTTGCTAATTAGAGCCAATAAGCCTCTTGCACACCATTGCTTTATTTTGTAACTTCGTAACAAAACCACAATGACTATGCAAAGCACAACTTTTAAAAGCTGGACAAGAGATAAACTTTTAGATGCCTTTGGTTTAGAGAGAACCTTTAAGCACCCTATCCTACAAACTTGGTTGGATACACCGCAAGAGATTAAACCTATTGAAAAAGAAATTTTATTTTATGATTTAGAAACCTTGTTGCATTATATTGATTTTTGGAACGAGGAGGAAGTTAAAATCAAATTGATTGGTACTATTATTAGGTTAGTTGGTTATGACAGCAAACATTTATCGGCTTTTGCAGACCGTACACTGAAAGGCATTGTAGATGGCATAGAACTATACGGCGAACCAGACTTAATGGTGGCACGTGGTAAACAAGAAGTGAAAAGTCCGTTTTTCTTTATTCACGAATATAAAAAAGAACTGGATAACAACAGCCAAGACCCCGCAGGGCAACTTTTAGCTGCTATGTTGGTGGCGTATGAAAATAATTTGACAGAACCGAAAATGAAAGAAAAGCCTATTTATGGGGCGTATGTGATAGGGCGGAACTGGTTTTTTGTCATTTTGCAAGGTAGAGAGTATGCCATTAGTGATGCTTATGTTGCGACTCAAGCCGATGATTTATTAGACATTTTCCGCATTTTGAAGGCAAATAGGCAGGTAATTAGGGAGATTTGGGGGGAGTAAAAAGCCGTAGCATAGCCTTGGGGCTGTGCTATTTTGTTTAGGGTGTGCTAAGCACAAAACAGTATTGTATTTTGTCTTTTTATTCTGTAACTTCGTAACAAAACCACAATGACTATGCAAAGCACAACTTTTAAAAGCTGGACAAGAGATAAATTGTTAGATGCCTTTGGTTTGGAGAGAATAACCCAAAGCCCTATTATGCAAACTTGGTTGGCAAACCAAGAAGAAATTACAGAATTTGAAAAGCAAAGCCTATTATTTGACTTAGAAAAAGTCTGGTTGTATATTGACTTTTGGAACGAGGAGGAAGTCAAAATCAAGTTGATTGGTACTATCATCAGGTTGGTTAGCTATGACAGCAAACATTTATCGGCTTTTGCAGACCGTACCCTCAAAGGCATTGTTGATGGCATAGAATTATCGGGTGAACCTGATTTAATGGTGGCACGTGGAAAACAAGAAGTGAAAAGTCCGTTTTTCTTTATTCACGAATATAAAAAAGAATTGGATAATAACAGCCCCGACCCCGCAGGGCAACTTTTATCTGCTATGTTGGTGGCGTATGAAAATAATTTGACAGAACCGAAAATGAAAGAAAAGCCTATTTATGGGGCGTATGTGGTAGGTAGGCAATGGTATTTTGTTATTTTGCAAAAAAGGGAATATGCCATTAGTAGGGCGTATGATGCCACCCAAACCGATGATTTATTAGACATTTTCCGCATTTTGAAGGCTAATAGACAAGTGATTAGGGAGATTTGGGGGGAGTAAAAGATTGTAGCATAGCCTTTAGGCTGTGTAATTGTATATTTTAAATATTTTTAGTAAAGTAAATAATAAAAAATCATATCAACAAATCCCCAGTATTACCCTTAAAAAGATAGTGGCTTTTTCAAAAAATTTCGTTCCTACCTGCTACCTTTGCAAATAAAACTGTAGAACGGACTTTAGTCTGGGACGCATAGTCCGTTAGTGTACTAAACTAAACGGACTAAAGTCCGTTCTACAGTGTTCACACAAATTAACCATTTAACCACCATGAGATTTGTAGAAGAAATTGCAGTGAAAGAACAAATTGAAATCCGCAATGATTGGACAAGAGAAGAAATTGCGGAAATTTATCATACACCTATTTTTGACCTTATCTATAAGGCTGCTACGGTTCATAGGGCTTTTCATGATGCCCAAGAAGTACAAGTTTGTACTTTATTATCTGTAAAAACAGGGGGTTGTCCCGAAGACTGTGCGTATTGCCCACAAGCTGCACGTTACCATACAGACGTGAAAGTACATAAATTATTGCCTGTAGAAGAAGTGTTGCAAAAAGCACAAGAGGCGAAAGAGTCTGGCAGTACCCGTTTCTGTATGGGGGCTGCGTGGCGTGAAGTGCGGGACAACAAAGACTTTGATAAGGTATTGGAAATGGTGCAAGGCGTAAACAAAATGGGTATGGAGGTTTGTTGTACGTTGGGTATGCTAACGGCAGAGCAAGCCCAAAAGCTAAAAGAGGCGGGTTTGTATGCCTATAACCACAATTTGGACACCAGCGAAGAATACTATGACCAAGTAATTACGACTCGCAACTATAAAAACCGTTTGGACACCTTAGAAAATGTAAGACACGCCAAAATTTCGGTTTGTTCTGGTGGCATTATTGGTATGGGCGAAACCATTAACGACAGAATCGGTATGTTGCACGTTTTGGCGAACTTGCCTGAACACCCCGAATCTGTGCCTGTGAATGCCCTTGTGCCTGTGGAGGGTACACCGTTGGAAAGTCAAGAGAAAGTTTCTGTATGGGAAATGGTGCGTATGATAGCTACGGCTCGTATCATTATGCCTCGTACTATGGTCAGATTGTCGGCGGGTCGTGTGCGTATGAGCCTTGAAGAACAAGGTTTGTGTTTCATGGCAGGTGCTAACTCTATTTTTGCAGGTGATAAACTCTTGACCACCGCCAACCCCGAAGTGGACAGCGACAAATTGATGTTTGAAATGTTTGGTTTGCAGCCAAGAAAGGCGTTTAAATAATTGAGATTTGAAGGTCTGTAGCATAGACTTTAGTCTGTGTAATAATTATTTCATTATCAACATATAATAGACACAGACTAAAGTCTATGCTACAAAATCTCAATCACCTGAATATACTTAACCACAATCAATCATCAAATTATTAACCTCTATGTTTTCCTCCTCCCAACTCGCAACAATTACCAATTTTTTAGCTCCTTACCTCTCCACAAAGCCACAAATAGGCGTAATATTGGGAACAGGTTTAGGCGAAGCCGTACAAAATATGACGGTTTTGCACAGTATTCCTTATGTCAATATCCCGCATTTTCCGATAAGCACAGTGGCAGGACACAAAGGCAGGTTGTTGATAGGCGAATGGTGTGGAGTGTCTTTGTTGGTTTTTCAGGGGCGTTTTCACTACTACGAAGGCTACAGTATGCAACAAGTGGCTTTGCCTATTTATGTCATGAAACTGTTGGGGGTGCGTACTTTGTGGGTAACTAATGCAGCGGGAGGCTTGTCTGCCAACTTCTTTGTAGGTGATTTAATGCTTATCAACGACCATATTAGTTTTTTCTTGCCCGATAATCCATTGAGAGGCAATCAATTAGATTTTATTAATAGGTTTGTAGATATGCGAAATGCCTATACGCCTCACCTATTCGCAAAAGCCGAAGCAATTTGCCAAAACCACGCCATCAAGTACCAAAAAGGCATTTATGCTGCCGTACAAGGGGCTATGTTAGAAACCAATGCAGAGTACCGCCTCTTGCGAATGGTCGGGGCTGATGCCGTAGGAATGTCCACCGTACCTGAAGTAATAGCTGCGGCGGCGTGTGGCTTAGAAATATTGGGGGTGGCAGTAATTACAGATATGTGTACCACCGAAGCTCCTACTGCTACGCTGGATAATTTTTTAGTCGTAGCCCAAAAAAGTGCAAAATATTTGGGGGTTTTGTTTGAAGGGTTGTTGGCAAATAAGCATTTGTAATTTTTGAGCAATAATAAAACTTTCTTAACTACACAATTACAAAAAATGTGTAGTTAAGAAAGTTTAGAACTAAGTATAACAACTATTTTACATAGCCTAATTCTACATTTTTATCTCGTAGTTTTGTAAATAAGTTAAATGTAGATTTTCCATCTGTTGTTACCCATTCCATAATTAAATCTGCTACCATTTGCATTCTATTGGTTGTAGCCATGCGTCCATCAGCCCCTCTTATTCCGTTACTATTTTTCTGTTTACCAAAAGTTAAAAGCAAGTTTTTTTGGTCATATATAAGTTGGCGGTGTGGTTGATTGACTGTACCTTTTAGTAAAGGATAGAAGTGTTCTCGTAATAATTTATTAATGGTCTTATAATAATTATTATACGCCTCCTCTGGATTTTGGATAAGAGCATCAAGTTCATCTTTTGTATCTTCATCTTCAAAAGGCAGACTTTGCTGTTGCATTGCAGATTTTTCTGCTTGCTCTAAAATTCGTTTTACTTCATCTGTATTGAAGTCATCTTGATTAAAATCATTGTTTTTCATAGTTACAATGTAGTATTAAGTATTGTTTCTTTAATATAAATAGCTCCTTCTTTGGTAGAAGTGGTATCTAGTAAATTATGTTTTATTTTTTGAAGAGATTTTTCAGAAGATTTTATTAATTTTCTATACTTTATATTTTCAGCTGGGTTTTCGTAAATATAAAAACCGTAAATAATAGAAGTATGAATACTACATTTTCTCGCAAATTTTTCAACCATAAACGGAACATTAATAATTTTGTAAACATATTGAGTTTTCTCACTCGATAAAAGTAACTCTCGTGCAAATCTATTTGCATTATCTTCAATTAAAAACAAATCATTTTCACCTGTTAAATGATAATTTGCTTTTAATAAAACATCATAATCATACAATACATGATATAGTTCATGTATTAAAGAGAACCATAATGTATCATATCTTTTGTTGTAATCTGTAAGTACAATACAAGGCTTTTTCTTAATCAAAAGAGTTGCTCCTTTTATTTGCGTATTTGTTGGATATGGTTGGACTAACACCGTTACACCAACCATATACAAAGCCTTAATAACTGTACTTAAGCCCAATTCTTCGTTTTGAGAATAAGCAGGTATTCTTTCCAATAATTGCCTTAGAAGTTCAGGCTTGTATTCATGTGGATTAGCTATTGCTCTAAAAGCTGTATCTACAGATTTAAGCCAAAAATCACGCATTTTATCATTTATATTACGTTTAGCTTGACTAAATAATACAAGTCCTAATTCTCTTTGGTAGTCGTAGATGCTTGTTATTCCAAAAAAAGATAGAATTTTTTGTTCTATTTCTTCAAAATTAAATTTATCCTGAATAAATCCAATTTTTTTAAGCCCTTCTAAATCAAAGTTTTCTAAGATAAACGTAGATTTCTTAGCTTGTTCTAGTTCTTTAATTTCTTCTACTGTCATACTTGCTACGGATATTTTAATGAGCTCATCTATACTTATATTTAAAAAATAGCCTATTTTAAGAAGTGTTAAAATATCTATTTTTTGATGTTCTTGGCTCAAAATTCTTTGTAAAGTTTTTCTCTCAATACCTAGTACATCACTTGATAATCTTTGAGAAAGATTAAACTCTTGCATTCGATTATCTAATCTTTGAGGTAAAGGCATAGGTGCTTCCTCATGAAAGTAAGTATATAGAGTGTCTTGTTGGTTCATTTTTTGGTGAAAAATTACGCCACTAAATTAGTATTTTTTGATTTAAAAACAAATTAATGGAGATTTTTTTCTCCAGTAAATGTTTCTTTACTGGAGATTTTTTGGCTTGATATGATAAATTAAATAATAGTATGGAAACAATTTTACTGGAAATACACTTATAAAAATTCATTTACTATTACGCTGAATTGCTGCTGTACCTTCACCTTCTAAAATAAACATACACTAAACAGTATATTTTGCATTATAAAACTTGTAGTATAAACATTAAAAACTTATT
>CANGYA010000059.1 GCA_947457925.1 Cytophagales bacterium | reverse complement strand
TAGTCTTCAAGAAGCTCTATAAAGATGACATCTTTCTAAAAGATGTCATCTTTATAGAGCTTCTTGAAGACAATCAAACTTATTTCTTTGAAAAAAATTAGTTTCACTATAAGTTTTTAAAGCACGACCCTACAAAACCTTATAGGTTTCATAATCTTATTTATGCCTATGCAATCTTTTTTATTTGTCCTCAAAACTATACTTTACACTACCTTGCTGGGCTTGATAGCTGGAGCAGTAGTTGGGTTCTTGCCTATTCACGAAGAACACCCACACCAAATTTTCCCTACTTACATGGTAAGTATGGTTGTTTGTTCTTTTTTTAGTGCTATTTCAGGCTTATTGGTAGGCGTAATTATGTTGTTTTTGAAAAAAGATGATTTGCGTATGGCGGTTATTTTTGGTTTTTTGTTGGCGGTAGTGGCTTTGTTAGTGGCTACGTGGTTGCTGTTCAACGCATAATGTAATACCAATTATAAATAAAATACAGTCAAAAAGATGTCATCTTTTTAAGAGTTGTAAAAACTTGCAAGTTCACTGTTTTTACAAAAGATGACATCTTTAAGCATTGAACTATCTACTAATTATAATTGGTAGAATCAAAGAGTTCGCAATAAAAAAAGCCGTAAGTTCATCACTTACGGCTTTTTTGTTAATCGGGTAAAATATGTGCTTTCAAAGAAACGACTTGTTTAGATTTATAGGGGTCATTAGAATAGATAGTAAAAAACGTATCATGTGAACCTGCCCTACCGTTGTGCAATAATCTTACTTTAATTCTCTTGGTTGTATTAGGTGCTATTTCTTCTATGTCGTCCAATACTTCGCAGCCTTCGGCAGTAGCTATTTTGTGTATTTTGAGGGGAATTGTGCCTACATTTCGCACTTCTACCTCTGTATAAGCATCATTTTGTGGCGAAACATTGTGGATTTGGTACATTGCCTCTTGCACACATATATTGGGACTTTCTGCCGAATGGTCGGCTATTACGTGGGTGTCTGGTTGTACATCTGCTGCTACACTGATACTTATTTTCTCTTTGTTTGTGGTTTGCAATACGATTTCGTCTTGTAAATAGCCAAAATTATCTTTATTTTTAGGGTCATATTGTATCACAATTTGCCCAAATTGTCCTGCTTTTACAGTTGTTGAAGAATCAAAAAATACTTTTAGGTGAGTAGGTGTTTTGATATTTTGCGTAAAAGTAACGTCTTTTTTAGAGGCATTGTAAAAGCTAAATTTCTTTGTTACACTCATTTGCGTAGTGATTGTTCCAAAATTCAAGTTTTTTTGTCTAAATCTCAAACTACCTCTTTCATACACAAAATCGTTGATAGCCTGTTCGGGCATATACGGCAGCAAATAACCTTTGAGTTTGAGGCTGTATGTTTTGGGGCTGCCTGTGGTCATTACGATAAATTCTTTTTCAAATCCGCCAGCTCGGTAGGGAGAAAACGACACTTTGATAGTAGCTTGCTCATTCGGTTGAATAGGCGTAGTAGGGAAAGAAGCCGACATACACGCACAATCTACGTTTACACCCAAAATATTAACGGGAGAAGTGCCTGTGTTTTGGAAAACAAATTGGTGTGTAATAGGCTGGTTGGTTTTGGCTATTCTGCCTAAATTATAGGTTTCTGTGTGAAAAGTCAGCACACCATTTTGTGCTATTAACTGTTGCGAAAATAGTATCGCCACGACTAACAAGATTTTCCAATTCATTAGCTTACAATTGAATGGTGAAAAAAGAAAGGATTTGTAGGTAGATTTTGAAGGTTGGCTTAAAGGTAGTAGCTTTTTTGGTAGCAACAAAAAATAAGTGTAAAAAAGAGTAAAACCACTGTATAATTTTTTGATTAACAGTGGTTTAAATGTTTTTTGTGGGAGGAGTATCGTAACTATATTTGGCGTTTAGAAAAAATTGACTAAATTTTGGCTCTTTTTGTTTACAACCTTTACTACAAGCACTTATGAAAGTTTCTAAAATAGCAATCAAAGATTTTCAGCAGTTCAAAGATTTTGAATTGGATTTGACCTACCCCGAAGGACACCCCAAAGCTGGGCAGCCCTTAGATAAAGTATGTTTGATTGGGCAAAGTGGGACGGGGAAGACTACGATTTTGACTCGTATTAAAGAGTTCTTAGATTTTCACCTTGAAATGCTAAGAAATGGGGCTATCAGAGAACATTTCCTAAATGTATCTTTAAGTATAACTCAAAAACACGTTTCTCTATCTGATGTTAATAACTATGCAATTGAACTTGCAAATTCTAAACTTACAAAAAAATATAATATTAGTAAGAATAAAGAAGTAGTAAAATATAGGGCGTATAAGAGTTCTTTTTTTATTTCGCCATATAACAATGATACGGCTGCGTTTCTCGAACCTATAAAGGAGCTAAGTTATATTTTTTTTAATGCAGAGTTATTAGATAAAGGTAATGAATTTATCATCAAAAGTAATATAAACCCAAGATTTTATATTACAGATGACGCAGATATAAAGCAACACGTAGATATAGAAAGAGCAAATTTGTTCCAAAAACGTGCCTATGATTTTAGTGTAGATTCTCCTATTGATATTTGGAAAATGGTTCTTCATGAAGCCAAAGAGTATATGTTAGAAGAAATAAAATATACTCGCCAATTATCAAAGTTGATGCTAAACGATATTGATAATGCAAGTAAATTTATAGAAGAAATTAAAGTGTGGCGAAAAAGTGTGGTAAATCCCTTTCAGGAACTAGCAAAAAAAGCAAACACATTTTTACATCACTTTAACTTAGAATTGAAAGTAAACATGGATTTTGAAAATCCAGAAGATATGAAGTTTGTTTTAGTACAACCACTTAATAAACACAAAGAAAAATTAGATTATCAAACATGGAGTACAGGTACTAAACAAATAATAATGACAGCTACACCATTATTTGCTTTAGATACCAAAGATACGATTATCTTAATGGACGAACCCGAAAGGTCATTATTCCCCGACATTCAACGTACTCTTATCAACTACTACACAGAGCTTGCTCCCGAAGCACAGTTTTTCTTTGCTACCCACTCTCCGTTGATAGCCTCGCAGTTTGAGCCTTGCGAAAGGTTTATCTTGACTTTTGACGAGGAAACAGGTTTTGTGAAGGCACATAGAGGCATAGCCCCAGAGGGAGATGACCCTAATGATGTTTTGGTGAAAGACTTTGGTATGCGACACATTTTAGGAGAAAAGGGCGTTGCTGCTTGGGAAAGATTTGTTGAACTAAAAATGTTGATACGAAATGAAAAAGATGAAAAAGCCAAAGAAATTTTAGTTAATGAGTTTTTACAATTACAACATTCCTATAATTTTTAGCATGAAACCAATAGAAAAAGACTTTGAAAAATCGGAGATTGTTGTAGAGAATTTGCACTATAACAATCAAAAAGACAGGAAAAAGATAGAAATTATCTTAAAAAAGGAACAAAAGGGGTTTTGTGCTTATACAGAAGAACAAATAACAGTAGGTTATGAAGTACATATAGAACATTTTAATCCTACCCTAAAAGGCACAGCAGCAGATAGTTATGAAAATTGGTTTTTGGTAAGTGCAGAATGGAATTTGAAAAAAGGAACTCGCAATGCTGATAAATTATGGGAAAAACATCAACCTATTTTACACCCAACAGACAGTAGTTTAAGTACACGACTTGTCTATTTTGATGGTTATTACTTTTATCATGCAGAAGATACAGAGGCAAAAAACTTGATAGATTTTCTACATCTAAACGACCAATATTTGGTAGCTTATAGACAAAAATATATCAAAAGTTTGAAAGAATTAGTAGATTTAGGCGTAGATATAAAAAAGCATCTTCAAAGAAATCCTATTGCTATACAATTTCCAAGTGCCATAGCAGCCGAATTTAACATTCAACTATAGACTACTATATACTTAACTATAAACTTTCGTGGGTGCAGCCCCGCCCCACAAAACCCCAAAAAACTACTTCCTTTGCCACCACATTCGCCAAATCTTGTGTAGGGCGGAGTTTAAACCTTGTTATATTTTCTTGCTTGTACAGTTAAAGTTATTAACAAGCCTCTGTATTATACAAAGCACTACCTTTTTTGTTGTATTTTTTTCATTTAAAATGGTACTTTTGCTATCACTCATAAAATTGGAAATTAGAGTTTATCTAACTAAGATAATAAAGAACAATAACTACTGACCAATATGCCCACACCTCAACCAACCTTTCAAGAAGTCCGCAATAACTTCCTGAAAAAACTAAAAGAAAAAGAAACAACCCTGCCAATAGTCGAAGACTTTGGCAGTAGTTCACAAAAGTAGAAAACTATAATGCCAATTTGCTTAAGTAACGATTGTGTGTAATAAGTATGTGTAGCTAATTAATTGATATTATTGTACCACAGACTTTAGTCTGTGATTCTTTGATTACCAAGAGATTACAGACTAAAGTCTGTGGTACATTTATTTTTTCCAATTACTTAACAAGAATAAAACATCATTGTTGTTGTTGAAGAGTGTGTTTTTTTTAAGGATAGGTGTAGGCAAATCTTATCATTTTTTATAACTTTGACTAAAACAATTCGCTAATTTATGATAGTGCTTCAATCACCTGAAAACAAGAAAAATACGATTAGGCTGTTCAAAGTATCAAGGGAGTTAAATGTAGGTGTAACGACTTTGGTCGACTTTGCTCAAAAAATGGGTTATGTTGTAGAAAGTAGCCCTAATACAAATATTTCTAGTGAGCTATATCAGGTTTTATTAAAAAGATTTTCAAAAAAGAAAGAACCCAAAGATTTGACTGAAGAAAAAAACAAAGATAAAAAACCGTATAAAATAAATGTTAATGCTTTGTTAAAATTATTAAAAGGTACAAAACTTGAAGAAGTAGTTAATTCTGAAAGATTTTTTTTATCAGAAAGTCATGTAAAAAAAGAATTTGATTCTCATTTTAATACACTTAACCAACTTAGTCATTCACCAACAAAGCAATTTAAATTTCTTGATAGGAAGGCGAAAAATGCAAGGTATCAAGTTATAGATTTACTTGATAAGTATTATAAAGTTTCACAAAAAAATATAGTAAATAATCAATTTACAATATGGGCTATTGAGTATTATGAGGAGTATAATAAATATGAAGAAGCAATTAACTTAACAGTACATTGTTTGCATATTCGTTTTGACATTAAGTTATTAATAATAGCTTTACGTTTATGTAGAAAGTTAAAAAATAATTATAAGATACTACATAATATCATTAGAAAATATCATAAACAAATAGAAGAAACAGAGAATTTTCATCTATTACACAGCTTAGTGTATTACTATATTAAAGAGAAAAATCAAGAGGCACTAACTTTAACACTCATAAAAATAGAAAAACAAGCTGTTAATAGTTTAACCATACAAACTATTTTAAAAGACATTTATATCTATTTGCAAAGATTTGATGATGCTATTCGAGTATCTCAAAAAATACCTCTGAATAATAGTGAGTTTAGTGTTGAGTTAATGGACAGTTCCAAAGATAGTATTGAAAAGATAAGAGAAAATATACAAACAGAACTTATTAAACAACTTATTAAGGGCTTTTCGCATGAATTGGGGCAGCCTATTACAGCCATTCGTTACACAATACAATATTACCAACGACTATTAGCCAAAGAGTTTAGTCAAGAAAAAGTAATGGAAGTATTTAACATTATTCTTGATGAAACAAGCCGAATGGATAGCCTAATAAAAACTCTACGCCCTATTACGTCTTCTAATGCTACGGCAACGACCTACAATTTGCTATCTTTGATTGATGAAAGACTTAAAGCACAACAAGCCCAATTACTTACGTATGATATTCAGGTAAAAGTTCAAAGTAAGGGCTTAGAAGTGTTAGAACTCAAAGGAGATTTGCCACAAATGGAACAAGTTATTAATAATTTGTTGTTAAATGCCATAGATGCTTTGAGTGTTTTGCCAACAACCAAGCCGAAAAGTATTACAATCAGTATTCAATCTTTTGATAATTATTTTGTTTATCTCAATTTTGCGGATAATGGAATTGGTATTCCTGAAACCATTAAAGATAAAATTTTTACGGCTTTTTATTCCACAAAATCTCCCGATAAAGGGCAAGGATTGGGATTATTTATAGTCAAAAATCTATTACAGTCTATTGGTGGGGATATACAATTAATGACAAATCACATAGAAGGTGCTTGTTTTCAACTAAAAATACCTCGTAACTCTAAACCTCTTTAACGTATGGAAAAATATAATATTTTGCTAATAGAAGATGATATTAGCACAGGCAAAATGGTCAAAAATGCCTTAGAATTGGAAGATATGCGTGTAGATTGGGCAAAAGATGGTGATGAGGCATTGGCTACTATGGAAGCAGGAAAATATGACCTCATTATTTCTGATATAAAAATGCCTAATAAAACGGGGGACATGGTGATTGCAGAAATTCGGAAAATAGACGAGTTTGTAAGTGTATTAGTTTATACGAATTACCATGATGAACCTGAAATTATGCGAAATTTGTTAAATTTACAAATTGATGGCTATTACCAAAAAGGTGGTAAAAGTGATATTTGGGAGTTAGTAGCAAAGGCAAAAAATATTTTAGAGCCTTTTTCTAAGGAAAAAAGAGAGCAATTTTTAAACCAATTACCCAAAGATATTTTTAAAGAAGCCTAATGATACCTACGCCTTATTTACTTGATACAAATGTGTATTGTGAGTTTTTTATACCTGCAAGCCAACGCCATCAGCAATTTACGAGCTTAGAAAAACTATTATGTAATCCAGCAAATGATATAAAGGCATTTTACATTGCCGAAATTACTTCAATGGAAATTTATTCTGCAATAGGAAAGTATGCAAGAGGGCGGGAAGAACAGGTAATAAACTGTAACCGACAAATTATTCATCAACAATTATCAAATTGTAGTCATCAGTGGATTTCGCCAGCATTAAATCAGCTAACAACAAGACAAACAAAGAAAATACTTTCCCAAATAGATAATGCAGAAAGTTTGCATGGCGATATTCATGCTCACGTTTTACCTATTACATCAGAGGCTATTCACGAAGGCAAAAGATTATTAAGACAATATGCTACAAAATTTGCGTTGGGTTCACATGATGCCTTTATTGCAGGTTTTCTAATTGTTGCCAATCGACAAGGGCAAAATTTATCTTTAATTACGTTTGATAAGGCTCTCAAAAATGTACTTAAATTAGAAAATCAACCTATTGTAGAGTTTTCATAGTTATTTAATCACTAACCAATATGCCCACACCCCAACCAACCTTTCAAGAAGTCCGCAATAACTTCCTGAAAAAACTAAAAGAACAACAACCCCGCAAGGGTTCTGAACCCTTGCGGGGTTCGGAGGCTTTCCAAACCGCCGAAAAAATCAACATCAAACCTGTTTTTACGCCCAAAGACGTAGAAAATACAGAACATTTGCAGTTTTCGGCAGGAACAGCACCTTATTTGCGAGGACCTTATGCAAGTATGTACCTCACAAAACCTTGGACAATTCGCCAATATGCAGGATTTTCGACAGCCGAAGAAAGCAATGCTTTTTATCGTAGAAATCTTGCAGCAGGACAAATGGGTTTGTCCGTTGCCTTCGATTTGGCAACGCACAGAGGTTATGATTCCGACCACCCAAGAGTAGTGGGAGATGTTGGCAAGGCAGGCGTGGCTATTGACAGCGTTGAGGATATGAAAATCCTTTTCGACCAAATTCCCCTCGATAAAATGTCAGTTTCGATGACAATGAATGGGGCAGTATTGCCAATAATGGCGTTTTATATCGTGGCAGCCGAAGAACAAGGCGTAAAACCCGAATTGCTAAGTGGCACCATACAGAATGATATTTTGAAGGAATTTATGGTTCGCAATACCTATATTTATCCGCCATTGCCAAGTATGCGAATTATTGCCGATATTTTTTCGTACACAGCCCAAAATATGCCAAAATTTAATTCTATTTCTATTTCTGGTTATCACATTCAAGAGGCAGGCGGAAGTGCAGATATTGAATTGGCTTATACGTTGGCAGATGGTTTGGAATATTTGCGAACAGGCATTGCTGCGGGTTTGGATATTGACGATTTTGCTCCTCGTTTGTCCTTCTTTTGGGGAATTGGAATGAATTATTTTATGGAAATTGCCAAAATGCGTGCAGGTCGGTTGTTGTGGGCAAAAATAGTGAAACAATTTAATCCAAAAGATGCAAAATCAATGGCATTGCGTACCCATTGCCAAACTTCGGGCTGGTCTTTGACTGAACAAGACCCTTTTAACAATGTGGCACGTACTACGATTGAGGCTTTGGCTGCGGTTTTGGGTGGCACACAGTCTTTACATACCAACGCATTAGACGAAGCTATTGCTTTGCCAACTGATTTTTCTGCAAAAATTGCACGTGATACACAGCTTTTTATCCAAAAAGAAACAGGAGTTTGTAAGTCTGTTGATGCTTGGGGAGGTTCGTATTATGTGGAATATTTAACGCAACAATTAGTAGAAAAAGCGTGGTTTTTAATTGAGGAAGTTGAGAAATTAGGCGGAATGTCGAAAGCCATAGAAACAGGTTTGCCAAAAATGCGAATTGAGGAAGTGGCAGCCCGAAAACAAGCCCGAATTGACGCAGGGAAAGATACGATTGTTGGTGTAAACAAATTTCAAACAGACGAAAAAACAGATATTGAATTGTTAGAAGTTGATAATACGGCAGTAAGAACTTCACAACTTGCACGTTTACAAGAAGTTAAGAAAAATCGTAATAATGAAAATGTAAAAAATGCTTTGCAGAAAATTACTTTATCTGCAAAAACAGGTGAGGGAAATTTATTGGAATTGGCGGTTTTGGCAGCCAAAGAAAGAGCCACATTAGGCGAAATTTCTGATGCAATGGAAGAAGTTTTTGGAAGACATAAAGCTGTAATTCGTTCTATTTCAGGAGTTTATGCAGGGGAAGCAGGCACAGACGAAAATTTCCGCAAAGCAAAAGAAATGGCAGATAAATTTGCAGAATTAGAAGGTCGCCGTCCTCGAATTATGATTGCAAAAATGGGACAAGACGGACACGACAGAGGGGCAAAAGTGATTGCAACAAGTTTTGCAGACTTAGGTTTTGATGTGGATATGGGTTCGTTATTCCAAACTCCCGAAGAAGTGGCACGACAAGCAGCCGAAAATGATGTGCATTTGATTGGTGCAAGTAGTTTGGCAGCAGGACACAAAACTTTAATTCCTCAATTAATTGCAGAACTCAAAAAAATAGGTCGTGAGGATATTGCAGTCATTGCAGGTGGCGTAATTCCTCCAAAAGATTACGAGTTTTTATATCAAGCTGGGGTAATTGGTGTTTTTGGACCTGGTACGGTGATTTCGGTGGCTGCACAGGAGATTTTGGGGAAGTTGATGACAGGATTACAAGATTAACAAGATGAGTAGTTCTTAAAAGTGTTGATGACAATTTTTAAGAACTACCGAAATTTCTTATGGACACGAAGCCAACTATGAATGTCTTGTGATGTGCAGGTGTGTTATTCTTTAACAAGAACAACAAAGGCGGTAAGGTCATAATCTATTCATAACTTTGTAATTCTTACATTTATCTCTTGCTATTATGAAACCCGAACAATGGTTACCCCTTATCACAAATCTTGCGATTACCTACACCACAAAAATAGTAATGGCTATTTTGGTGTTGGTCGTTGGCTTATGGATAACTCGTGTGTTGGGCAGTGTCATCAAACGCAGTTTAGAACACAGCCAAATAGATAGTAGCCTCAAACCTTTCATGCTCAACCTTAGCAAGGTTGCACTAAAAGTATTGTTATTGATTAGTACGGCTTCTATATTGGGTATAGAAACCACCTCTTTTGTAGCACTACTCGGCTCTGCAAGTTTGGCTGTAGGGTTAGCCTTACAAGGTAGTCTGAGCAATTTTGCAGGAAGTGTCCTAATTTTGATGTTTAAACCGTTTAAAGTAGGCGATATTATCCAAGTACAAGGACATTTAGGGACAGTAAAAGAAATTCAAACTTTTAGTACAGTGTTACTTACTCCCGACCACAAGACTATTATATTGCCTAATGGGGGACTGGCTGGTGGTAGCTTGGTTAATCTCTCGAAAGAAACTACTCGCCGTTTGGACTTTGTGCTAAAAGTTGCTCAAAAACATGAAGTTCAAAAAATTAGGCAGTCCTTGTTGGAATTGTTACAAACAGTTCCTGAATGTCTGCCTACACCGCCTCCCTCCGTATTAGTAACGAGTATTGCTGAAACTTCTTACGAAGTTACGCTAAGTATGTGGGTACAAACCGAAGTTTTTATCACACAACACTCTACACTTATGGCAGCTATTCAGGAAAAAATACTCAATTATTGGAGAAAAGACATAGAGGCTGTCTAAAATTTTTGTCTAAACTAACAGAAAATGTTAGTTACAAATTTTACAAATCATTCAAAAATTCCCTCTCCAAGTGGAGAGGGGTAGGGGTGAGGTTAAGTTATTTTTCTATCAAAAACTGCGTACTCTGCACAGCACTATTCCCCAATTTATCTACAGCCCTTACTTTTAAGGTAGTAACTTTCCCTGTTGGAAAATTGCTAATGGCAGTTTGGTACACTTGTTCTGCCCCGCCATTGATACTGTAAAAAATCTTTTCTGTTCCTACCATATTATCTGTAGCAGCCAAATACACCGCCAAATGCGAAGGGTAAATAGGTAAACTATTGGTAGCAACTTCGCCATTTTGAGGAGATGCAGCCAATACGCCTTTGTTTTCTTCGGCAAGAGGTTGTAGGCTAAAGTGCATGAAAATTTCGGGAGCAGACGCATCTACAAGCACATCAAACTCGTCTTGGTTGGTATTGTTCACGTTGTCTGTGCCTGCATATTTGATATGGTGTTGCCCTTCGTTGCTAATCGTAAATGGTTTTTCATAGAGTAAACTACCTGTTCCATCTATGTCATAATCAATGTTTTGCATACCAGATTCGGGGTCAGTACCATTCAGTATAATTTTAGTTTGCGGACTTACATACACATGATTATTCATTACAAATTTTGACCCTTGATAATTAAATGCCAAACGAGGACCCGTTAAATCCATAAACATAGTTGTAACGGTTCTTTCGTATTTACCACTACCTTTGTTGTTTACATTGTCTATGGCATAGTAATTTACAATGTGATGCCCTGTTCTGTTGGGAATATAGAATGGCTTTTCATACTTCTGATAGCTTGCTCTATCTACCGAATAGTAAATTTCTTTTACCCCAGCCCTATTATCTATGGCGTGTAATTCTAATTTGGTACGACCCGAAAAAAAGGTTTTTCCTTGAAAAACATACCTATCTCCCAAAATTTCGGGTGTAATAATCGGGGGTATTTTGTCCAAATAAAACGTAAAAGCATTTTCATCTTCCGTATTTTTTACGTTGTCTGTGGCTTTATAGTACAAAGTATGTTCGCCATCGCCTAATTTAGCAAAGTTCAACGCCCCTATATATTGTTTGTTGGTTTCGTCATCATGTAGCCTGTACGAAATTTTATTCACTCCCGACAATTCGTCGGTGGCAAACAAAGTAACTAAAGTTCTGCCCGAAATAATATTGTCTGATTGGTCGCCTTTAATCGTATAATTCGTTTGGGGTGGGGTCAAATCTACCGTAAAAGTTTTGCTGCGAGTCGTTTCGGTGTTACCCACTTTGTCTGTGCCGTAATATTGGACAAAATATTCTTGTTCTGTGTCCAACGGTGTTTTGCCTTTGCTTTCTGTATAATCTGCTCTGTTAATAGACTGATAAACAGTAGATAAGCCCGACATTTCGTCTTTAGACAAAATCTCAAAACTCAAATCTTTGCCAAAAAATAACCTCCCGTTTTTGGTGTGCGAAGGAGCATTGCTAAACCGAATAGCAGAAGTAGGGGCTTTACCATCTCCGTTAATCTCAAAGGTTACATCTCCATGTTTGGGGTCTTTGTGGCGAATGTAGTGGCGACCATGCCCATCTAAGTACATAGCTTGCGATTTTGTGTTCGGGTTGAGGCGAACACCATCTTTGGTTTCTGGCGAAGTGCGTATGTAAATATAAACAGGCAAGGAGGCTTGTTGATAATAACGGTTGGTGCTGTCTATGTACGTGCCTTTGGTAGCCTCTTTTCGTTCTTGGGCAAAACTTTGGCTATGAATGGCACTTAGTCCACAGACCATTGTAAAAAATACTGTATAATGAATAGATTTTATCATAAATGCCTACTTTGAAAGTAAAAAAAGTACATTCGTCTTTAGGCGAATAACTTGATAGTCAATGTATTCGCAGAAAGGCGAATATACTTTTTCAAAAATAAACTTTTTACACTCAAAAACAAGGATTCGCAGCATTTAAGTAGCAAGTACACTTTGTTGCACTTGTTTTTTAGGGTGTAAAAAGAGTTAATAAATTGATTTTCAATGTATTAAATAGCTTTGTATTGAAAATTTACTAATTAATAATTGTGTATAGGCACTTAATATTTTGTAGTTTTGCACCACAAACAACAAAATACCATGAAAAAATTTTTGCTTTTAGTCATTTTTGTAGCCAGTATGATTATTGCGGGCTATGCCTTATTGGGTTATTTGTACCCTAACCAAAACTACGGTGCTTTGCAATTACTGCCCAAAAATGCCGTTTATATAGTAGAAACAGACGAACCCATAGAAACTTGGCGGAAGATTAGCAACAGCAAAATTTGGCATCACCTCCGCAAACAGCCTTATTTTGCAGAACTTACAGAAAGTGCCAATAGTTTGAGCCAACTCATAGAAACTAACCCAGAATTATTTAATTTGTTGGGTTCTCGAACTATCGTTAGTTCTGCCCATGTATATTTACCCAAAGAATATGATTTTTTACATATTGTAGATTTAGAAAGTGCTGCAAAATTGCAGTTTTTACAAAATTATTTGACACATTTACCCGTTAAAGGTTATACGATTACCCAAAAAGATTACAAAGATTTTAAAATTTCTGCCTTCACCAATAAAAAAGATGGTAGTGTAATTTATGTAACTTTTGTTGGAAACTTGTTGCTGTGTTCTTTCCAAAGTAGTTTAATAGAGTCGGCAATAGACGAGAAAAATGAACCTACCATTGCCAAAGATGAAGCCTTTATAGACATTAGCGAAAAAGTACATCAGGCAGGTTTGTTCAGATTGTACCTACATTATGCCTATTTAGACAACTTTTATTTGTGCTATGCCCAAGAAAATGAGTATATTAACAAACTAAGTGAACAGCTACAGTACACAGGGGCAAACTTTACTGTAGATGACGAAGGCACAATGACCTTACGAGGTTTCACGAATATTAATGACTCTGTGGGTTCTTTCTTCAAAGCCTTGTTGTTGTCGGGTAGAGGGCAATTAGCTGCTCACAATGTCATTCCACAACGGACTGCGTTTTATTTCAGTTTGAACTGCAATAATTTTGGAAAATTCTATGAAAACTTAGAAACTGTTTTGAAAGATAATTTTAAAGAATGGGACGAATACAAGTACAATATTCAGAAAACAGAACAGTTTTTAGGTATTAATTTGCAAAAAAACTTTATTGATTGGATTGGGCAGGAAATTAGTTTTGTGCAAACGCAGCCCAAAGGTTTAGGGCAAGACAATGAATTTGCCGTAATTTTCAAGGCAAAAGACATAGAACAAGCCAAAGAAAATTTGCAGTTTATTAGCAACCAAATTCGCAAAAAGGCAGTTGTAGTGAAAATCAAGGAAGTAGATTACAATGGCTACAAAATCAACTATTTAGCCGTAAAAGGTTTCTTCAAATTGTTTTTGGGAAGTTTCTTTGAAAAATTGGACAAGCCTTATTTCACGATTATAGACGACTACGTGATTTTTAGTAACCACCCACAGACTCTCAAAAATTTGATAAATGACTATGTGGCAGGCAGCACTTTAGCCAAAGACAGCGAATTTGAGGAATTTTTAGGGCAGTTCAAAAGTGCCTCTAATGTGTTTGTGTATGCCAAAACGCCTACTTTACACAACAATATGCGTAGCTTGGTAGCCGCAGACACATGGCAACAAATGAACAAAAACCGCCAATATATTACTTGTTTCCGCCATATTGGTATGCAATTAAGTAGTGATGATGACGAGCATTTTGCTACGCAAATTACAAGTTCATTTACAGATGACCCTACTAAACTGCAAATTGTTCCGCCTGTGCCTTTGGTAGTTTTGGACTCTACAGCCGAAAGTAGCGAAGTGGAAGAAGTGGTGATTGATGACCTTGATGCAGACGAAAAAACAGAAAATTACCCAGATGGCAAGCAAAAAATGCGTGTAAAAATACGCAATGGCATGAAAAATGGCACGTACAGAGAGTACCACCCCAACGGTGAACTGAAAGTAAAAGGTGAATACGAAGACGACCAAAAAGACGGTACTTGGAAGTTTTATGACGAGAACGGCAAATTAACAGCCAAGAAAAAGTACAAAAAGGGTAAAGAAATTAAAGACTAATCAAAATTCATAAAAAAAGTACAACTCCACAAGGGCTACAAGCCCTTGCGGAGTTTAAAATTTAACTTAGAATAATTTTTGTGCTTCTGCCAACAATTTTTGTTTGTTAATAGGCACAACGCCCAAATGCTCACAAACTAAACCTCCGCCCAAATTGGACAAGGCAGCCAAAGTCGGTAAGTCTAATTGTAAGGCTTTGCACAAGGCTGCTATACTTACCACCGTATCTCCTGCCCCAGAAACATCTGCAATTTCTCTTTGGTGGGCGGGCAAACTCACTTTTTCTTGTGGTGACAAAGCAAAAACACCTCTTTCTGACAACGTAATCAGGGCGGTATCCAACTGCATTTTGTCCCTGAAAGTAGCTACTGCAATAGCCAAACTTTCTAAATTATTGGCATCTATTTCTATTTTTAGTCCTTCTCTTAGTTCTTTGAGATTGGGCTTGAACAATGTAGCTTTTTGGTAAGACCAAAAATTTCGTTTTTTGGGGTCGACCACCGTAGGAATTTGGTGCGTATTTGCCCAAGCAATAATCTTTTCTATTACTCGTGGTGTAAGTACACCTTTGTCGTAATCCTCAAAAATAATCACATTGACCCCTACAGCTAATTCCTGAAACTTTGCCAACAAAATATTTTCTTCTTCTTCATTAATTAGCGTATCTGTTTCATTATCAATGCGTAAGAGTTGTTGAGAACTTGCCAAAATTCTATGTTTAACCGTAGTGATACGTCTTTTTTGGCGAATGATGCCTTGTGTAGTCATGTTTTGTTGTTCCAATAGGTGCGTTACGGTCTTGGCTTCGTCGTCGTCGCCTACAATGGCACACAAAATAGGCGTAGCCCCCAATGCTTGTACGTTTAAGGCTACATTGGCAGCTCCGCCCAGTCTTTTTTCTTGTTTTTTTACGTTTACCACAGGCACAGGGGCTTCGGGTGAAATCCGTTCTACTTGCCCCCAAACGTAAGAATCTACCATGACATCACCAATAATCAGAACTTTGAGGTGATTGAATGCGTCAAAAATTTGCTCTATAGTCATGCTTGCTATTTTTGCCCCAAATCTAATAGGTTTTAGGGGAAATGTGATGACTTTGTAAGCAACTGCTTGTTAAATTTATGTTGATGACTTCCACAAAAAAAATTCTCTGCCACTTTTTAATGGCAGAGAATTGTCGGAACTGATTAAATAGTTATCACGTCTTTATGAATGAAATCAAATAGCTTTTTGCCTATTTTAATGTTCTTTACTTCCACATTATTAGCCTTTGTTCTTGCCACTTTTACCGCCTCCAATAAATTGTCTATGCGTTTCAGTAATAATGCTTTTTGAGAAAGAGTAATTTTGCCAGAAAAATACGTAGTTTCATACTTACCCACCTGATAATCAAGGTATAACAATTCTGTTTGGGCGGGGTGTTCTTTGGTAGCCTCATACTTTACAATAACTTTTGGGCGTTTCACACTCCTAAATTTCACTTCTTCGTCTGTACGAAACACCAATCTTTGAGCATCAAAGCTCCATTTTTTTGTAGGGTCTAAGGTCGGAATAGCCTCATAAACATCTTTTAATTTGCCCAAGTGAGTTTCTAAAGCCAACAAAGATGTAGCCGAAAAATTGCCGAAATTCTGCTCGTCTATTATCAAATCTGCTTTGGCTAAATTAGCTGCATTGGTTTCTTCTTTAGACAGTGTAGCATCAATAGCCGTAATCACAGCCTCCAACATTTCTTGGATTTTGTCTTTTACGGTCATCACAATTTCTTTATTTTCATCGGGAATCTGCTCATTTTCAGACTCTTCCAAAGAAACATACTTTTTCGTCATACCTTCAAAGTAAGTATCTTTTTTAGTAAAATTGTTTTTGGTTTCGCCCAAAGTTTGATTAGCTTTATTTTTACGGTCTTGTTCTACCGCCAATAATTCGTGCAATTTATTCGCCATGATAAGTTGAATAGGTTAAAAAGTAAACTTTAATTTGTAACGCAAAACTTACTCAAAAGTTACGTAGTAAACAACTTCAAGACTAATATTTCTCAAAGCAATTTTAGTCTGCTACTGCCCGCACCACTAAAAAGAATTATTTACAAAACTTAATTCTTAAAAAATGTTATTTATTTCCTCAAATATTTAATTCATATACCATAAAGACTTATTTTAGCCCAAATCCATTTTGATTAGCTATGATAACAACTTTATTAAGCAATTTACACAGCCTAAGTTCTCCGATAGTTCCCTTTGATTTTCAGCAAGACTCTTTTGTTTGGTTAGACTTGTCGGTAGATAATCAGGAAATATTTAACTTTCCTATCAACGAAGAAGCCTTATTAGATGAGTATATACAAGCTACTTTAGTCAAAAATAAGGTAGCAATAGGCGTAGGTGGGTACAATGAAGAAAGAGAATTTTACAAATTAAGTACAAATTTTCATACTACAGATACACCTCGCAGTATTCATTTAGGTATAGACATTTGGGCAGCAGCTCTTACGCCTGTCTTGGCGGTTTTAGATGGGAAAGTGCATAGTTTTGCGAATAACAATCATTTCGGAGATTATGGGGCTACGATTATCTTACAACATGATTTTGAGGGACTTACATTCCATACTTTGTACGGACATTTGAGTTTTGAAAGTTTAGACAATTTGTATGAAGGGAAAATCATAAAAGCAGGGGAACAAATTGCTACTTTTGGCGTACCTAAAGAAAACGGGAATTGGTCGCCACACTTGCACTTCCAAATCGTTGTAGATATGGAGGGTAAAAAGGGAGATTACTACGGAGTAGCCCCGAAAAATGCAAGAGGTCATTATTTACATAATTGCCCAAATCCTAATTTATTATTACAAATCCCTTCACCAAACTTACTTACAATGCTTTATGATTAAGTTCAAATACACCTTATTAGCTGGCTTGGCTGCTGCATTTGCTTTTATTTTCTTTTATACTTTCAAAGATGCAACACCTGAAAACGACAACAGTTATGTTCGCCAAATTCGCAAGGAAAGAGAAAAAAAAGACAAAGATTTTAAGTATGCGGAATGGTCGCCATTGACAGAAGAGCAACGCAAAATATTCACTAAGTTAGATTATTTTGAGCCGAACCAACAGTATAAAGTAATGGCAAAAGTTGTTTTATTAGCAAATGATACTGTTTTTAAAATCATGACTTCTTCTAATGAAATACGCCGTTTTTATAAATATGCTCATTTACAGTTTAGTTTGGAGAACAAAGATTGTCAGCTTTTACTATTCAAATCTGCCGAACCTACTTCTCCTAATTACTATTTTCTGCCGTTCAAAGACCTTACAACAGGCATAAGTACCTATGAAACAGGACGTTATATAGACATAGAAGCACCCAAAACGAATAGCTTGGAGATAGATTTTAACAAAGCCTACAATCCGTATTGTGCCTATAATGAGGAATATAGCTGTCCTTTGCCCCCCGAAGAAAATACTCTTAAAGTAAATGTTTTGGCAGGAGAAAGGTTGTTTAAAAGTAAGGCAGCAGAATAATTAACGTAACAGAGTAGTGCCTACTGTAGAACGGACTTTAGTCCGTTTTCTGCATTTAGTTAGCAACAAAAAATGCGTTTTTATAGTACAGAACTTTGTTCTCATACAAAAAAACGGACTAAAGTCCGTTCTACAGATATTATGCAATTTATATTAAATAAAAAGAGGGTATCATCTGCCATATTCAAAGTGTCAAATGATAACCTCTTTGCAGCTTCATGCAAATTTTTAGCTTTTAGTCAATACCACACCCTTTACTTCTGGTTGGATAGCATTTGCCATAAATTGTACTATTTCTTTGGCGGTAACTATATCTTTGTCTGTAAAAGGCAAAAACGAAGCTATTTCTAATACTCCTACGACTTGTTGTTGTTTTTGAATAGGTAAAACTATCATGTTAGTAGGTGTAGATTTACCCAAACCAGATACTACAGTAATGTAACCGTCTGGTACATGAGTAATGTTAATTTCTTTCCCATCTTTGGCAACTTGCCCCGCCAAACCTTCGCCATACTCATACAAAAGTGTTTGACTTTCAGGCAGTTGGAAGGCATAGCCCGCCACAAACTCTATGTACCTACGGCTATGAATTTCTTTGGCAATATACACTGCACCAATCGTAGCCTGAAACAAGTTACATAAACCGTTGAGGGCTGTTTGCAGTTTATTTCGACTCTCTGTTTGTTCGTTAATTTTTTGCTTTAAATCTTCTATTTGCTGTTGCAAGAAGTTGTTATCGTATCCATTTTTAGCAGAACCATTATTTTCATTGTCTTTAATAATAGTTTCAGTACGAGTAACATAGACGATATTTTCCGCATTAGAAAACTTACGATTATTGGCTATTAGCACCACAATTAAACCCAAACCCAATAGGAGTTCGGTAGTTAGTAAAATAATAGGGCGAAAAGATGCCAATTTAGCTATTTCTAACTTGGTTTGGTCTGTTTGACTAATGCCTAATTGTTGTAAGATACTTTCGGGCATTACAAAGAAAACAGTATAAAGTGAGGCGAAAATGCCTATGATAAATGCAAATAATAAAAAAATAAAAATATATTGGCTAAATTTTTTTACCATAATTGAAAATAATTGAAGTGGATTAAGAGAAATTTTTTAATTAGTAATTGATAATTCACTAATTAAAAATTATAGTATATGTAGTTTACTAAAAAACTCATCTTTGTAAGTATTCGTAATAGGTAATAGTTTTTTGCCAATGACTACACAGGTATCTTCTATATAATCTATGTTTCGGCAGTTAATAATATAAGACCTGTGAATGCGTGCAAATTCTGCTGGTAAACGCAAAATCAGAGATTTCATCGTGCTGAGAAAGATGTATTGATGGTCTTTGGTGTGAATCAAAATATAGTCTGAAAGAGCCTCGAAAAACAATATATCTTTCAACATAATTTTAATAAAGTTGCCATTAACCTTTGCAAAAACATATTCTACATTTTCCTTGATACGTTCTATTCTTGCTTGAATTTCCTGCACTTTGCGTACAGCCTTTATAAAACGTACATAATCTACAGGTTTTACCAAATAGTCTATCACACCATATTCATAAGAAGTAAGGGCATATTCGGGCTGCGAAGTAATGAGAATAGTAGAGATAGGCGTTTTTAGCATTTTCAACATCTCTAAACCAGACACTTCGGGCATTTCTATATCTAAAAACAATATATCAATCTCGTCATTTTCTTCTATGATATGTAGTCCTTCATACGCATTGGCACAAGCTGCGGTGAGTTTCAAAAACTCTGTACGCCTGACATACTCTGTAATAAATTCACGCATCAGTGAATCGTCATCGACAATCAAACAGTTTAGCGTCATAATCAACGAATAAGTTATAAACGAATGTAGTAAAAAAAATAGTTTTTGGAAAAATAAGCCTACATTTTCAGTAGTTTTTTTTGATTTTTAGCTTAGAATACTTACTTTTCGTTATTACAATCTTTAAACATTGCATTTATGGCAGATAACTCAAATTTCAAAGACTTTTTAAAGAACATCGAGCATAGTATTGCTAAATTGACTACGTTAGAAATTAAAACTGTAGTAGGAGATTATACCTTAGCACCAGACGAAACTATCCAGCCTATAGCAGGCGGAGATTTCAAGGTGCTACAAAGCAAAATCAACCTGATAGACGGTGATGTTACGACTTACTTCAGCAACGCCACTATGTCGCCAGAGTACGATTGGGTACGAAATTTCCATGCAAGTCGTGAAGAAAAGGGACATGAAATCATTAATGGCAATATTCGTGCTATACTTTCATTGATAGAATTGTATAAAACAGCGAAAAATACACCTATTAAAGACTAATTGTAGTTTGAAAAACTATATTATAGAACTAACATTTCTCAAAGTGTTTAGAACTAACATTTCTTTAAGAAATGTTAGTTCTTCTATCATGTTATTAGTTCTTTTGTAAATTCCCTCAACAGACAGACTCCTAAGCAATGGCTTTACCCATCAAAAAATTAGCAGCCGATTTGCTGCGTTTAGAAATCAATACGATTGTAACCGAAAACTTGAGTGGTAGCAAACCCAACAACTTTCGTAGATTATTGTTCGACTTAGCCGAAGACTACCGCCTACGGGTAGCTCGTTACGATACCATGTTTAAGGGTAGCAGTAGCTTTGCCACACAAAATACAGAAATCAGAATGGAAGGTATCTCTAACCTTAACGGTGGGCAACAAGCCTACCAAGAATTAGTGAAAACTTCCGAAAAATTGATTGAGGTATTTAGCGAAAAAATAGAAAAAATACCAGATGGAAGTGAAAGAGAGAGAGAAAGAAGCCGTATGATTTTGATGGTGCGGATTTATGAACAAAGCAGGCTAATTTTGGATATTTTTCGCCAATTACATGAAGAAGCAGACGCACATTTGGCAGCAGGAGGCACAAATGATGCTGAAACCTACCCTAATCTTTTGTGGGATAACGACTATTCGCAACTTCAAATAGAAAAAATGAAGGATTATGACCTTACGCCAGACCAAATGGGGGTCATACGTAAGGCGTATGAGATAGGTACGCAATACATTTTGCTGCAAACGGCAGTGCAAATAGAAGGCGACATCACGACGTATGTAACCACAAAGTTTTTGGAAATGCCACTGGCAGAACAAGAGATTCTCCTCAAAATGCACGACACCGCCACCAATACGTCTATACGTCTATGGCAATACTTGTTCCAGACCATAGGCAGCTTGATAGAAGGTTTGGGTGGAAGTGTGTTAGCCAAAAAGAAACCCGCAGCAGCCGTAACGGGTGGAGGTGGATTTTTTAGTAGGTTGTTCAAGAGAGGTTAGTAAATAAGTTGATGCTGTTCAAGAAGCCCAAAAAAGATGTAATCTTGCGAGAGGTCGCACCCTTCAAAAGATTACATCTTTTTTTATCTTTATAACATTACAGTAAAACCCTTTTAGCTTATGTCGCATTGGACACCCTCAAAACCCTACGAACTATTTAATCAGTCCTGTTATGGGCTTTCGCCTTTGGCTGATAATACGATTGATGCCCTTGTTACAGACCCACCCTATGGTATTTCGTTTCAAAACCACGAATGGGATAAAAATTTACCTCAAAGGCAAATATGGGAAGACTGTGTAAGAGTTTTGAAACATGGTGCTTTTGGTGTAGTCTTTTCTTCGGTGAGGCTCATGCACCGTTTGATGGTTGATTTAGAAGATAGTGGCTTTCTTATCAAAGATGTATTGTTTTGGGCTTATCTGAACGGTATGCCCAAAAGTAGGGACATAGGCTTAGAGATTGACAAAGAATTAGGCGTAACAAGCAAAGTTGTGGGCAAATACGACTATGTGCAAGGCTACAAAAAAGGCGGAGCAGACAACTACTATACTAACAACGAAAAACTAAAATATGAACCTCATTCAGAAATAGGCATACAATACAAAGGAGCTGGTTTAGGGCTAAAACCTGCCTACGAACCTATGATTTTGGTACAAAAACCTATTGAAAAAGGGTTGAATGTGGCTCAAAATGTGCTTAAATATGGTACAGGTGCATTGAACCTTGAACAAACTCGTATTCCGTATGCCAAAGGAGAAGGCAAGGTAGGACACAACCCACACCCCAACGGCAGAGTAAGTGCGAATATTTTACGTACAGACGAGTTTGAAGATGGTTATGATAAATTTTTTGTTGTACCCAAAGTACGCCAAAATGCAGAGGATTTTAACAAACACCCCACACTGAAACCTGTCGACCTAATGCAGCATTTAGTTAAATTGGTAAGTTTTGAAAATCAAACCATTTTAGACCCTTTTATGGGAAGTGGTAGTACAGGCGTGGCTTGTTTGGTTTTGCAACGCAAGTTTGTAGGTTTCGAATTAGAAAAGGAATACTTTGAAATTTGTAGAAAAAGGTTGGCAATGATAGACAGCCAAGAGTAAGGAAGTTGCTGTTTAAGCTGTAATCTTTTAGAAAGATTACAGCTTAAACAGCAACTTCCTTATCACTACAGGTTTTTCACTATTTTCATAGTTTCCACACTTACCCAAGTTACCTTTTGCAGCAAGTCAATCACTTGTTCTTTATAGTCTGCAAAATTATAGTTGTTAAACTGCTCTTGTATCGTTTTGTCATCAGACTTA
>CANGYA010000058.1 GCA_947457925.1 Cytophagales bacterium | reverse complement strand
TCCGTAGGAATTCCGTTGGGAATTCCGCCTTTTTTCCCCTGCCTCTTGTAGTGGGCTTTTACCTTTGTTGCATCAAATTATTCACAAAAAAACAACAAAGTTATGAACAACTACAGAGAAGAAATCAGCCGTCTATTCGACAAAGCTACACACAGTATTCAGGTGGCAGTACCTTGGTTTACAGATGATTTATTGATAGAAAGACTAATACAAAAAGCCAAAACTTTGCGGGTAGAGTTGCTGTTGAGTGCAGACCTAACGAATGTCCTCAAATACGATTTGTTCAGAAAATTGGAGGCAGCAGGAGCTAAAATACAGAAAATAGGCGGTAGTCATGTGTTTGACAACAGCCCATTTATGCACACAAAACTCGTCATCATAGACCAACGTATGGCGTGGGGTGGTTCTTACAACTTCACCAGCAATGCCCAAAGCAATTACGAACTATTCGATGAGTATGCCCAAGTACACAAATCTCTCAATGCTTTCAGTGATTGGTTTGCAGAAAGTTTTAATTTGTTTAGAGGTTGGGAAAATCCCGAAGCACTCAAACAGCAAGTTTTGGCAGAGTACGCCCAAAATGATATACGTAGAAAGAATTTTCAAGAAAACTTATTGAGCAGTATAGACAAGCACAAATTGGCATTGGTAGAAAATGAAATCAGAAAAGGTAATTTGCGTGAAGTAAGCACCCAATTAGCCCAACAAAAAGCCAATGTAACCGCCAACGGTACGGTGAGCCAGCAAGAAACAGGGCAAAAAGTGGTAGCTCACCGCAACTACGGAGGCAAAACTTTTGGAGAATTTTTAGGCAATAAGCCTCGCAATGTCTATGGTTATGCCTATTACCAAAAGTTATTAATAGAAAAAAATTATAGCTTTTTGAAGTGTCAAATAGTGAATGACATATTGATAGCTACAGGCAAAGTAACACTACCGAACTGCCCCAGCTACCAACTACGCATAGAATTTAGGGCAGGGTATCCGCCAAAAGTGTTTGTGGTGTCGCCAAAAATACCCCAACACCCCGACATTCATGTTTACAATGACGGGAGTTTGTGCCTTTACTATCCGCCAGATATGCGTTGGACAAACACCACAGCCATAGCCACTTACACCATTCCTTGGGCTATAGAGTGGATTTTATTATACGAACTCTACCTTTTGACAGGCAAATGGGAAGGGGCAGAGGTAAAACATTACCACGCCTAAATACTGATTCAGAAATTTTATCTAAGGTGCAAATCTACTGCACCTTAGCCTTCTACTCTTGTATTCATTTTTAATTTTAAACCATTTTACCCGTATGAAAAAACTAATTTTCATCTTGGCATTCTTGCAACTTGTATTTTTTGCTTATGCCCAACAAAACAACCAAGACGTTGTGTATCTCAAAAATGGTAGTATCATAAGAGGTATTATCATAGAACAAGTACCTAATAAATCTCTCAAAATACAGACGGCAGACGGTAGTGTCTTTGTCTATAACATAGAGGAGGTAGAAAAAATGACCAAAGAGGTAAGTACAACGACCCCTACCGAAACCAATAAATCTTTTGCCAAAACATCAGGCTATGTAGGTATCGTAGAAGCCAGTCATTTGGTGTATGTAGGTGAATACTCCACAGGAAGTTTATCGGGATTCAGATTCGTTAATGCCCTCCAAACTTCTTCGGCAGTGTCTTTGGGCATAGGGACAGGCTTAAATTTCGGTAGTGGTGGAGCTATAGAAGCCCCCTTGTTCTTTGATTTAAGGGCAAATTTTATGAAAGGTAATGTTACACCTTTTTGGCTATTCAATGCAGGCTATTGTTTGGCTGTTAATAATGTAGGCAATAGGAGTAGCATTATGGGGGGTAGTGGTGTTGGTGTCAAGATTTATTTTGCCCCTAAGTTAGCGTGGTTATTACACGCAGGGTATGAGCTACGTGTGCTACCTAAAAATGGAGAATTAGGGCATTTTATTGGTTTACGCACAGGTTTGAGTTTCTAAAAGTAAAAAATTAAGGTAGTGTATAATAGTAATGCTATCTGGAGTAAAGAAGCTGTAATCTTTTGTAGTGTCGTGCTATGAATTGTTATACGCTGTATTCAACAAGCCCTATAGAGATGTAATCTTTTAGAAAGATTACATCTCTATAGGGCTTGTTGAATACAATCAAACTTATTTCTTTGAAAAAATTAGTTTTACTATAAGTTTTTAAAGCACTACACTGTAAAAGATTATAACTTTAGTATTACACCTTTAAGACTATCGAAAATTAAAATGACTTTTACAATAAGCTACACTCCCTACCGCAATTTCTCCACAATTTCCGCCGTTTTTCTCACAAAATAATCTACTTCTTCCGTTGTGTTATAGACTGCAAAAGAGGCTCGTACCGTACCTTCTATGCCCAACCGTTTCATCAGAGGTTGTGTGCAGTGGTGTCCTGTACGCACCGCCACGCCTTGTGCGTCTAAGAGCATACCAATATCCAAATGATGTACCCCTTCTACCACAAAAGACACAATACTTGCTTTTTCTTTGGCAGTACCTACCAACCGCAAGCCTTTAATGGTTTGTAGTCCTTCTGTAGCTCTTTGGGCTAATTGGTTTTCGTGCTGGGCAATGTTGCGTTTGCCTAATTGTTGCACATAATCCAAGCCATATTTGAAGGCTATAGTGTCTGCAATATTGGGCGTACCTGCCTCAAATTTATAGGGCAGAACATTAAAAGTCGTTTTCTCAAAACTTACTTCTTTTATCATTTCGCCACCACCCAAATACGGAGGCATGGCGTTTAACAAGGCTTTTTTGCCATATAAAACACCCATACCCGTTGGGGCATATACTTTGTGGGCAGAAAATACATAAAAATCACAGTCTAAGTCTTTTACGTCAATGTCTAAATGCGGTGCGGACTGTGCCCCATCCAACACGACTACAGCCCCTACGCCATGTGCCAACTTGATGATTTCTTTGACAGGGTTAATCGTGCCTAAAGCATTGGAAATATGTACGACAGACACAATTTTGGTGCGTGCTGTGAGCAGTTTTCTGAACTCGTCCATGTCCAACTCGCCAGCCTCATTAATAGGAATTACCTTTAATTTTGCTCCAGTAGCCTCACACGCAAACTGCCAAGGCACAATGTTGGAGTGGTGTTCTAAGTTGCTGATAATTACCTCGTCCCCTGCCTTCAAAAATGTTTTTCCGTAGCAAGTGGCTATGAGGTTCAGGGCTTCGGTAGTGCCTTTGGTGAAGATGACTTCTTCCAAACTCTCTGCCCCGATAAATTGCTGTACTGTACTGCGGGTTTCTTCAAAGGCTACCGTAGCTTTTTCGGCTAAAGTGTGTATGCCTCTATGAATATTGGCGTTGTAGCCGTTGTAATAAGCAACTAAAGCCTCTGTAACGACACGAGGTTTTTGCGAAGTGGCTGCATTGTCGAAATAAATAAGAGGTTTTCCTTGTACGTTTTGATGTAAAACAGGAAACTCTGCACGAATTTTTTGTATATCCAAACTCATAGAATTGTCTTTAGTAGTTGGTAAATAAAATGAATGAATGATAAGTAATGGCAAGTCCCGCCATTGCCCCAATCAATCGTTGTTAGTACAACTTTATGCAAAAATACTTTGTTTAGAATTAATCTAAATAAAATTTTATATTTATTTATCTTCAATTATGAGTGGCATTTTTGATGAGTACAATAAAATATGCCGTTAGGCACTACATATTGGTAGAAAAACAAGCCCTATCTCTATCCTTTTGCTCTTTGCGAAGTAAGAAAGGTAGTGGGTGCATAGGTATTTTCTACCAATATGTAGCCTAACGGCATAAAATAAAAATATCACCCATATTAGACGTTATTAAGGTTTTGTAACATAGACCTTAATAACCTCTATTATTACTAATAACCAAATTTATTGAAATAATCTTACAATTTCCAACGCATACCCACATACACCATACGCCCAAAAACGGGAGCCCACACCAAAGAACTATCAAAATAACGACTGTACGGCGTAGAAGCTGCAATAATAGGATTGTCTTGGCGGAAATCAAACAAGTTTTCTGCACCCAAATACACATCTACATTTTTGAAAGTTTTAGCCACTTGTGCATTGGAAATGAAGTAGTTAGGCGAATACGCCTCACGTCTATATGCCTCTGGATTACTTTGTGTATTGGGCAGACGTTTTGAGCTGAACCACTGCAAAGTATAGTCAAAAGTCCAATTATTTTCGGTTTTATACGCCAAATTCACAAAGAAACGGTGTGGGGCTATCAATGGTTTTTGCAACAAATTGCCATGAAAAGTAGTCTGCACATCTAAAAAACGGTAGGCTGCTTTCACATCAAAATTATCAAACAATTCATAATTGAGTTCAACTTGCAAACTGTTAGAGTAAGATTGTCCGTCTAAATTATACATCACTAATTGCTGCGGATTTTTGTCTAAGTCTGTAACGTCTTGATTTTGAAAGGCTGTATGGTAAAAATCTACCGCAATGCTACCATCACGATACCTCCAACGGAAATTTTGGGTGAGATTAATGCCATAATTCCACGCAATTTCGGGCTGTAGTCCGTAGGCTGCATTACGGCTACCCGTTTGTTCGGCAGGTAATACTATTTGGCGAGAACTTGCCAAAATAGCTGCGTTTTCCATGAAAATATTGGCGGTGCGTTGCCCACGACCAAAACCTGCCCGCAAAATGGTGTTTTCCGTAGGGGCATATCGCAAATGCAGACGAGGTGTAACAAAAGCACCAAATAAATTGTGGTAGTCTGCACGTAAACCTGCCACTGCATCAAATTTTTCAAAAATAGAATATTGGTATTCTACAAAAGCCCCCAACGCATTTTCTGTACGGTTAAATTGTGCATGATTACTCTCTATTTTGTTGGTAGCACTACCAAAAACCAAGTTTCCTTTGTAATGTTCGTTGTAATTGTCTAATAAATTGCTTACCCCAAATTTTATTTTATGGTTAGTATTGGCAATGATTGTTTGAAAAATCCAATTCAAATACAAAGTTTGTTGTTTCCCAGTGTAAGTATTGAGCCCAAAAGTAGCATCTACGTCATGGTGGTTCGCAGAAATTTGTAAACCTGTACTTTTGTATGGATTATCTTGCCAAACATAACCTGTTTTTGTCCATGCCTCTGTGCGTTTGGTGGTCATGCCGAAACGGTAGGTAGGGTATTCCCTGTGCGAAGAATCTGTATGTTCTATATGGCTTTTGTCATCAACTTGCCCTCCTAACTTATTGTCATACAATACTTTAACACCAAATTGTCCTTCCCAACCTTTTTTGGTTTGGAACTGCCAACGGTTCACCAAATTTACTTGTTCGTAGGTAGGCATATCCATAAAACCGTCATGGTTCATGTCTGTTTTAAGGGGTAAAAAACTGCCATGCAACAAGGTAGTAGTAGCCCAAGTTGGCGAAATACGGTTAGTAAAATTGATGTTTGCTTCACTTCGGGCTGCCTGATTGAAGTAGAGATTTAGGAAAAATTTTTCTTTTTCTTTTTCTGTACTCAAAGGGCTTTTGAGTTCTACATTAATTTGCCCTGCAATACTTTCGTAGCCATTTACTACCGAACCTACACCTTTAGACACTTGAATACCTTGTATCCAACTACCGGGTATGTAGTTCAAGCCAAAATTGGAGGCTAAACCACGTACCGAAGGCATATTTTCGGTAGTAAGTTGGGTATAAACTCCCGATAAGCCCAACATTTCTATCTGTTTTGCCCCTGTAATAGCATCTGTAAACGACACATCTACGGCTGGGCTGGTTTCAAAACTTTCGGATAAGTTACAACAAGCTGCCTTTGCCAACTCTTTTTTAGTAATGATGTTGGCTTTTAAAGGGTTAAGGTCGTCTGTTAAGGTGCTTTTTACCTTGAAACGCACTTCTACCTCGTCCAATTCAGATTGATTTTGCAGCGTAATTTCGCCCAAATCTGTAGTGTTTTCGGCTACAGTAACCGTATCTGCCTTAAAACCCACGAAACTAATGACTAATTTAGCTGTTTGGTTGGTGTGCTTGGCTATTTGGAATGTGCCGTCTGGATTGGTCGTAGTGGCGTGTTGTGTGCCTAACCATACGACTGTAGCCCCTACCAAAGCTTCCTTTGTGCCTTGTGTGTTGTTTTGTATCACTTTTCCTGTAACAACTTGGGCAAAATTTGAGAAGGGTAAAAAGCTCATCAAGGCTATTACCCAAAAGAATATATGATTTTTTTGCATGGAAATTCAATGTTTAAGAATAATAAAATTACTGTAGAACGGACTTTAGTCCGTTGATTGTAAAATAACGGACTAAAGTCCGTTCTACAGTAGTTATACTCTTAACACATTGATTTTGATATAAATAGGAACTTTAAGCAGCGTAGGGGGACGAGCCAAGTATGGCGTAATAGCTACGTTTTGTAAAATAGCTGGTTGAAAAGGTAGATTTTCCCAAACCAAGATTTCCGCAGGTAAAGCCACTATTTTCAGGAAATCAAATGCAGGGAACTTTTCGTTTTCTTGCTCGTCTTCGGCTTGCCAAACTTTGACTTCGGCGTGGCAACAACCGCCGTCCTCGTCTGCCGTTTCGTTGGCTTGTAGGACTTCACCGCAACAAGTAGCTATTTCAGTGGTCATCACTTCCATACTTTGCAAAGCCTCTCCGCACCAATGCAAAGAGCTATAAAGCCCCGCATTAGTTAGCAAGTAAATGACTAAGAGAAATATGGAAATGGGTTGTCGCATTGTTTAGGGAACAAATTATTGTGTATTTAGTTCGTTTTATTAAGTAAAAGTTAATGGACTTAGTTTTATTATTAACGATATGCCTCTAACAAGGCTTTGCTATATAGCAACGTAGTTGCGAGCCGTTGGTACGTTTCTACCTACAGCTCGCAACTACGTTGCTAAAATAACCTACCCCACCTTCCCCACAACCCCCAAATCCTTCAACTCATTCAACAAATCATTACTTGGGTTTACCCTAAATTTGGTGCTGCGTGTAGGCAGGTCTATGTTCTCGTCTTTGTCCACCACCCGAACACGCAGTTCGCAGTTGCCATTGTGTTTTACAAAGAGGCTGTTCAGGGTTTGGATAGTTTCTTGATTAAGGGCAGAAGGCACAAGGGTAACTTCTAACCACTTTGCTTTGTCCCGCAAGTCGGCGAGGTAACTAATGGTTTTGGGACGAAACTCCCATACGCCTTGTTGGTTGTACCTTTCTTCTACTTTGCCTTTGATGAACAAAAATTCGCCATTTTTGAGGTAGGCTATATTTTTGGCGTAATCATCTCCAAAAAATGCAATTTGTAAAGAACCATTATAGTCCGTCAAGTTAGCAAGAGCAAAGGTTTTTCCGTTTTTACTTTGCTTAATGCTTACATCTCCCAAAATTCCTGCTAAGGCGATGTCTTTGTTTTTGTGTTGGGCATAATCCACCACGCTGCACGTACAATTTGCCTCAATATCCAGCTTAAACCTGTCTAATGGGTGTCCTGATAAGTAAAAACCTACCACTTCTTTCTCTTTGTCGAGGGTTTCCATTGTCCCCCACGTTTCGCACTCTGCTAACTTCGGGATGGTTACGCCTCCTGCGTTGCTTCCACCTCCCCACAAAGACACCTTGTCCGAACTCTGTTCGGCTTGGGCTGCTGCCCCGTATTTTAAGATTTTTTCTAAGTTCGTGATGTTGTCTGCTCCTGTCGCAAAAAACATAGCTCTATGTATCTCTTTGAAAGCATCAAAAGCCCCAGCCTGTGCCAAACTTTCAAAAGTCTTTTTGTTTACTGTCCTCAAATTCAGGCGTTTAGAAAACTCAAAAATGTCTTTGTATGCACCGTTGGCTTGTCTGTCGGCTATCATTTCTTCTACTGCCACTTCGCCTGTGCCTTTCACAGCTCCCAAACCAAAACGGATTTCGCCTTTTTTGTTTACACTAAAATTCTTTTCACTTTCGTTTACATCAGGTCCCAAAACGGTTAAGCCCATGCGTTTGCATTCCTCCAAGAAAAATGATATTTTTTCTATTGTCCCCATAGAGTGCGTCATCACCGCAGCCATGTATTCGGCAGGGTAATTGGCTTTGAGGTAGGCAGTTTGGTAGGCAACGACAGAATAGGCAGCCGAGTGGCTTCGGTTAAAACCATACTCCGCAAACTTTTCCATAACGGCAAACACTTCGGCAGCTTTTTCTTCGGGTACGTTGTGGTATTTTTTCGCCCCCTCAATAAACTTGTCCTTTTCTTTCGCCATTTTCTCCTTGTCCTTCTTACCCATTGCCCTACGCAGCAAGTCCGCACCGCCCAAGCTGTAATTTGCCATGATTTGGGCAGTCTGCATGATTTGTTCCTGATACACCATAATCCCAAACGTATAATTGAGGATAGGTTCTAACAATTCATGCGGATACTCGGTAGGCTCTTTGCCATGTTTTCGGTTGATGTAAGTCGGGATAAAGTCCATCGGACCTGGGCGGTACAAGGCATTCATCGCAATCAAATCCTCGATGTTAGTCGGTTTCAAATCACGCAAATACATCTGCATACCCTCACTTTCAAACTGAAAAGTGCCAATGGTATTGCCTTTTTGGTAGAGTTCGTAAGTTTTTTTATCGTCAATCGGAATTTTGTCTAAATCAATTAAAATTCCATGATTTTTTTGGATTAAATCAATGGCATCACGCATAATGGTCAGGGTTTTTAAGCCCAAAAAGTCCATTTTCAACATACCTGCTTCCTCTATGTGCTTGCCGTCAAACTGTGTAACCAACAAATCGAGGGATTGCCCGCCACCTTCTTCGTCATCTCCGCCTTTTTTGTCGCCTTTATCTTTTGCCAAACAAACAGGAATATAGTTGGTAATGTCGTCAGGGGCAATGATTACGCCTGCTGCGTGTATGCCCGTACCTCGTACAGAACCTTCCAAAATTTCGGCACTTTGCAAAACTTTGGCTTTCAGGTCGTTGCCTTTGCGAATAGCTGCTAATTCGGGTACTTCTTCGTAGGCTTTGGCAAGGGTTGTTCCTGCTTTTTCGGGGACAAGTTTCGCAAGGGCATTCGACTCCTCTAAGGGCAATTCCAAAACCCTCGCCACGTCTTTGATAGACATTTTGGCTGCCATTGTGCCATACGTTACGATTTGGGCAACTTGGTTTTTTCCGTATTTATCTACCACATAATCAATGACTTTGCTACGCCCTTCGTCATCAAAGTCAATATCAATATCGGGCATAGACACCCTTTCTGGGTTCAAAAATCTCTCAAAAAGCAGCTTATACTGAATTGGGTCGACATTGGTGATGTTCACGCAGTAGGCAACGGCAGAACCTGCGGCGGAATTATGCACCAAGAAAGAGGAAGTAAGATAGTTGTGGTTGTTTTCTACTTCTATGTCGTAAACCACAAAAGGTTTTTGGTTTTTACGTGGCTTTTCAATATTTACAATCTCCCGAATAGGCACTAAAAAACCTTGCTCAATTTTCTTGTAAGTTGGTTTTTCATTAAGGTTATAAAGCAAAGCAACATCTTCGTTATAGATTTGAAAAGGAAATTGTACCAATTCGCCAATACGTTGGTACAAATAACATAATTGTGGCACTAAGGTTGAAGTGAAATATAGCCCATTGATTTGTGCTAAATCTATTTTGCTGCGACAACCCTGCAAAAATGCTCTTACTAAATGCAAAGGTGCATTTAATATAAATTTGGGTAAATGAATAGTAGGTTGTAAACTTCTTGTGGGTTGGCTTTCGTTGAATAATTGATTGACTAAATTGCCTAAAAATTTATCTTTAATCGTAAAAATAGTTTTTGTATAGTCATACCATATTTCATCATCACCTAAATTTTTCCCTGTTTCTTCTTTGCTTGTATAATCAAACTGATTTTGCTGCAAAAAATTAATAAGAAAGTCTATATGGTCGGTGCTATTGCCCCAACCTTGTGTGATTATATGTAAGTCAATTTGAGTGCCATTACTACCTGAATAATAGTAGCCAAAATCAGCTAAAATGCCAAAAAAACGAAACCAATCTTCATTAAATTTTATAAATCTATCTCGTCGGGCAGGTGTTCTGTAATCGTAAGTGCTGCTTGCTTGTGGCATTTCTTCGGGGTCTTCCAAATAAATAAATACAGCAGCCACAAGGCTTTTTTTGCTTTCAAATCTTGCTAAATCTATATTTGGAGGTTCAATAATTTCTACTTGAACATTTGGAACAAATAAAAAGTCGTCTTGTGTAATCTCTTGGGCTTGCTTCCAAACCAAATCGGTTTCTTTTGTAGCATAGACTTTAGTCTGTGGTACAGTCAAAACCTTATGGTCTTTTGTTAATGTAATTCCTTGACTATCACCATAATAAGTTTTAATATTTAACAATTCCTCCTGCACTTCATACCGCATGGTATTCAACACTTTTTGCACCGAACCATCTTGCGTAATGACCTTATCGCCAACCTGCACATCTTTCAAGGCTTTGGTTGTACCATTGGGCATCACGATTTGGGCATCTCCTGTGAGGCAACCCCGCCCAGGTCCCACCCATACGCCCATGTCTTTGGCTGCATTGATGAAGTCCTGCACAATCAAAAAGTACCCGGGGAAGCCCATTTTTTGTATAACTTCCAACTCATAATTGAGGCGTTGCTCTATGTCGGCGGTAATGCTGCCGTATTTGCGGGCTGCCCCCTGAAAAGCAAGATGTTTGAGGTAGTCGTCCTGCGTGGCGAAACCCTGTGGCAGTGGGAAGGCGGGCAACAAAATATCACGTTTCAGTTTCAATTTTTCTACTTTGTCCGCCAATTCACAAGTAAAATCAAGGGCTTGGGGCAAGTCACCAAACAGTTTGTTCATTTCGGCTTGTGTCTTGAAAAAAAACTGACTGTTCGGGAAACCAAAACGGTAGCCTTTGCCTTCGCCTTTTGGGGTGCTGTATTTTTCGCCTGTGTTGATACACAAGAGAATATCGTGGGGGTCAAAATCTTTTTCGTTTACATAATGGCTGTCATTTGTTGCAATTACTTTTAAATCATACTTTTTAGCCAACCGCAACAAAGTTTGGTTTACGTCCTCTTGGCTGATGCCTGTACCGTCTATATTTTCTAAGCCATGTCGCTGTAATTCAATGTAATAGTCTTCTTTGCCGAAAATGTCTAAGTACCATTTCAGCACTTTCTCTGCCTCTGCCTCGCCTTTGTGGATAATGGTTTGCGGAATTTCCGCCCCGATACAGCATGAAGTCGCAATGATACCTTTGGCGTATTGCTGCAAAATTTCTTTGTCTATGCGTGGGTATTTCGAGTAATAGCCTTCTATAAAGCCCAAAGAACAGAGTTTAGAGAGGTTGCGGTAGCCTTCGGCATTTTTGGCAAGTAGTAGCTGGTGGTAACGTACATCTTTGTTGCCCTTGCTAAATTGCTTTTTGTGCCTGTCAGCAACCAAATAAAATTCGCAGCCCACAATCGGCTTGATGCCCTGTTTGTCGGCTTCGGCTACAAACTTGAAAGCCCCAAACATATTTCCGTGGTCTGTGAGGGCAACGGCTTTCATGCCGTCAGCAGCAGCTTTTTTCATCATACCCGAAATGGACGCAGCCCCGTCGAGCAGCGAAAATTGGGTGTGGCAGTGGAGGTGGCAGAAGTGTTGCATATCCTTGTTGTTATAGAACAAAGATAGGGAAAATTTGGGGATATTAGGATTAAAAAATGTAAGTTTGAAGCAAGACCTTTTTTATTCACAATGGCAAGTGTGTTAGTAAAACAAAACAAAAAAGCAGAAGCCAAAACCTATTTGGACAAAGCAGCCCAAAATAATAACAACCAAGAGTTAGACCAATATATTCAGCAACTTCGCCAACAGATAGAGGCGAAGTAAAAAAATAACCCTATAAAGCCGTTTATAGGGTTGTTTTTTTATGATTTTTTAGGCTTTATTGATTTAATTTTGCTTTTGAGGTCTTTTTCAAAATCACTTTCAAAACTTTGGTCTTGTATCACTCTAAATTTTGAGTATTCTTTTTCAGCTAATTGCATAGCCACCTCATGGCTTACTTTGCCCGCATTTTTCAGGATTTCGTAGTCATTGAATTGTAAAAAAGCATCTAACTTTTGTACCCAATCTGTCATTTTCATAGGTACTTGTCTGCTGGCTTGGTTTTCTGCATAGTCCAAATACATAGAAACTATCCGTTCCAATTCTTTTATTTCCGTTTCTTTTAAGTAGTTTTTGGCTATGCGTATATCTCCTTTTAGTATTTTGCCATTAGGGGCATTTTTCCAAGTTGTCAAACCCATATTGGGTTTGGTGGCATCTGCTCTTGATTTAATGATTTCGCTGGCAGTTTTGCCTGTAATAGCCCAATGCAATTTGTTTTGTACTGTTTTAAAAAAAGTTTGGGTAATTTCTGCATCTTTACTATAATCTATACTACACTGCTCATAAATGTCTGTTATTTTGAGGTAAAACCGCCTTTCGCTGGCTCGTATCTCTCGGATACGGTCTAAGAGTTCCTCAAAATAATCTTTGCCAAAACGACTACCTTGTTTCAATCTTTCATCATCTAACACAAAGCCTTTGGTTATAAACTCTCGCAGTGTTTGTGTAGCCCAAATCCGAAATTGCGTTGCATTTTTACTATTCACTCGATACCCTACGGCTATAATAGCATCAAGATTATAGAATTGTGTTTTGTAATTTTTACCATCTTCGGCAGTATGTGCAAAAATTGCACATACTGATTGTTCTGAAAGTTCTTCCGTTTCAAAAATATTTTGTAAATGTTTGGTAATAACACTTCTATCTACTCCAAACAATGTTGCTATTGCTTTTTGGGTAAGCCAAAAAGTATCTTGATTGTAAAATACTTCTACCTTTATATTGCCTTGTGGCGTACTGTAGAGTATAATTTCATTGTTCATAGTTACAGTCTTTTATTTTTAATAACGCAGATTCAACATTGAAATGTAATTGTTACATTTGGCAAACCTTACACACTACTTTTTTTATGCCTTCCCCTTATCCATTTTCTTAAAACCATAAGGGCAATGCCTACAGCCATTTTTACAACAATACCCTCTGTTGCGGTGGTATTCTTCTGTAAAAACATAAAAACCGTTTTCTATATAATAATCTTTGTTCAATTCTAAGGGCTTCTTGGGAGCTTGTGGTTGCATGGTAAATCTTGTTAATTAAGCTGCAAAAATAGTGATTTTATGCCCTTGAATTGGTATTTTTGGTAAGTTTTTGCCAAACAATCTTGTTTGGCAAAGAGTATCAAAAATATTATTCATTACTAATTATCATATCAACATTCTTTTAAACAACATGAAAAAGTCGAATTTATGGTATTGGATAGCCTGTATTTTGTTTTTATATGGCTGTTCTTCTTCTAACGAAAACGTACAAAACACCGCCAGAGGTACTTTGATTAGTCAAATGGAGAAGGGCAGTTACCCCAAAGACCAAATCAAACAAGCCTTTTCGTTTTTGTCGGCTTCGGCTGCCCAAAGCATTACACCTTTGTACGACATCAAACTCTACAAAGTTTTGTACTATACGACTGATGCCAACGGTAAAGCAGTTCAGGCATCGGGTTTGGTGGCTGTTCCTCAAAATGTTACTAAAGCATTGCCTTTGGTGAGTTTTCATCATGGTACGGTACTGCGTAAAACAGATGTGCCTTCGCAGTTGGGTACAGGTTTTCAGATTGGTTTGGCTTTTGGTACAGAGGGTTATATTGTGGCAATGCCCGACTTTTTGGGTTTGGGCGAAAGTCCTGTGTTACACCCCTATATGCACGCCAAAACAGAGGCTACTGCCTGTGTAGATATGCTAAGAGCTACACAAGCCCTTTGTAAACAACTGAATATCAGTTGGAACAACCAACTTTTCTTAATGGGTTATTCACAAGGTGGTCATGTTACGTTGGCGGTACACAAAGAAATTGAGGACAAACACCGCACAGAGTTTAACATTACGGCTTCTGCACCTATGGCAGCCCCCACAGATTTAAGTGGTTTGCAAATGGACAGTTTGATAGCTGGCAGACCTTACGTAGCACCAAGTTACCTGCCCTATGTCATGTTTACCTTGAATCCGATTTACAAAATGTACCCCGACCTGAGTGCCGTATTGAATCCGCCTTACAACACAACTTTGCAACCCTACTTTACCGTAGATATGCCATTTAGTACGAGCCAATTAGAAAGTATTTTGCCTCCTTCTAAAATCCCTACGGATATAATGAAGGCAGACGAACTCCAAAAAATCCGTAACAACAGAGCCACTCACTCCACAACATTAGCCCTCAAAGACAATGATGTGTACGATTGGAAACCGTCTGCCCCACTAAAATTTTATCATTGTGATGCAGACCGTCATGTATTTTATGCCAATGCCGTAAAAGCCAAACAATCTTTTGAGAAAAATGGCAGTGCCAAAATTGATATTATCAACCCCTTGCAAGGCGGTAATCACGAAACTTGTTTAATACCAAGTATTATTGCTGCCAAAGATTGGTTTGCTACGTTGAAAAAATAATTTTACAGTTATCGGTGAATAGTAAACATTTATCAGTTACTAGTTACCAATAATTTAATGATAATTTTGATACAGGCATTTTAAATTTGTAGAAAATTGTAATTTGTACCACAGACTTCAGTCTGTGATTTTAATTCAGCACAGACTGAAGTCTGTGGTACAAATAAATAATGTCGTTATCAAACTGTTTACTGATAACTGAATTTATGCCAAACTCCTCAAAATTTCACTTAACATTACCTCGTCTGGTACTAAGACTTTTCGGGCTTTACTCCCTTCAAAAGCCCCAACGATGCCCGCAGCCTCCAACTGATCCATAATACGCCCCGCCCTGTTATAGCCCAAACTCAACTTGCGTTGAATCAAAGACGTACTGCCTTGTTGGTGAGCTACTACTAACCTTGCAGCCTCCTCAAACATACTATCTCTGTTGGTCAAATCTACTACTTTGCTCTCTGGTTCGGCGTTTTCGTCCTCAAATTCAGGAAGTTGGTACGGCATACTGTAGCCTTGTTCTTTGCCTATGTGGTTACAAATTTTTTCTACCTCGTCTGTTGCCACAAAAGCACATTGCAAACGAATAATATCCGAACCGTTAGATAATAACATATCGCCTTGCCCTACTAATTGGTCTGCTCCGCCTGTGTCCAAAATGGTACGAGAGTCGACTTTTGAAGCTACTTTAAACGATAAACGGGCAGGGAAATTAGCTTTAATGATACCTGTAATGACATTTACAGAAGGTCTTTGCGTAGCCACAATCAAGTGAATACCAATGGCACGAGCTAATTGGGCTAAACGTGCTATCGGTGTTTCTACTTCCTTGCCTGCGGTCATCATCAAGTCCGCCAACTCGTCTATGACTAAGACAATGTACGGTAAGAAACGATGCCCTTCATCGGGGTTGAGCATACGTTTCGTGAATTTTTCATTGTATTCTTTGATATTTCGGCAAGCTGCATCTTTCAACAAACCATACCGAATATCCATTTCTATACACAAAGAATTGAGTGTATGCACTACTTTTTTGGTGTCTGTAATAATGGCTTCTTCGCTGCCCGGTAACATTGCCAAATAATGCCTTTCTATTCGGTTAAATAAAGTCAATTCCACTTTTTTAGGGTCGACTAAGACTAATTTAAGTTCTGCGGGGTGTTTTTTGTAAAGCAAAGAAGTCAAAATAATGTTCAAACCCACAGATTTACCTTGCCCCGTAGCACCTGCCATCAACAAGTGAGGCATTTTACTTAAATCTGCCATAAAGACTTCATTAGAAATAGTTTTGCCCAAAACAATCGGCAATTCGGCATCTGTTTTTTGGAACTTTTCGGTAGCTAACAAAGAGCTAATCGGCACTACTTCACGGTTTTTGTTCGGTACTTCTATACCAATCGTACCACGACCCGGAATAGGGGCAATGATACGAATACCCAACGCCGACAGACTTAAAGCAATGTCATCTTCTAAGTTCTTAATCTTAGAAATTTTGATACCTGCCTGCGGTACAATTTCATACAAAGTTACCGTAGGACCTACCGTAGCCTTGATAGTGTCTATACTAATGTTGAAGTGGCTAAGAGTTTCTACAATTTTTTCTTTGTTACTTTCCAATTCCTCACGAGTAACTTTGAGTTTGTTTATGGCAGGGGGGTGCAATAATTCCAATGTAGGAAAAGTATAGTTTCGCAAGTCCAATTTAGGGTCATATAAACCATATTTGATGTAGGCGGGTACTTTGTCTGCCTCACTTTCAGGCTCTAAAACGTCATCTTCGGCAATAAAAACAGGATTGACAACCGTTTTTTCTTGGAACTCCGTAGTATCTTCCACACTGAAACTGGGTTGATTGTCTTTTTTAGTCAATTTACTGTCCGTTGTTTTAGTCGGAACTGTTGGTTTTACTGGCGATTCGAGGTTAAATTCGTATTCGTTATTTTTTGCCTCTGTTTCTTTTTTGGTAATAGGCGGAGGCGTTGTGGTGTCATTAGGCTTATCTTTTTTCACAAAAGGAGGTTGTTTTTGCGTTTTATCCTTTTGGTACATAAAATTTTCACTGTCGTCATACGGCACATCAGGCTGGCGTTTAAAAGTCTGTTTTACGCTGCCTTTTACGGCATTGGCGGTGTCCATAGAGGCGTTGATACGGTCTTTCCATTGGTCGATAGTGTTGATGTCCATGTAGAAAATGGTGTAAATAGCCATAAACAACAACAAAATAAGGATAGTTGCCCAGCCAAATAAACCACTGATAAGACTTGCCATTTCTAAACCAATACCGCCACACAAAAACGAAATGGTGCTTCTTGAATCAAAAAACAAAGCTATATAACCCAAAAACGTACTTAGCCAGAACAGCCAAAAAATCATGCCTTGAGCATACCTTTTTTCTGAAAAAATAACCCTAAAAGTTGTCCAACGGTAGCCAATATGAAACAGCAAGGGCAACAAAATAAATGAACCCAAACCAAACCAACGGTACACAAACAAATAGGACAGCACCGCCCCAATAATTCCCATAAAATTTTGTACTTCTCTGCCCGAATCTTGGAGGTTTACAGACCACAAAGACTCTACAGTGCTTTGGTCGGCTTTGCCCGTCCAGCAGTAAGACAAGAAAGAAACCCCCAAGACCAACGAAGTTACGATAAGTAACAAGCCTATAGAAAGTTTTACTTTACGGTCATCTAAAAAATCTTTTTTCCACTCTTTGCTGCGTCTTTCGGGCTTTTTATATTGATGTCTTTTGCTCATTGCCGTTAAATATAGATTAATTATGAATGAGACTGTCCAAAAGTAAAAAATTGTACCACAGACTTTAGTCTGTGAAAACTTGATTAATTAACGTAAGTTGCGTAGTGCCACTGTAGAACGGACTTTAGTCCGTTTTGGGTACTTTATATAAAAAATTTGTCTTTGTTAAGAAAATAAATCTCCATTTTCATTGCTACAAACGGACTAAAGTCTGTTCTACAGATATTACGCAACTTACGTTAATTAGTAATCATATTTACAGACTAAAGTCTGTGGTACAGTCTGTTTTTCCGAACAGCCCATTAAATAAATATTCACTAATAATTTATGAATTGATTAAAAAACAAATTTCTGCATTTTTAAGGCGAAACTCAAGGAAAAGACTAAGTATATTGTGTAAGCAACAAACCGACTATTTACGGTGTTATGTGATAGTCATTCAAAAATATGACTTAGCTATTTCAATCAAATAAATTATCTTTATGTTCAGAGCCTTATTAGACATGGCATTTCCTACATATTGCCTTACTTGTCATCAAAGCCTTGATTCGCAGCAACAGCAGCTTTGTTTAGCTTGTGAATATGCCTTGCCCATCAATGAATATTACAAAACTCCTAACCAAAACCCTCTTATCCAACGGTTTACGGGTCGTTTTGAGGTAAAATATGCTTTTAGCTATCTCAACTTTGTGAACAAAGGGAAAACGCAAAAACTTTTGCATGAATTGAAATACGAAGGCAATCAAGAAATAGGCGAATATTTGGGGCAACAATTTGGCAAATTATTGTATGAAAATGGTTTTGCTACAGCTTTTGACCTTATTGTGCCAATTCCTTTGCACAGTAGCAAACTGAAACAAAGAGGTTACAACCAAGTAGATAACATAGCAAAAGGCATGGCAGAAAGTCTGCATATTGCATGGCAGGCAGATGCCCTCATACGCACAAGAGCCAACCAACAACAAGCCAAACAAGACAAGGAGGGCAGACTAAAAAATGCGGAAGCCTTGTTTGTGGTAAATGAAAAGACGGAAATTAAAGGCAAAAATATACTATTATTAGACGATATGATTACGTCTGGAGCTACCATAGAGGCTGCAGCCTTGCCTATTATTGAGGCGGGGTGTCAAACTATTAGCATTGCGTCATTAGCTTCGGCTTTGTAAAAGAAACTGTCAATACTTTCCAAGTCTGTTAGACTTGGAAAGTATTGATTACATTAATTTACTTCTTAAACTGTTGCCCTTCAATGTCTTTTTGTAAAGGCGTAATCACAATAAACTGTTTACCTGTAGATACGTGGCAATTATTACAGTTGCGTAGTAAGGTCTCGTAGGCTTTCGGAAACTCAACGGCGTTTTGCTCTTTGGCAGCTTTTTCTAAGTTTTCTATGTGGTCTTTTACAGAAGCTACTAATTTACTCACTTCTACACCTTCATCTACGACTTTCGCCTCTATGATACTCTCGGCAGTTTCTTCCAATTCATGGGCATAAAACGCAGCCAATTCCCAGTTTTGGTACTTGCCCGCCAAACCAGCTTTGTGTGTGAAGTACAACATTTTTCCCATTTTTTCGCCCAAAGGATATTCGTGTTCTTCGTCCTCGTGTGCTTCTTCTTGTTTGGTAGGTGCAGCAGGGCTACAGGCAGCTACTTTTTCTTCTAATGCCGAAATTTTGGCATTGGTACTATATTGTTGGTACACAGTATAAATGCTGAGTCCAAATAAGGCTGCAGCCAATAAAAGTGTAAATAAAGGTGCTTTTTGCATATAATATTTTGTTAAAGTTTGTAAGAAGTTAGCTAATGACCTCTCCCTGCCCTCTCCATTTGGAGAGGGTTCAGAAAAATCATTGGTGAGCTACATTTTAATAGCCTGCAAAAATACTTGCTTTACAAGGCTTTTACAAAATATAAACCTTGCAAATTAGGTAAGGTATAAAAATAAATCACTACCTTTGTAAGAAATAGATAGACAGCGTTGTGGTAAAGATAGGCAACATTGAGTTGGGCGAATTTCCATTATTATTAGCCCCAATGGAAGATGTAAGTGACCCACCATTCAGGGCAGTTTGCAAGGCAAACGGAGTGGATATGATGTACACAGAGTTCATTTCTGCCGAAGGACTCATACGTGATGCAGCCAAGAGTATCCAAAAATTAGACATATTCGAATACGAAAGACCTATTGGTATCCAAATTTTTGGGGACAAAGTAGAGGTTATGCGAGAAGCAGCAGCCATAGCCGACAGCGTAAACCCCCAATTAGTAGATATTAATTACGGTTGTCCTGTCAAAAATGTGGCGTGCAAAGGGGCAGGAGCAGGTTTGCTACGTGATTTGCCTAAGATGCAAAAGATGACCGAAGAAATCGTAAAAATTTGTAAAAGACCTGTAACCGTAAAAACTCGTTTGGGTTGGGACTTCGAAACTATCAATATTTTGGAGGCTGCAAAACGCCTACAAGATGTTGGTGTGCAAGCCCTTACGATTCATGCACGTACAAGGTCGCAACTCTATAAAGGCGAAGCCGATTGGTCTTGGATAGCCAAAGTAAAAGAACTACCAGATATTCACATTCCTATTTTTGGCAATGGCGACATAGACTCACCCGAAAAAGCATGGGAATACCGCAACCGTTATGGTGTAGATGGTATTATGATTGGGCGTGCAGCTATTGGCTACCCTTGGATATTCAACGAAGTGAAACATTACTTCAAAACCAAAGAGAAATTGCCACCGCCAACGATGCTACAAAGAGTAGATGTTTGTAAACAACATTTTGAGTTTTCTTTGCAGTGGAAAGGCGAAAAATTAGGCATTTTCGAGATGCGAAGACACTACTCCAACTATTTCAGAGGTGTACCCGACTTTAAACCTTTTCGGACTCGTTTGGTAGAGTCTGTAAACCCTGCCGAAATTCGGGAGATTTTGGACGAAGTAGCCCAGAAATACCAATTCGTGCAGACCGAAGATGTACCTGCGGAAATGGGAGAGGTAAATTACTAATCTTTCTTGTGGTTACGAACTTTAGTCCGTAAAATTATTACAAGTTAAATTGTAGAACTATTACGGACTAAATGTAAAGTTATCAAGATATTTTGAACCTATAAAGTATTATATACTTATTCGTTACGCAACAAGGAAAATCATATTTTTTAAAAATATTAATGAAAACAATAATAGATAATCTATTTACAGACAAGCAAATTGTAGGGAAAATTCAAGAAAAGCTACCAATGCTTTTTCAAGTGGCAGAATTAGAAACTATGCGAGGTGGGAAAGTAGGTATGGAAGTAGGTTCTTTGAGAGAAAGAATTTTAGTTGCTTTACTTATTCATAAATTTGGCGAAAAAAATGTAAAAACAGCTATTCCTATTACAGAACCAGAAGCTGATGTTTATGTTTTTGATACTCCTTTCTCTATCAAAACTTTGTCTAATTCTCTAAGTGGCTTAAAATTAGTTTGGACAGTAGATGCTGAAAGTGCTTTTAAATTTAGTCAAGAATATACACCAAGTTGTGATATGATTTTTGCCCATATTCATTGGGAAAAGCAAGGTGGGCTTTATTGTATTCCTAAAAATATACAATTAGAAATATTTGAGAATATTGGTCGTGCAGGATACATTAAATTACCCAAAGTAGGCATAAATCCAAGAGGAGTAGAAATGACAGGAAAAGCCTTAAAACTCCTAGTAGAACATCAAGAAACTTCAAAAATATTGGTAAATTGGAAAAAAGAAAGTATTGCTTTTGATACTTTTGAACGGTGGGTTGAACTTTGGCAAAAAGACTAAGATGATAGAAACTAAACCACAAAACGGTACAGAAACGAGTAGTTTTGGTACAAATGGAAGGATTAATCATAATTCAGATAAATTTTATCAGTCTAAACTTTATTCATCAATAGGAAAAGTGGAAAATTTATCAACAACTGAAAATCCTTTGCCACAAGAAGTTGAAAATAAGATTATTTTGGGTAATGCTGAAAATATGAAGGAATTGCCTGATAGTTGTACGCATTTGATGATTACCTCGCCTCCCTATAATGTTACTAAAGAATATGACGAAGACTTGTCTTTATCTGAATATTTAGAAATGCTTGAAAATGTATTTAAAGAAACTTATAGAGTGTTAGTAAATGGGGGTCGTGCTTGTGTCAATGTGGCAAATTTAGGTAGAAAACCCTATATACCATTGTCTGATTATATTTCACATCTCATGATAAACATAGGTTTCAATATGCGGGGTGAAATTATTTGGCAAAAAGGTGCAGGTGCAGGTATTTCAATGGCTTGGGGAAGTTGGATGTCTGCCTCAAACCCTGTATTAAGAGATACTCATGAATATATTTTAATTTTTTCCAAAGGAGATTACAAGAGAAACAACAAGACAAAGAGAAGTACGATTAGTAAGGAACAATTTATGGAGTGGACAAAATCAGTATGGACTATGAACCCCGAAAGTGCTAAAAAAATAGGACATCCAGCACCATTTCCTGAGGAATTACCCCATAGATTAATACAACTTTTATCTTTTGAAGATGATGTTATTTTAGACCCTTTTATGGGTAGTGGCACGAGTGCCGTGTCAGCACTAAAAAATAATCGCAGATTTGTAGGCTATGAAATAGCTCCTGACTACATAAGTTTGGCAGAAAAAAGAATATTACCGCATCGCAACCAAATCAAGTTATCATTTTTGGATAATAATGAAAAGGATAAAAACTAAAAGTTGCTACGAAAACGACCATCAGTAATTTGACAACTACTATAAACTTTCATATTTAAACAAAAGTATTTTTAATCTTTAAACCTATAAGGTTGTTTAAACCTTATAGGTTTGAAAAATTTTGTTGAATTTTTCAACATTCCCTATATGGCAAATTTTAAGGACAAAAACAACAAAGGCGGAGGCAAAGGTAAAACTACCTCGTTGGGACAACGCAAGAACTACCGCAACTCGTATGAGAAAAAAGAAGAAGGTGGATATTTTGGAAATCCACATGACAAAGCAAAACGTCAGGTAAGAACCACACAAGAAGAAAGTGCGGGCAGCAACAATCGTTTTGGTAAAAAAAGACCACGTATCGGTGAGAAAACTACGGTAATTGAGGGGGGCTACTATGGTAAGCCTTTTGGAAAAGACGAGCCGAAAAAACGCAGCTACGGCGAAAAAAGGAACTTTGGCGAAGAAAAAAGTGGCGGTTATGGCGAAAAACGCAGCTACGGCAAACGCAATTTCGGCAATAACAACAACAACGAAAGTTTCAACAAAGACGACAACAACGGCGAATTTAAAAAACGCAGTTACGGCGAAAAAAGGAACTTTGGCGAAGAAAAAAGTGGCGGTTATGGCGAAAAACGCAGCTACGGCAAACGCAATTTCGGCAATAACAACAACGAAAGTACCAACAAAGACGACAATAACGGCGAATTTAAGAAACGCAGTTATGGCGAAAAACGCAACTTTGG
>CANGYA010000057.1 GCA_947457925.1 Cytophagales bacterium | reverse complement strand
CCCTTTGGAGTTTTTCGGCTAATAAATCAATCGGAATTTCATTGTTGTCTAAGGCTTTTTCCAATGCTTTTAGCTCGTCCATTGCGGTTTGGTAAGATAAAGTCTTCTTTTTCATAAAGATTTTTTGAGTAAAACTCTATAAAGGTTTGTCATTCACCTTTATAGAGTTGGTTGGTTGCTTACAACAGTGCTTTAATAGCATCTGTAATTCCCTGCCCAGAACTTGGTCTAAGGGCATTGGTATTCACTACTTTGCCGGTTTTATCCACCAACATATAACGAGGAATCCCTGTTACTTGGTATTTTGCGTTAATGTCCATGCGTTGCGTTTCACTTGGATACCAATGATAACCCTGAATAGACATATTGGTAATGCCGTTTTTCCATGCAGCTTCGGTACGGTCAAACGTAATGTATAGGAAAACTACATTCGGATTGTCTTTGAATGTGGTGTGAAGTTGTTGAGAATACGGCATTTCACCACGACAAGGCGGACACCAACTTGCCCAAAAATCTACATACACCACTTTGCCCTTAAATTCTTTGATAATGTCATCAAAGTTTTTTTCTTGCCCATTTTTCTTTTTAGGTTCAATAAACTGCACGCCACTGTCTTGTGGAATGGCTGCCGTAAAACTAAAAGCTACCAATAATAGTAAGGCGAAACGAAGTAACTGAAAACTTGTTTTTTTCATATCATAATCTGTTTTGTAGTGAATAAATTTACTACAAAAATACGTAATTTTCGTGTGTATTGGGGGTAATTTTAACAAACTTTGTTATTCTATTGTTATAGTTAATGAACTAAACTAATCCCTTACGCACTATCTTATCATATCAATTTGTGTACGTCTATGGCAAAAATATTTCATAAAATCTTACTGTTAGTAAGTGCTTGGGGAGCTATTCATTTGGTAGCTTGTGGGCAAACCAATAACACTTCTCAGGTAGCTGCAACAACCACAACCACAAAAAACAAAAAAATGGAAATAGCAACTTTTGGTGCAGGCTGCTTTTGGTGTGTAGAGGCAGTCTTTCAACGTCTGGAGGGCGTAGAAAAAGTAGTTTCGGGCTATACAGGCGGAGCTACAAAAAACCCTACGTACAAAGAAATATGCACAGGCACAACGGGACACGCCGAAGTCTGCCAAATCACTTATGACCCCACAGTCATTTCTTATGACGAATTGTTAGAGGTTTTTTGGCAAACACACGACCCTACAACACTCAATAAACAAGGCAATGACGTAGGCACACAATACCGTTCTGCGGTGTTTTATCACAACGAAACACAAAAAGCATTGGCAGAAAAATACAAAAAAGCATTAGAAACTGAGAAAGTTTTTGATAAACCTGTGGTTACAGAAATTGTCCCTTTGACGGTTTTCTACGCTGCCGAAGATTATCACCAAAATTATTACAACCAAAATACAACACAAGGCTATTGTGCCTTTGTGATTGCCCCAAAAGTAGAAAAACTCAAAAAGGTTTTTAAAAAGAAGCTAAAAAAAGGAGAAGACTAAGTGCTGATGCACCATTTTTAATTAGGAAATTTTTAATTAAAAATTCGGTAGTGTTAAAGATGTAATGTTGATTCGTGTCATAAAAACCTCTCTACAACTTTTTTAGCATTACTTGTTATACACTCTACCTATTTTGTGGCTAAAACTGCCTTTATAATTCATTGGGTAATAAATTGCCTAAATTTGTAGGCATAGGTTGTGTAACATAGGCACAAAAAAGCCAAATCAATGCGACTATGATATATTTCATTTTTGTATTATTTGAGCAGTTCCAATTTTCTAAGTACAAAACTTAGAAAATTGGAAAATTTCATTTTAACCCGTCCCCATATTTACAACTAACCTTGATAGGCATTGATAGCCTCTCTTACATTCCCGTATTGTTGTAATAATTGGCTGGCGGTGTCTGCGTCTATTTGCAGTTCCCCCATCAGCATACGCACCCCTCTGTCTATTAACTTGTTGTTACTCAACTGCATATCTACCATTTTATTGCCTTTCACTCGTCCCAACTGTATCATCAACGTAGTAGAAATCATGTTTAGCACCAATTTTTGAGCTGTGCCAGCCTTCATACGGGTACTACCTGTTACAAACTCTGCCCCAACGACCACCTCTACAGGAAACTCCACAGCTTGCGACAAAGGCGAAGAAGGGTTACAAACAATACAGCCTGTAGTCATTCCAAATTGGCGGGCAATTTGTACACCTCCAATCACATAAGGCGTTTTGCCCGAAGCCGCAATACCTATCAAACTGTCCAAAGGCGTAGGTGTATAGGCTTGTAGGTCTTTCCATGCCTGTTCAGTGTTGTCCTCTGCAAACTCCACCGCCTTGCGAATAGCCCCATCTCCGCCTGCTATAAGTCCTACCACTAAACCCTGTGGCACACCAAACGTAGGCGGACATTCAGACGCATCTACAATCCCCAACCTGCCACTCGTGCCTGCCCCTATGTAAAAAAGTCTGCCTCCTTGTTTCATTTTTTGGGCTATAGCTGCCACCAATTTTTCTATTTGTGGCAATGCTTCTTCTACTGCCAAAGGCACTGTTTTATCCTCTTGGTTAATATTTTGTAGAAGTTCGGCTATGGAGAGTTGCTCCAAATGCTCATACGCCGAAGACATTTCTGTAACTAATTGCATAGTTATTTTGTAGTTTTTTGTGGAATTTGCATTTCTACTTCTTCGGCTTTGCCGTCTTTCCAGCCTTTGCCTGTGTAGTCGCCTTGTTTAAATACCAATTTTTCATAGTCTATAGGTACAATTACTTGCCCTGTAGCCGACAAAATGCCGTACTTTTTATCTTTCTTGACCAAATACAAAGTCGCCAAAAACTTATCATCTATTTCTTTGGGAAACAAAACTTGTAGTTCTTCATACTGCAAAGGAATATTGGCTTTGCCGTCCTGCTTAATCAAGCCCCACTTGCCGTTTTTATTGACCAAAGCCACTTTGTTAGCAAAAGGCAATGCCAAATCATACTCCAAATCTATTTTTTCTTTGTTGTGTAAATCAATGTAGCCGTATTTTTTCGTGTTTTTCACTACAATTAATCCGTCTGCACACCTACCTATGTACGTATATGCCCTTTCAAAAACCTCTTGTGTAGTCAAATTTACCAAGCCCCACAAACCTTTTTGTTTTACTTTGACAACCAAGTCTGTTTTAGCCTTTGCTTTAGTAGATTCTTTGATAAATCCAACAAAACCAATACTATCGTAGTCGGCTTTCATCACAATTTTGTGTTGCAGTTCCATCATGCCAAATTTTCCTTCCTTGCGTACTACGGCTACGGCAGGTTGTATCAGTTGTTGGGCAGAGTCTTTGAGTAAATAAACATCTTCATAACTTGTACGAATCAACATATTGCCTCTGGCATCTCCCAAACCCACTTTTCCCATTTGAATATATTTAATAACCATACTCTCTGGCGTTGTACCCAAACAAGTTTCTGGGAAAAACACAATATCATCAAACGAAAAAGGACAAATCGGCTTGCCGTCTGCCAAGAGCAAACCGCAACTTCCGCCTTTCCTTACTTTCAAAATTCCTTCCCAACGGCTACATTCCTCGTTTTTTCCTTTCAATGCCTCTATTTTGTCATAAATCGTTGGCAAAATAACTTTGCCTGTATCATTGACAACGCCCATAATTCCGTTCTTTTGGACAATCAAAGAATATAAATTGGAGGTAGAAGAGAAAATAGAATCTACAACTGTGTGAGATTGGGCGTACAGTGTTGAAACAGTACACAAAAAACAGCATAGCAAGAGAATACGTTTTAGCATAATAAATTAATATTTTTTAAAAAGTAAATTAACAAAAAAAACTTTTAAGATAAAGGTATAAATAAATACACCTTTGTACCTATCCCCTCCCCTACTCCATTTTCTAAATCAATAATTTCCAAAGCTATTTTTTGAGTACGATTTGTGTTCAAAATAGCTAATCTCTTGCTATTTGCCGTAGATGAATACGAGAAATGTTGCCCCCCTTTTCGCATTTTCATTTCTTCGGCTTTTTTACGCCCTACCCCATTGTCTTCTATGACTACTTGCAAAAGTTGTTCATTGGACAATGTAATACTAACTTCCAGTTTTTTAGCTTGACTTTGGTGCAATAAACCATGTTTAATCGCATTTTCTACATAGGGTTGTATCAACATACTCGGAATATACGTTTCTTCTGCATCTACATCATTGGCTACATTTATTTTCCAATCTAATTCTTCTTGGAAACGCATAGCCTCTAAGGTTAAGTACAATTTAAGAGTTTCAATTTCTTCGTTCAATGCTACTTTTTCGGTATTAGACATTTGCAGAATTTTACGCATCAGTTGTGAAAACTTACTCAAATAATGTGTAGCTCTTGCTTTGTCGTTATTAAAGATATAAAATTGAATTGTATTCAAGGCATTGAATATAAAATGTGGATTCATTTGCGACTTGATAGAAGCTAACAAACTCATTTGCAACTCTTTTTGTAGCTTTTCTTTTTCTAATAACAAATCATTTCTTTCTTTTAGCCTTTGTAATCTACTAATAATCAATGTACTAACAATAATAACTAACAATAAAACTATTAATGACCAAAACCAAATTGTCCGCCAAAACGGAGGAGTAATCACAATAGGTAATTGAAAAATACTACTTGTAGCTTTCCCTTGCGGGTTCAAGGCATACGCCTCCAATACATAAGCACCAGACGGCAAGGCAGCCAAATCTATACGGTTTTGTGTAGCTTTGGCAGTTATCCAATGTTCATTTTGTAGTCCTTTGATACGGTACTGAAAGCTAATACGGTTTTTATCACTAAAAGAGATAATTCCTAACTCTATCACCAAACGCCTATAACCAAAAGGCAGTTGAATAGCTTGTAAAGTCGTACTTTCTCTTAGTGTATCAGTTTCTTGCCATTGTAAATTTTTTAAATATAATTTAGGGTTAGGTTTTAATAAATTATTAAAATTTTCAGAAAAAATCAAAACTCCTCTATTGGTGGCAGCATAGATGGTATCTTGCCAAAGACTAAGGTCATTGATTTTATTAGAAAATAAACCATTTTGAGTACTCAAGTAATTTTTGCTATTACCCAGAAAATCAAGCTGTTGCAAACCATTATCTGTAGCTATCCATACCGACTCCCGTCCTTTTACGATTTTGTAAACCGTATTCCCCAATAATCCGTCTGCTGTAGTTAGCTGTTTTACAACATTAGTTTGTTTGTCCAAAATAAAAATACCGTTACTAGCAGTCCCCACCCAATAAGTATTATTTATTTGTGCAATACTAATTGCATATAAAGGTTCTTTTTTATATAAAATTATATTTTTTTCAAAATTATCTATCTTCATTAAGCCATTTTTTGTCGACACAATAATACATTGTTGTAAACTATCATGCACAAAAAAAGAGGAACGAATATCTGTAAGATTCCAAAAAGTTGGTGTATTAAAGTCTGAATGAACCTTGTGTAACAAATACGCAGGTATTTCCCTAAAGTCTTTATCAGGGACTTCTACGTGAAAGCCACTTGAGGTACTAAATAAAGAGATGCCATTTGACAAGTAATCCCATTGCTTAAAGCCATGATTAAAGTATTTTGTTTTTATTACTTTTTTATTTTTAATTTCATACAAAAAATTACCTGCTGCTAAAATAGTTTCATCTTTTTGCTTGATATTCAAGGCAGAAATACCTCTCTGAAATGTATCCGTATAAAGCAATTCATTATTTTTATATACTTTTCCTTGGTCTGTTCCCAAAAGAAAGCCATTTTTATAGGCTAAAATTTTTTGTGCTTTATCTTCATTGGGCAATATAATATTTTTTGTATTCAAAGAAGGTACTTGTAATAATCCATTATTGAGGGTAGATAACCATAGATGTCCCTCATGGTCTTGAATGATATTAGACACACGCATTCCTTTAAAGTAATGCCCCTTTTTTTTCCATTTGTTCCCATCTTGCTCAAAAATATGCAAGCCATTAGCCGTACATACATAAAATTTTTGTCCTATCTTTTTAGCCTTATAAGTATAATCTGTGTTATGTAAAAGTTGATGTAAATACATTTTTTTTTCTTTTCTATCGAGAAATAATATATGATTTTTTTTATAGGTAAATAAAAAGTGTTGGTCTTGTATATTAAAAGTATAGGCATTTGTTGATTCATGAATAGCAATGCTATTGACGGAAAAAAAGCTTAATGTATCTAAGTTAGCATTAATATAAGAGATTTTTCCATTTCTGATAACATAGACATCACGACCTACGTTTGCAATACTACGCGTTGTTGGCATTTTCCAATGTTTTTTAAATGTTATTTCTTTTTTTGTAACATCATATAAATGTACTCCTTCATAACTATTCACCCATAATCCTATTTCATTTATCATAATATGTGGAAACGAAAATGAATTATTAGGATTCCACTGCTCAAAGTAACGCAGGGTGTCTGCCTCGACATAAAAAAGCCTCCCTGTAAAATCATGTACCCAAATCCGTTGATAGCTGTCTTCACAAATACCTGTAATAGAGGCATTTACTTGTTTTTTAGAACTGTAATGTTTGAAGGTAGCACCATCATAACGAGCTAAACCTTTGGCTGTGGCTATCCAAATGAACCCCTTTGAGTCTTGCAAAAGGTCATAAACTTCTGAATCTGGCAAACCGTTTTCGTCTGTGTACCTAAAATACAATGGGTCTTGTGCCATTATTGGCAGTGTGCAAATAAGTATGAATAAGCCTAATAAACCTTTTAACATATTTATTTTTATTTTTTTAAATAAAAATAACCTTTGGTATTTTACAAAGGTTATTTTTTAAATTAATGTTTTTTACTTTATTAGAGTTTATGAATAATTGTTGTAGCATAGACTTTATTCTGTGCAAACTATTAATCTTCAAATACTTAAAAACAGACTAAAGTCTGTTATACAAATTATTCATAAACTCTATTGAGCAATACAAGTAATACGAATAGCCTGTATTTTTTCATAACTAATCAATGGAATAGCCATACAAATCTGTTGTGCATCATAACGGTCATCTCTTTTGATTACTTCATAAGAGAACTGCACTTCTCTACCTTGTTCTACCTTGATTCCTTCTAAACTTACTGTGGTAGGAATTTCCCAAGGCTGTAAAGCTGTTCCATCTTCCAACACAATAATATATGCTCCCCAACGACCCTGCCCACAAATATTACTTTGAAATTTCCCCCTTAACTTACAATTTACAACTGGATTCGTTGGGTTTGTTGGATTCGTTGGGTTTGTTGGATTCGTTGGATTCGTTGGATTCGTTGGCGGTTTTGTTTGTGTAGTATCCTTAGGCGAAGTTGTGGTGTTATTGTCCATCGGTTGAATATCCTGCGAACCACAAGCCAAGAAAGTTAGTAAAACCATCAATGAAAAAAATATATTATACGTTTTCATATACATTGGAATCAAGTTTGAGATAAAATCTTGGTAAAAATAATAAACGTTAAGTGGTGTTGTACTTTATGTTTATTTTTGAATTGCGAAATAAAAAACTAAAACAATAGCATTACAGTAGAGAACATCGGAAATACTAACAGTTTAGTTAGGCAATATATTCTAAAAAATTAATTTTGGTGCTTCTTCTGTTGAAAATATTACAGAAACTCAATGATAGCCAAAGAAAAGTATTAGAAGATGATAGTCCAATAAAAAAATTTAACCCAAATAAATTGAGTTTTCAACATTGAATCTGCGTCTTTTAAAACATATTAGAAGAACACCGCCCAAAAATTATTGACTTGTGGTAATTTTTATGTATTAAACATACGATTTTTTGATAAAAATTCATAACATTGTGCCTTCTTAGTGTACTTTATACCTCATAGATTTTTTACTCATAATGGAATTAACATTTAACCACTTGATGACCACCGAAGGTTTGATTAGTTTACTAACTCTTACTGCCTTGGAAGTCGTTTTAGGCATAGATAATATTATCTTTGTTTCTATTATTGCAGGTCGCCTACCTATTAACATGCAAAGATTTGCTACCAATGTCGGCTTAATAGCTGCCACAGGCATTCGTATTGCTTTGTTATTTGTCATTGGTTGGATTATCGGGCTAAAAGAGCCACTATTTACGCCTCCGTTTTTGGCGAAGGGACTCAGTGGCAAAGATTTGATTCTGTTGGTAGGTGGTTTATTTTTAATTGGCAAAAGTACCTCTGAAATTCACGCCAAAATAGAGGGCGAAGAAGAAGATTTAGACTCCAGCAAACAACGCAGTGGTACGCAGGCTTTGTGGTGGATTATTACACAAATTGTATTTATTAATATTGTGTTTTCTTTTGACTCTATTCTTACAGCCATTGGTTTGGTGCAAGACCTCATGATTATGATTGTGTCTGTGGTGTTGTCATTAATCGTAATGGTGCTATTTATTCATGCTGTAAATGCTTTTGTCAATAAGCACCCAACTGTAAAAATGTTGGCACTTTCGTTTTTAATTATGATTGGTGTCTTGTTAGTGATGGAGGCTTTCCACAAAGAAATTCCGAAAGGTTATGTTTATTTCTCTATGGCATTTGCCTTTGGCGTAGAATTACTGAATATTCGTATGCGAAAGAAAAAAGTTACAGAAGAAGGTCATTAACCTATGCAAAAACACCCCTAACAAACCAAATTGTTAGGGGTGTTTTTATTTATAACTGTTTCTATTTATTCACTTTATTCTCCTTCTATCAAAGCTATTTCTTCGGGAGTGAGTTGGTAGAGTTGATGAACTAAGGTGTCTATTTTGTCTTGATAATATAAAATTTTATCGGCAGTAGATTTCTGAAAACTTGGTATAATGATAGTTTTTAGTTGTATTTTTAATGCTAAAATTTCAGCAACATATTTTACGATATTATCATGAGTTATTTGTTGTTGTTTGTCAGACAAATTTAGTATTGGAATAGGGATTTCACTAAGCTGTACGATTCTTATTTTAGGAAAAATATTTGTGTTGGGAGCTATAAAAGATGAAAAATAAAAACGAAATAGAGCCGAGTTGATAATCCCTAAAATAAACTCAGGTTTTAAGGAGCTATGATTAATTTTTACATTGTAAATACTTCGAGTGGTAAGCACATTTTCATAATCAATCGTAGCAAAAAACTTGTTGCCTGTTTCTCTTACTAAAAGTTTTGGAGAAGTAAAAATCTCTGTTTCTTTTCTAAAAGATTGATAAATTGATGATGTAATAAAACTTTCTGTTTTTACATAATAATTATCTAAATCCCCACCTGTAATACATTTTACTTCGCCACTTAGCTGTAATTTATCTCTGCCTATTTCTAAACCTCGTCGAATAGTGCTGATGCTTCCTAATGTTTGGGTAGCTATTTTCGTAAACAGTTGTTGATTGGTGTTATAAAAAAAATCATTTTGTTTGCTTACTCCTTTTTGTAGAATAAACACACACGTTGGCATTTTTACATCTTCAAATACTTTATCTCCTTGTTCTGTAACCTGAAAACTCTCAGCTTTATTATTAATAAACTCTCGTAAAATGCTGTATCTCACCCCTTTTAAAAATAAACTTGGTACAATATACCCCAACATACCTTGAGATTGTAATAAAGACAAGGCTTTTTCTATAAAAGTAGCATAGAGGTCTAATTTTAAATGGTAGTGATTACTGATGTATTCATAGCTGTATTTATCTACAAGAGTAGGCTGTACGTAGGGCGGATTACCAATAACAATATCAAACCCGCCTCGTTTGATAGGTTTAGAAAAAGTAATCTTCCAATCAAACGTATTAATTTTACGCTGTTCTTTGGGTGTAAGAAATATGTCTTTTTCGTAAAAATCATGCCCAATTAAGGAGTTCCCACACACCACATTCGTATCCAAATTTGGCAACACTTTACTCTTAAAAATCCGCAGCTGCGTGTTAATAGTTGCTTCCGTTTCGCCCTCCATAGCCTTCAATGCCAAACTCAATTTGGTTACTTCTACCGCCTGCATATCTATATCCACACCGTAGAGGTGCTGCACCAAAATTCGTTTTTTCTCCTCCGTTCTTAGTTGGTTGTTAGGGGTCAAAACCTTTTCCAAATTGCGGTCTGTGGGGTTCGCAAGGCGTTGTTGGTAATAATAGTTCAAGTACCAATCTAACAAAAACTGATATGCCCCCAACAAAAAAGAACCACTACCACAAGACGGGTCTAAGATAGTAATTTGCCCTATTTCTGCGAGTAGCCCCCCAGCCCCCGAAGGGGGAGTTTTAACTCCCTCCCCTTTGGGGAGGGTTGGGGTGGGGCTATATTTTTGTTCTATTGCTGCTATTTGCTTGCCTATGGTCTGCCTAACTATCTCATCTACAATGTATTGCGGAGTGTAATATACGCCACCAGCTTTGCGAACTTCGGGTTTTTCGTCTATTGTTACACTGTTGGCGGGAGTAATGCTAATGACTTTTCCCAAAAATCTTTCGTAGGCTGTTCCCAAAATTTCCGTACCAATTACCGCAAATTGGTAAGGCGACTTCGGAAAATACAAATCACTAATGACATTTTCCACTACTTTATTGTCCAACACAATCGTAGGCGAAACCACGTCTTTGTTAAAATCAAACAAACTTGAATTGTATTTATCAGAGGCTGTTTTAAAAATTTGGACTAAGTTATTGTAATAATTTCCTGCCCGAATAGCCTCTTTCAGTTGGTCATTAGGTTCTACGCCTCTGTCTTCACAAATACGCAAGAAAATAATACGGTCTATGATAATTTGCACCAAAAAATTCAAATCTTCTTCTTCTACTTTGGGGTTGCGTGTCAAAATCCCCTTTGCCAAATAATCCCTTTGTAGTTCCAATGTCCGCAAAAAAGCCCTGTCCACCGCCATATCGCCACGTTTGGCTTTATTGTTAAATGTTTTATCAAAATTTCCATTGTAAATATTTTCTTTGGCAAAATTATCCCATAAATAATCTATTTGTTTCTCGTAATTTTTATAGTGAATACTTTTGACTAAACCCACATTGGCTACATCTATATACTGTGGTTCTATGGTACAATCATAGACCATAAAATACTCAAAATTTGTGAGAATCGACACCTCCAAACTTTTACTCCAACCATAACTCCGCAGTTGCAGGGCTGCACGGTCTTCTTGTGGTAAAACCAAGCCCGCCTTTTTTGCTTCTACATAAAAACGGTGCTGTCCTTGCTTCGTAAAGCCGTAATCAGGAGCTTTTTTGCGTTGCTGCACCAGTACCGTATCTTCATAAAAAACTTCTCTTTCAGTAGGCAAAGCCCCTTTTTTATTCTCAATGTCCCAACCCAACGCCTCAAAAAACGGATTGATAAGGTCTATCCGCAAAACATCCTCTTTGGCATTTTGATAATAGGGCAAATCCGCCTCAAACTTTGCAATCAATTCTTTGATAATTCGTAGGGCTGTAGCTTTGTTCATCACACAAAATTTGTCTTTTTGCAAATATATCATTTAATTGAATAGAGTTTATGAATAATTCCACAAAACCCTCTCCAAATGGAGAGGGCAGGGTGAGGTCTTAATAAAAAAATATTCATAAACTCTAATACACTCAATATTTATTTTTTTATGTATCTTTCCCCACAAAAAAATAAACCACATGACTAAGCAGCCACGCCTTATTGTTTACAGTAGTTCGGCAGGTTCGGGCAAAACCTACACCCTTGCCAAAGAATACCTCAAATTAGCTTTGTTAGCTCCCTTAGCAGACTACGAAGAAAAAGCCGTTACATCTTATTTTCGTCATATTTTGGCGGTTACTTTTACCAACGAAGCTGCCAAAGAAATGAAAGAAAGGATTTTCAAGCAGTTGCAAAACATTTTGGTATTTAACAAAGACGGAAAAGTGCTATTGCAGCAGTTAGCCCAAGAAATTACAAAAACATATCCGAAGTTTCTTAAAAAATTACCAGAAGCTACCGAAGAAGCAATCATAGACAATTTGCATTTGCGTGCAGGTTTTTTGTACCAATATTTGCTGCACCACTACACCGACATTTCTATTAGTACAATTGATTCGTTTTTCAACCGTATCACGCAGTCTTTTGCCAAAGATTGGGATTTGCCGTTTGACTATGAAATTCAGTTGGATACTGAAGAAACTTTGGAACAAGCCACTTTTCAATTGATAGAAAGTGTAGGCGAAGTACGCATCACAGGCAAAGAAAGCCCCGAAAACAAGCTAAAAAAAGAGGATAAATTGTACTTAACCAATTTGATAACAGAGTTTATTCAAAAACAATTAGATGATGACAAAGATTGGAACATAGAAAAAGAATTTGAGAAATTTGGAGGAAATTTATTTAAGGAAGAAAAAATAGCTTTGTTAAATACTATTAAAGACCTTACGCCTTCGGATTTCAAGGAAATAAAGCAGCAACTACAAGGGTATATCAATGATTTTGTTCAAAAACTACAAACCGTTGGAAAAAATGCCTTAGAACTTATCAAAAAAGCAGGTTTAACTTCAAAAGAATTGTATCAAACCAATTCAGGTATCTACAACTATTTTAATAAGTTATTGGATAGAAATACCAAAGAATTAATTGCTGCCATTACAAAAAATCATGCTGGGGCGTATGTATTGGCATTTGTGCATGAAAACAAACATACAAGTTCTAAAGATGCTACTACCAAAGCTGCCGTAGAAGGTATAGCCAATGATTTAAAAAATAAATTTTTTGAAATTGAAAAAGAAAAAGAAGAAAAATTATCAAATGTACTAATTTGTTTGGCTGCCTTAGAAAATTTTTACCAATTAGCCACTATCAGCGAATTGAGCAAGAAAGTTCATGCAATTTTGACCGAAAAAAATGCAGTCTATTTGGCAGATTGTAGCCTGAAAATCAATGAGATAGTAGAAAATTCGCCTGTACCGTACATTTATGAAAGATTAGGCGAAAAGTATCACCATATTTTGATAGATGAGTTTCAAGACACTTCTGTTACGCAGTGGCATAACCTTATTCCTTTGGTTGCCAACTCTTTAGACAAAGATGCGATGAATTTGATAGTGGGAGATGTGAAACAAGCCATTTATCGGTGGCGAGGTGGCGAGGCGGCGTCTTTGGCTAATTTACCTCAAATTCCTTCTGCACAAGAGGGCAGTTTTATACAAGAATATGAAGAAGTTTTTGGTAGGCAGTTTCAGAAAGAAAATTTGCAGCGAAACTATCGCAGTTTAAAAAACGTAGTAGCATTTAATAACTTGTTTTTCAAAGAGTTACCTACTATTTTTCAGGCTGCTACTAATAGCTTTAACCAACAAACCAAAAAAGAAGACGAGTACGTTAATTATGATAACTACTTGCAAGTTTACAACAATTATTACCAAGACGTTTTCCAATACGACAAGGGCAGCGAAGGTGGGCATGTAGAAGTAAATATACTGAACTATGAAGATGATAGTGATTATAGACAAAAAAACTTACAGTATATCATTGAAAAAATACAATATTTGGTTAGTAAAGAAAACTACCAATACGGAGATATTGCCATTATTACACGCAAAAAAAATGAAGGTGCGTGGTTGGCAGTGCAGCTCACCGCAGCCAAAATGCCTGTGATTTCTGATGAAAGTTTGTTGTTGAGTAATTCGCCAAGAGTTTGTGTGATTATCAACTTCCTTAAGTTGTTGGTGAACCCATTGAATCCATCTAATCATGCAGATTTGTTGTATGATTTGGCACATACTTTACAAGTTACTAAAACGGAAGACCTTGATTTTGAGATAAGTGAAGTAGCTAATCAAAAAAATTTGCAGACTACTGCCCAATTTATTACTACTCATTTTTATCGCCAATTTGATTTTATCCAATTACAATATTTGTCTTTGTATGAAATAGCTGAAGAAATTATCCGCACTTTGGAGTTTCAGGAAGACACTGAAGAAATCAATCAAATTTACTTGCAGAAAATCTTAGATATTTTATTAGATTTTGGACTAAAAAATGGTAATAGTTTAATAGACTTTTTAGAATATTGGGAAATACAAGCCTCCAAAGTTTCTATCAATTCGCCAAAGTCTGGCAATGCCATTCGATTATTGACTATTCATAAATCTAAAGGCTTAGAGTTTCCGATTGTATTTTTTCCATTTGTAGATTGGAGTTTAAAGCCCTATAAGGTTACGCACTGGTGTCATTGGCAGAATGAAATAGCCCCTAAACTGCCTATAGTCATTGTGAATCATAACCAAAATATGGAAAATATGAATGAAGAAATGGCTTTGCGTTACCGTATTGAAGAAAAATCTTGCTTTATAGATAGTTTGAATTTATTGTACGTAGCTTTTACAAGGGCAAAAGATAAATTGTATCTTTCTTGTAAAGGACTTGTAAAGAAAGAAGAAACAGATACAAAAAAATTTCCAAAAATCAATAGATGCAATGAATTACTAAATGCCTTTGTCAATTTTTCGCCGCAAGTTCCCCAAGAAATTTTGGAAAGTGAGGCAGGTAAAATTTTTGTATTTTTTGAAGATGTAGCAGGGAAAGATACACGCCAAGAAAAGGAAAAAGAACAACGCTATGTGTTCCAAGAGTTATTGAGTACGGAATGCAGAGAAAAAATACGTATGCGGCGAAGTGATACACAAAAAGTTGAAAATCAGCTACATATCACAGATTTGTACGACTCACAAGAAAAAGGGACTATTATTCACAGGGTTTTTGAAAAACTAACTTATCGACACGACTTGCCTCTTGCCTTACAAAAGTTGCTGAACGAGGGCTGGGTAACAGAAAAAGAACTGCCTGAAATTCGCCAAAAGATAGAGGCTGTATTGAATTTACCCGACCTTGCTCCGTTTTATGAACCGCAAGCCCAACGCAGCATCTTGAATGAAAGAGAGATAATTGTGCGTCCAGAACATTATTCAGACTTTGGAAACTCCTTGCGACCAGACAGAGTGGTGATAGAACCCGACCAAACCGTAGTGATAATAGACTACAAAACAGGCGATAAAAGCCCTTCGCACCACCAACAAATTCAACGGTACGGAGATTTGTATCAAAAAATGGGTTATGAAAAAGTACGTAAATTGTTGGTTTACACGCAGTTGTTAGAGGTGGATGAGGTATAACTTTTGCACTTTTATTTGTTTAATTGGTCAAGATTATATACTTTTAGTATTCTCTTTAGGCAGGTTTATTAAAATAACTTGCCTAAATTTATATTAAAACCTCTGGTACTTTTATATATTATTTAATTTTTTATGAAAACATATATACATTTTGTTTTTAATTTTTTACAAGAAGAAAGAAAAATTCAATTCTTAATTTTTCTTACCGCCTGTTTAAGTTACATTAATACGATACCTCACGAATGGGCGGTAATGATGCTATTTTAATAACAGACAATAGATTTACTAAACGAGGCATTGCAGGGCTTGATAGTATTTTATCAGAAAATACTTTTGCAGGTTATTTTGGTAACAAAAAAGTAATTGCAGGGAGTCGTTGGCGACCTCTTACGCAAGTCATGTTTGCCATAGAGGTAGAACTATTTGCTGCAAATTTACAGGATTTACAAGGGAGGGTTATGAAAGACGAGGCGGGCTTTGTGGTGAAGGATTTATCTCCTGAAAGTTTAGTGCCAAAAATAGCTCACCTTATAAATGTATTATTTTATGGTTTACTGTGTGTCGTTTTGTATAAAGTGTTATTATTATTGTTCAAAAATATTTCTACTCATTACAGTCTTACAGAAAAAATACCAATAGCCTATTTTATTGCAGCCATTGCTACTTTACTATTTACTATTCACCCTATACACACCGAAGTTGTTGCAAATATTAAGGGCAGAGATGAAATTATTTCTTTTTTAGGGGCTTTGTTGGCACTTTATTATACTTTTTTGGCAGTTCAAGTGCCTAAAAATGATAGTGTAACTGCCAATACGTCTGTGCTAAAATATCTTATCTTGGCTGCGGTTTTCTTCTTTTTATCTTTATTAGCCAAAGAGAGTAGTGTTACTTTTTTAGCTATTATTCCTATTACTTTATATTTTTTTAGTAATAAAAAACTTAAAATAATTTTTAGTTATTGTATTCCTTTATTAGTTGTTTTTATGTTATTTCTATCTCTAAGAAATAGCGTAGTTGGTGGCTCGCCATTACAGTATTTTGAAACTGATGAGTTAATGAATGACCCTTTTTTACAAGTTGATGAAAATGCACCCTTAGCACCTTTATTAGAGGGTGCTAAAGTATATAAGTTGGTGAGTCCTAATGAGCATACTTATCATCTTATGCCCTATAGCCATAGATTAGCCACAATTATTTATTCAGCAAGTATCTATTTAAAACTATTGTTTGTTCCGCATCCCTGACTATTGATTACTACCCTCGTCATATTCCTGTCCAAAATTTTGGCAATGTGGCTGTCTGGTTTTCGGTAGCTATTCATGCCTTTTTGTTCATGATTGCCCTTTGGGGCTTACGAAACAAGCAAGTTATAGCCTATGCTATATTATATTATTTTGTAACTTTTTCTATTTTTTCAAATTTTTTATTTGTTATTGGAACTAATATTAGCGAAAGATTTTTATTTATACCTTCTTTGAGTTTTGTCATTATTGTGTCTTATTTACTGTATTGGTGCTACTATCGGTACAATGTATTGTTGCCAGTAATAACTTTGTTCTTGCTTGCTTGCCTTGCTTATTTTATTAAAACATTTGAAAGGAATTTTGATTGGAAAAACAATGATACACTGATAGCTAAAGACATTACTGTTTCTAAGAATAGTGCAAAACTTAACTATGATTATGGCGTTTTATTGATTCTTCAGGCACGTAATGAGTATGTACGAAGTACAGATTCTTTGGCTTTAATTCCAGAAAAAGAAAGAGTGGTACGAGAAAAAGCTGCCTATCAAAGACAATGCAACAAAATGTTAGCAGCAGTGCCTTTCATAGAAAAATCTTTATTATTACACCCTATTTATGGTAGTGCGTGGAGTGCCTATGCTGCCATTTTTTATACGCAAGCTATGGGAACTACCAATGATAGCATTAGATTCAAAAGTTTGTATTACAGTATAGCTTCTTACGAACAATCTTTTAAATTTCAACCCGATAATTCGACTACACCGCTGAACTTGGCATTGGGCTACAAAGAAATGGGGAGGTTTTTAAAAGAAAGGCAGCAAGATTATTCAAAATCTTTATTTTTCTTGGAAAAATCATATAAGCTAAATCCCCAAGATGTGCAAACTTGCTTGCTATTAAGCAGTACTTATGCACAAAAATCAAAGTACGCAGAAGCCGTAAATATAGCAGAAAAAGCATTATTACTGGAGCAAACTACCATAGTAAAAGAAAATTTGGCTACCATTTATCAACAAGCAGGTCTTGAACTTTCTAATGCGTCTTTGGTACTAAAAGCCCGAAATTTATGGCTATCTGTGCGGGAAGAAATACAAAAAATACCTGATGCTACTAAAAAAACGATGCTATCTACTGCTATAGAAGACACTCTACAAAAAAACTATGCACTTGAGCAAAAGATAATTGTAGAAATGAGAAATAAAAAATAAGAACTTAATTTACATATTATAAATTTTATGACTGATAAAAATACTCATTTATCCGTTAATGTATGGCAAACTGTACTTCGGAATCCAATGCCTCTACTCACCTTTATTGGTTTATTGCTTGTGATGGAGGTTTTGCTATACAGAGAGTTTTTATTTGGCAGTAAACTATTGGTTTTCAAAGACTTAGGTAGTGATGCCTATAATGGTACTTACCCTATGTATGCAGCTTTACTAAAACACTATGCTAATGAGGGTGTGCCACAGTGGGCTTTTGAGTGGGGTATGGGCGAAAATCTCTATCCATTTTCCATAGATATTGTTGCTACTCCGCTGCTTTATTTTGTTTTTCGCCAAGATGTAGTTGCAGGTATGTTATGGATACAGCTTATTTATACATTTTTATCTGGTCTTGTATTTTTTTTATTTCTTAAAAATGAAAAATTTTCTGACGTTACAAGCACCGTAGGGGCTTTGTGTTACGCATGTAGTAGTTTTATGATAGGGTATGGCTCTTGGGTAATTAGTATTTTTCCTACTATAGTTTTTCAATTTGCATTATTACTATTGGCGTTATCATTATTTTTTAAGCAAAAACAAAGAGCATTGTATCCCATAACAATAGCTTTAATAGCTATTCAACAGCCTTTTAATAGCTATTTTGCTGCATTAATTACGATTACTTACTGGGCTTTTACTACCCTCGTATATGCCAATTTTGAGTGGAAAAAGCTAAAAAGTTATCAAAATGTATGGCATCTTGCTGTGGCAGGCTGTTTAGGCTTGGGCTTATCTGCTTTCTTGTTGTTAAGTAATTTGTACCAAATGCTAAATAGTCCAAGAGGTAGTGGTGAGTATAATTTTTCTTATATCCCCGAAAAAAAATGGTATGAAATGGCAGATGTAGCCGAACTTAAAACAAATTTTCTTCGCCTTTTTGCTAGCAATTTTGAGGGGTCTGCCATTCAATACGTAGGGTATTACAACTATTTAGAAGCTCCATTTTTGTACTGTGGTTTGTTTGTGTTGCTGCTTGTGCCACAATTATTTACTTTTTTGCCCCAAAGAGCTAAAATTGTTTATGGCTTTTTTTTATTTTTAGCATTAGCCTCATTAGTCTTTCCATCTGTGAGGTATGCTTTGTGGTTATTTTCAGGAAACTACTACCGTATTTTAGGATTATTCATTACTATTTTACTGTTGTTGTATGGCTTAAAAACTTTAGAGTACCTTCTGAAAGGGCAAAAAATTAATCTTAGTCTTTTGTTGTCTTGTATGGGAATTTACTCATTATTTCTATTCTACAATAAATCTTCGGTAGCCGTCATCTCTCCAAGTTTTATATTATTAATACTTTTGTTAGTAGCCTCGTCCACCTTGTTTTATTTTGCAGATAAAGTGCCTAACTTTTCATCTATCTTACTTGCTTTGATTTGTGTAGAGTTATTTATTATCAATAATCCGATACTATCTGAACGAAATACTTGTACTTATGATGAAATTTATAGCTATAAAGGCTATAATGATAAGACTGTCCAAGCCGTTCAGCATTTGAAAAATAGAGATAGCACTTTTTGGCGTTTAGAAAAAGAGTATGCTTCTGGTGTAGCCATTCACGCAAGTTTGAATGATGCTTTGATACAGAATTATTATGGTATTCGTACTTATAACTCTTTTAATAATGTCAATTTTATTCGTTTCATGACTACAGTTGGAGAGCTTAATCCCAACAACGAAATAGCCACTCGTTGGGTTTTCCCTCCTTCTTCGCCTTTGGTGCTAAGGTTGTTAGGTAGGCAAGAGTTTATGTTCATAAATTGAACTATTTATAGTTTGCCAATTATATGCACTCACATACCAAGATTTTAAAATACCATTTTGTGCTAATACAGTCATAGCAGACCTGATAGTCAGTTCTTGTGGTGTACGTTCAAGCACAGGTGTTTTTTGTAAACGTAATAATTGCCCAGAGGGCATAATTTTAGCAATACCACTTAGTAAAAGGTAGGGGAGTTGATAAGTGCGTTGGTAGCCCGTATAGTATAAATACTGTTCTCCATTAAAATTAATAATATTGCTAGGGATTATTCCACAATCGTCAAAACACCCTTTTTCGCCAGCATCTAATAAAATTTCTTTTGTATTTACAATGATTGCTGATGGCTTGTTGGCAGATACATCTAAACTACTAATTCGTCCAATATTATCTTTGTCTGTAGTACCAAAATATACCCTAATAACCTCTTTTTCAGGTAGATACACAGGCGTAGGTAAAATACCATAGTGCTGCGACCACCAAAAATTTTGGTCGGGTGCATAAATTAAACCTTTTTTTTCCCACAACATCAGTCTATGATTTTAAATTTGGTATGTGTATCTACGGTGTCCCAGCTTGAAGCAATGCCTTTTATCAGGGTTTTGGCGGGTACGTCTTTTACTACCAAAGCACCAGCCCCAATCAAACAGTCTGCCCCAATCCGAATGTTATTGCCTATGGTGGCATTTACACCCACAAAACAAGCATCTCCCAATTCACAAAAACCAGAAACAACTACTTGCGAAGCCATAAAAATATGGTTGTGTAAGACTGTATGATGCCCAATATGATTGCCACTCCATAAGATTACATTATTACCTATTTTTACAAAAGGCTGTACGGTGTTCTGCTCAAAAATGAAAACATTGTTGCCCATTGTTACATTGTGCCATACGGCAGCCTTGCTGCTGACATAATTGGCAAGTTGATAGCCTTTTTCTTGGGCTTCTTCATACACCCTTTTGCGAATACGATTGAGCTGATTATAAACCAATGCAATAAATAAGCTGTATTGATGAGGCGGATACAGGCTGTTTAGCTGCTCGAAAGGCACAACAGGCAAGCCGAATAGCGTATTTTTTTGTAAATAGGCTTGATGTACCGTAAAGGCGACTACCTCGTAGGGAGAGTCATGTGTAAAATATTCATAGGCTACTTCGGCAAAAGCACTATCTCCGAATAATACAAGTTTTTGTTGTTTTTGAATCATTGTAGCTTACCATTTTTGTATTAATATATCTTCTCGGCGATTGTAGAGTGGTAAAGAGGCAGATTGAGGCAGTATAAAAGCCTCATACCCTATATTCCGATACCTTTGTACGATACCCAACAGCACCCCATCATCTATTTTGCCTAATGGCGGAAATTCCATTATTTCGGGCAGTGTGTTGGTTTGCATAAATGCTTGGTGATAATGTAGCCCTGTGAAGGTACTAAAAAAACGTCTGCGTTTACTTTCATTCGGAATGTCCCCAATAAGGCAGTAGCTTCCGCCATCTTTCATTAATGATACTGTTTTATCCAAAAAGTCGTACATATTACCCTCCGAAAAAACATAATGAAATACACTGTAACAAATAATCACATCTATTTTACCTATCTCATCTTGCAAGGCTGCGAAAGTGTCTGGATAGTAACCTGCTATTTTATGAATAAACGGCTCATTGGGCAAATGCTGTAGCATTGCTGCCGAATCTACTGCAAATAGTTCATGCTCATGTGCTTTGCACCAAGCTACAATAAAATCAGCTAAATCACTACAACCAATGCCAATATCTACAATTTTTAGCTTTTTTTGGTGTAACAAAGGAATTTTGCTTAGAATATCTTGAAATATAGCCTCGTCTTTTCCTTCTCTGTAAGAGTTAGGAAAGCCTATTTTTTCATATTTTGTAAGATTGGGGTTATTAGCAAAGTCTTCAAAATCCTTGTAGCCGACTTTTTTTTCATTTTTATACATAAAGAGTAGGGTGTTAGAAGGGTAAAATACTATTTTGTAAGAAATTTTACTACTTATTAAGGTTTTTTCTTGCAAAACAAAAGATTTAAAATATGCCAAAATTAAGTTACATCATTCCTTGTTATCATAATGGACAAAATTTACCCGTTACAATACCACTGCTGGTAGCCAACGAAGCCCTATTTCCCAAAGATTTTACCTTTGAATATGTCTTAGTCGATGACGGTTCAAAAGATACGACTTGGGAGGCTATCCAACTTTCATACAAACAGTACCCCGAAAAGGTAAAAGCCGTTAAGCTGGTACGCAATGTAGGAGCTACCAATGCTATTTTGGCGGGTATGCACTATGCCATAGGAGATTGCAATGTGATTTTGGCAGCTGACTTACAAGACCCCCCCGAATTAATCCCAAAAATGATTGAATACTGGTCAAAAGGCTTAAAATTAGTGGTTGCGAATCGGCAGGATAGAGAAGAAGGGCTGTTACAAAGACTATTTTCGAATACTTTTCATACACTTATGAAACAATATGCCCTGCCACAACTCCCTGAAGGGGGCTATGACTTGGTGGTTTTTGACCAGCAACTTCGCCAACAAGTAGTAGCTATGAACGAAAAAAATACCCACACCTCTTACTTATTTTCATGGTTGGGGTATGATTATGTGGCTATTCCGTACACTCGTAGAAAAAGAGAAATAGGCAAATCTACTTGGACTTTACAAAAAAAGATTAAATTTTTTATAGATTCCTTTGTTGCTTTTTCGTTTGCTCCACTTAGAGCTATTTCTATCATGGGCTTATTGCTGGGTTTGTTTGCTCTGTTGTATGCTTTTTTGGTGGTACTTGGCAAACTAACCGGTAGCATACAAGTAGAAGGCTGGTCGAGTTTGATGGTGGTACTGCTATTTGTATCAGCTTTTCAAATGATAGCATTAGGCGTAATTGGAGAGTATGTTTGGCGGGGTTTAGATGCAACTCGTAACAGACCCAATTTTGTAGTAGAAACCGTCTTGTAATACTTGTTGATTAATCTCGAAATAATGTGACATTTATTACTATCAAATCTACATTAAAATAGTATTTTTGTTAAAAATCTCTTAACTTGTCTAAAAAATTTCTAATAGAGATTATTAAGGTTTTATAACATAGACTTTAGTCTGTGAGCTAATTATTTGATTAGCAATGTATTACAAGCACAGACTAAAGTCTATGCTACAGACATTAATAATCTCTAATAATTACGATTAAGTAAAAAAGAAAAGGTTGTGGTAAAAAATGTATGATTTGTAATTTACTGATAATCAATTATTTAATGGAACACTGATGACGCTGATGACACGGATATTTACTGTTTTTTTAGTTTATCCGTGATTATCTGCCAAATCCGTGTTATCCGTGTTCCATAAGGTAT
>CANGYA010000056.1 GCA_947457925.1 Cytophagales bacterium | reverse complement strand
TCTGCCACACTTTTGCGTATTTCTACGTTTTTTGAGATAAATTGGAGAATATGAGAGTGCATTAGCTACTTTTTTTGTCTTGGTAAACTTAAAAGTAAAACTAAGCCTCTCATTTTCAAAGTTTTATGGAGTTTTGTCTAGTAATATTTACTCAAATATAATCAAAAATTGTATAGTGATTACACTTTACCCATTAATAGCCTTCAACAAAATCCCGCAGACCTCATAAATTTGGCTTTTGGTAATGGTCAGGGGTGGGGCTATTCGCATAGAATTGTCGCAGAACAAAAACCAATCTGTGAGGACACCATAAGTAATGGCTTTGTCTATAATAGGTTTGAGGGTTTCGTAGTTTTCAAACTCTACTGCCATCATCAAACCGCAGTTCCGAATGTCCTTAATTTTGGGGTGAATGAGGAATTTTTTGAAAATCTCGGCTTTTTCTTCCGCCTTTTCGTACAATTTTTCTTTTTGGATTACTTTTAATGTAGCCAAAGATGCAGCACAAGACACAGGATGCCCGCCAAACGTAGTGATATGCCCCAAAATAGGCTGGTGCGTGAGGGTGGTCATCACTTCTTTGGAGGCAATAAAAGCCCCAATAGGCATACCGCCACCCATGCCCTTCGCACAAACCAAAATGTCTGGCGTAACCCCAAAATGATCGAATGCCCAAAACTTACCTGTCCGCCCAAAACCGCATTGAATTTCATCTAAAATCAACAAAGCCCCTGCTTGTTTGCACTTGTAACTTAGGCGTTGGAGGTAGGCAGCATCTGGCACTCGTACACCCGCCTCGCCTTGTACGGTTTCTATGATGACGGCAGCCGTTTTGTGCGTAATTTTGTCTAAATCGGCTACGTTATTAAACTCAATTTGTTGAATATCAGGTAGTAAGGGGCGAAAAGAGTTTTTGAATTTTTCATTGCCTCCAATACTCAAAGCCCCATGTGTAGAGCCATGATAAGAGTTTTTGCATGAAATAATTTCGGTTTTTGCGGTGTATCTTTTTGCCAATTTCAATGCACCTTCTACGGCTTCACTGCCCGAATTAACAAAATACACATTATTAAGATGTGGGGGCAAAGTTTCCACTAATTTTTTGGCTAATTTGACTTGTGGGGCTTGCACAAATTCGCCGTACACCATCAGGTGCATATATTTTTTGAGCTGTTTTTTAATAGCTTTTATCACTTTGGGGTGTCTATGCCCAATATTGCTCACGCCAATTCCTGAAATCAAATCATAATATTTCTGTCCGTCTGTTCCTGTCATCAGCACTCCTTCTGCCAATTTGATTTCCAACAACAAAGGACTATCAGACGTTTGGGCTACGTACTGCTGAAAAAGTTGTCTGTTGGTCAAAGTAGCCGATTTTTTATCCTCTTTCAATAGGCTTAGTTTTTCTTCTTCTGTAAATAATTCTAATAAATTCATCTTTTTTTGGGCAAAAATAGGTGTTTTTGCCCAAAAAAAGAGCCTCAAAGAAAATAATTTACTCTTTAAACATTTTTAAGATTTTGTAACATAGACTTTAGTCTGTGTAATAATTAATTGATTAGCAACTCATTACAGGCACAGACTATGCGTCCCAGACTATGCGTCCCAGACTATGCGTCCCAGACTATGCGTCCCAGACTGAAGTCTATGCTACAGACCTTAATCACCTCTTTTTATTAAACACTTTCCTCAAAGACCTCAGATAAATCAATCGACAAATTGGGCAAAATAATTGGCGAAATACTATCTGGCGACAAGTAAGTTTTTTTCAATACATATTTTTCTTGTTCCAAATAAAACTGTTGTATGCTGTTTTCATAAGGTCGCACTATCCAATATTCCAACACACCATTTTCTTCATACAATTCATACTTTTCTTGCACATCTCTTTTCACATTATTTTCAGAAACAATCTCAATAATTAAATCTGGTGCCCCCAAACAACCTTGCTCATCTAATTTGTTGGGGTCGCAAATCACACAAATATCGGGCTGCACCACCGTATAAATTTCTTTGGCTGTTTTTCCTTGTGGATTTTTAATCAATTTTACATCAAAAGGGGCATAATAAACCTCGCAACTTTTTTTGTACAAAAAGTCTGCAAAATGCTTGTAAAATCTGCCCGAAACCCGTTGATGTCTGCGGTTAGGAGCAGCCATTTGGCGAATATAACCTCGTAAAAGTTCTATTCTTTCAGTAAATTGCCATGTTAGATAATCGGCATAAGAATAAATTTTGTCGAAAGACAGTTGCTCTATAGAAACAATAGGTGTATTCATGGTGGTCTTGTTTGGTTCTATTACAAAGTTAAGTTCAAACGCCTATAAATAGTTTTGTAAGACTACAATTTTATTCATAATTTTGATAACGATTCACCCACACACAACCATGTCTTTACATCACAAGGATTTATTAACCATAGACATTCACACGCACATTTTGCCCGAAAAGTACCCCGACCTCAGAGAAAGGTACGGCTACGGTGGTTTTGTTCGGTTAGAACATCACGCACCTTGTCGAGCAAGAATGATGATAGACAACAAGTTTTTCAGAGAAATTCAGGATAACTGCTGGAGTCCCGAAACCCGTATTCACGAATGTAACGAACACCATATCCACGTACAGGTGCTTTCTACTGTTCCCGTTATGTTCAGTTATTGGGCAAAACCGCATGATGCTTTAGACCTTTCGAAAATTCTGAATGACCATATTGCAGGCATTTGCCATGACTACCCCGATAGATTTGTGGGTTTGGGAACTCTGCCCATGCAATCTCCCGACTTGGCTATCAAAGAGTTGGAACGGTGTGTAAAACAGTTGGGTATGTCTGGCGTGCAAATAGGTTCTCATGTAAACGACTGGAATTTAGATGCTCCCGAACTGTTCCCTATTTTTGAGGCTGCACAAGAGTTAGGGGCTGCTATTTTCGTTCACCCTTGGGAGATGATGGGGCAAGCCAAAATGCCTAAATACTTTTTGCCTTGGTTGGTTGGTATGCCTGCCGAAACTACATTGGCTATTTGTTCTATGCTTTTCGGTGGCGTTTTCGAGAAACTGCCCAAACTGCGTGTGGCTTTTGCCCATGGTGGCGGTACTTTTCCCTACACGATTGGGCGAATAGAACAAGGTTTTTTGGTAAGACCAGATTTGTGTGCCATAGACAACAAAGTAAATCCACGCAATTATTTAGGTAAATTCTATGTAGATTCTTTGGTACATGATTTAAAAGCCTTAGACTTTTTGGTGCAAACCGTAGGGGCAGACAAAATCATGTTAGGCACAGATTATCCGTTTCCGTTGGGCGAATTAGTCCCCGCCGAAATCATAGATTCTTCGCCTTATAGTGATGCAATCAAAGAAAAAATGTTGAGTACCAATGCCTTAGAGTGGTTAGGTTTGGATAAAAGCCGTTTTGCTTTCCAACAAAATTGGGACACAGGTATCAACAAGCCCAACAAAGATTTGTTGAATGAAACATAGGCACAACGAAAAAGTTTTTGCTTACGTATTAGAGGTTATTAAGGTTTTGTATCACAGACTTTAGTCTGTGTGGTAATTACTTGATTAACAATATTTTAAAAGCACAGACTAAAGTCTATGCTACAAACCTTAATAAACTCTATTTAATGAATGATAAATCAAAACAATGTTATTTATGTTGCTTGACCTTGAAAGACTAAAAAACGACCCAAATTTTCCACAAATCTTGGAAGATTTGAATAATTTTTGGCAGCAAGAAAGAGCAAAACGCCAACAATTTTACAATTTGGTACATGAAGATACCAAAGCCGAATTTATTAATGGCAAAATTATTTTTCATTCACCTGTCAAAAATAAGCATTGGGTAGCTTGTACTAACATTGGCTCTTTCTTAAATGTATATGTAAAACAGCATAAATTGGGCTTGGTTGGTATAGAAAAAGTAATGATACGCTGTAGTCGCAATGATTATGAGCCAGACGTAGTGTTTTTTGGTAGCCAAAAGGCAGCCGAATTTACACCCGACCAGTTGCTATTTCCACCACCAGATTTGGCGGTAGAAGTTTTGTCAGACAGTACTCGCAAAACAGATTATGGTATCAAATTCAAAGACTATGCTCAACACCAAATAGCGGAGTATTGGATAGTAGATACGGATAATCAAAGTATAGAACAGTATTTTTTGGGAAACAACAATGAATATACTTTGCACCAAAAATTAGTTGGTGAAGGGCTGTTAAAATCAAAAGTAGTAACAGGTTTTGTAATGGACATCAGCAGTATTTTTTAACTGGAGTGTGGGCTTGAAGCCCGCACATTTATTGATACAAATAACTAACGTGAGTTTAATATTAATATGAGTGCCATTTTTTGTAAGTAACTGATAATCAATAAGTTAAAATATTAATTATTTTATTTCTAACTTATTGATAATCAAGACTTTCCAAGTCTTTAAGACTTTCCAAGTCTTTTAGTGTCGTGCTATGAATTGTTATACGTAGTCTTCAAGAAGCTCTATAAAGATGACATCTTTCTAAAGATGTCATCTTTATAGAGCTTCTTGAAGACAATCAAACTTATTTCTTTGAAAAAAATTAGTTTCACTATAAGTTTTTAAAGCACGACCCTATAAGACTTGGAAAGTTTAAAAATGTCACTCATATTCGAAGCAGTAGCAATTTTATTTTCCACTGATTGGTGTTGCTTATCACAAGCAAACATCAACAAACAAAATATAATAAGCACAAGTTGTTTGGGGAACATAATAATTTAGGGTTAGGAAAGTATTTTTTGTAAAAAAAATACTCAAATTTGCATTTTGTTAAAAAAACCTTATTTTTAGATGTTAGAGTAATAAAAAAGTTTTGTCAAAATTAAAAACAAGTTATTAATTGCTTGATAATCAACAAAATTTACTAAGTTTATTGGCAGATTTTTTTAGCAAACTCTTTTTCAATCACCAACTACTCACTACCAATGTTTGAAGCAGTCATTATCATTCTACTGATAATTTTGAATGGCGTTTTCTCAATGTCTGAAATAGCTCTTATTTCGTCCCGAAAGACACGCCTTCAACAAAAAGCAAAGTACGGCAACAAAAAAGCAGTAACTGCCTTAGAGTTAGCCAAAGAACCCGACAAATTCCTCTCTACAATTCAGATAGGCATCACCTTAGTAGGCACGTTGGCAAATGCGTATGGTGGTAGCACAATAACCAAAACCCTCACACTATATTTCTTAACAATTCCTTCGATTGCAGAATATGCGGAGATTGTTAGTTTTGTAGTGGTGGTAAGTGCCATGACGTACCTGTCCCTCATTTTGGGCGAATTAGTGCCTAAAGCCATTGGGTTGAACAACCCAGAGGGAATTGCCGTTCAGTTTGCTCCAATGATGAAACTGTTGGCAAAAATTACTTCGCCATTAGTTACATTTTTGAGTATTTCTACAAAAATCATTCTCAAAATAATGGGCATAGAACCCAATGATGAGCCACCAATGACAGAAGAAGAACTGAAATTGCTGATAGAACAAGGCTCACAACACGGGATTATTGAGAAAAAAGAATCTGAATTGGTGAAGGGAGTCTTTCGTTTTGGCGACAGAAAAGCACATACCCTAATGACTAACCGCACCGACATAGCATGGTTAGACATTAACAGCTCTGAAATGGAGATTCGACAAGTAGTTTTCAATACAAGTTACTATATGTTCCCCGTTTGCGACAGGTCTTTAGACAAAGTGCTGGGGGTAGTGTATGTAAAAGATATTTTGAAACAATTTATCGAATTAGAGGAAATTATCTTAGAAGAATTAATTAAACAGCCTTTGTATGTGCATATTAATATGCCTGCGTTGCAGTTGTTAGAAAATTTCCGCAAAAACCGTAACTATGTAGCCATGATTTTGAATGAATACGGCGAAATTCAGGGCATAGCTACCCTACACAATATCATAGAATCTATTTTTGGTGAAATGCCTTCTTTCCATGAAACAGACGAACTGAAAGCTATTAAGAGAGAAGATGGTTCTTGGTTAGTAGAAGGAGATACGAAAATAGACGAGCTGAAAGAAATTTTGAATTTCCACCGATTTACAAATGAATACTCTACGTTGGGAGGTTTCATGATGTTTCAATTAGAAAGACTCCCCAAAGAGGCGGACATCGTGGAGTTTGGAGAGTACCGTTTTGAGATTATGGACATGGACGGCAACAAAGTAGATAAAGTTCTGGTACAACAAATGAATAAGAAAAAGTCTGATGGCAGTAAGCAGAATGACAGTGAACAAGAAACCTTTACAGACGAAGACTAAACCCTGAAAACAAGAAAAGGCTGATGATAAACAGCCTTTTCTTGTTTTATACAAATATAAATTACCCAACAGAGGTTATTAAGGTCTGTAGCATAGACTTTAGTCTGTGCCTGTAATACATTGCTAACCAAGTAATTACTACACAGACCAAAGTCTATGTTACAAAATTTTAATAACGTCTAACGTACTAAAAATATATTAGCACTTTACAATATGAAAAAAGTCTTTTTGATTATACTTGCTATTCTACTGCTACTGTATTGTTTGGTGGCAGCTATATTGTATTTGGTGCAAGAAAGAATTATTTTTCACCCTACACCTTTGCCCCAAAATTTCCGCTATTCCCTCAAAGCTATTTACAGTGAACATTTTTTGACTACGAATGACGGCAAGGCACACATCAATTTGTTATGGTTAAAAGCCAAAAAAACAAAAGGTGTCATTGTCTATTCACACGGTAATGCCGATAATTTGGAGAGGTGGTCAAGTATTGTAAGCTATTTTACGCAGTTTGGTTATGATGTAATGGTATATGATTACAGAAACTACGGTAAAAGTACAGGCGAATTGTCTGAAAAAAATTTATTAGATGATGCCCAATTAGTCTATAACTTTGCCAAAGAACATTTTGCCGAAAAGCAAATTATTTGCTATGGAAGGTCTTTGGGAACAGGCATCGCCACATATTTGGCAGCGAATAATACTCCTCAAAAATTGATTTTGGAAACTCCTTATTATAATCTCTTAGATATAGGCGAAAAGTATTATTTAGATATTTTCCCGATTCAGTTCTTGATGAAGTACCATTTGCGTACAGATTTACGTATAATAGATGTACGTTGCCCAATCCTTGTTTTTCATGGCACAGCAGACAAAATCATTCCGTATAGTTCGGCAGAAAAACTAAAAAAAATATTGAAACCACAAGATAAATTTATTACAATACCTAATGGAACACATAATGAACTCATTAATTATCAGGAGTTTACGGGCAACATAGCTCAAGAACTAAATCCTTGATACAACTGTATAGTTGATAAAAACATAGTTTTTAGATAGATTTGACAAACTAATTAAACAATAAAAATGAAACAATTTTTAATAATAGCTTTATTATTATGTGTATTTAGCACAACAGCTCAAGACAGCAATACTTTGATGAACCAGCAAATAAATGGTGCAACAGCCAATGGTGCGAATAGTAGTTGGTTATATGTGCATAATGACATACCTACCAAGGGTACACCTGTCCTATTTACAGAGTGGACAAAAGGCTGGTTGGCATATCAAGGCAAAAAATACGACAGTATTCCTTTAAAATTTAATGTCTATCAAAACGAATTGATGTTTAAAACTCCCAAAGGAGATTCTTTGTTGGTCATCAAAGGGCAAGTGCCTACGTTTGGTTTTTATTTACCTACACAAACGATGTATTTTAAAGCCTATAAAGTACCTACAGGCAAAACCGTACAAGAGGCGTATTGTGAAGTAATTTATGAAGGTAGCAAATTAGCTTTTATAAAAAAGCACACCAAAGTATTCAGCAAAGCAGGCAAGGCAGAGGCGTATGCAGAACCGCCAGCTAACCGTTATACTGATGAAACTACCTTTTATATAGTGAAAAATCAAGAGTGGATAGAGGTCAGTCGTAAGAAAAAAGCCTTGCTAAAAACTTTTGCAGAGAAAAAAGAGTTGTTAGAGAAGTTTTGGGAAACAGAAAAGTTGGACATAGACAAAGATACAGACCTCAAAAAGTTTTTTGAATATTACGAATCGTTGCTTTAATTTATATTTTTAATCAAAATGACAAAAGAAACCGTAAAGTGCCTCATTATAGGGGCAGGTCCCGCAGGTTATACCGCAGCTATTTATGCAGCCAGAGCAGGGCTAAAACCTTTGATGTACCAAGGACCTCAACCGGGAGGACAATTAACCATTACGAATGACGTAGAAAACTATCCCGGTTATCCGAATGGTATCAAAGGACCTCAAATGATGATGGATTTTCAGGCACAAGCTGCCCGTTTCGGTACAGATATACGTTATGGTATTGCCACTAAAGTTGATTTTTCTTCGTACCCCCACAAAGTAACCATAGACGATAGCCATGAAATAGAAGCCTACAGTGTGATTGTGGCTACAGGTGCATCTGCTAAATGGTTAGGTTTACCTGCCGAACAAAAATTCCAAAATGCAGGGGTTTCTGCGTGTGCTGTTTGTGATGGCTACTTTTACCGCAACCAAACTGTAACTGTAGTAGGCGGCGGCGATACAGCTTGCGAAGAAGCAAGTTATTTGGCTAAACTATGCAAAAAAGTATATTTATTGGTGCGTACCGATAAAATGCGTGCTTCTAAGATTATGCAAGAAAGAGTATTGAAAACCGAAAACATAGAAATTTTGTGGAACTCACAAACTTTAGATATTTTGGGTGAGCAAGAAGTAGAGGCAATGCGAGTGAAAAATACGGTTTCTGGCGAAGTGAAAGATTTTGCTATCAAGGGTTTTTTTGTGGCGATTGGACACCAACCGAACACGCAAATTTTTGAAAATGTCTTGACTATGGACAGCAACGGCTACATTATCACAGAAAAAGGTAGCTCACGTACCAACATAGAAGGCGTATTTGCAGCAGGTGATGCACAAGACCATGTGTATAGACAAGCCGTAACCGCAGCAGGTACAGGTTGTATGGCAGCCTTAGATGCAGAAAGATTTTTGGCAGCAAAAGGCGTACATTAAAAATAGTTACTGAATTGAAACGTAAAAAGGTGTAATCTTTTTAAAAGATTACACCTTTTATTATTACAACTTTAAAGTTATATTTTTGGTAGTGTTACAGAATGTATGCTGTAATAATTAGGTAAGCTATTGACAAAACGCAATAAAGACATACCTTTGCAGAATGTCTAAAGTCCTAACAAAAGTAGTTTGCCCTCATTGCGATAGTGCAAATATAAAGAAAAACGGCATCAAATCTAATGGTAAACAAAATTTTTATTGTAAAGATTGTCATCGTCAATTTCAACAATTTTATAAATACAACGGAGCAAATCCTTTGTTGAAAAAGCAAGTTTGTGAAATGTCAATGTGTGCGAGTGGTATTAGGGATATTGCTAAGGTGTTGAAAATGAGTGCAGTAACAGTAATTCTTATCCTTAGAATATGGTTCAAATCTCATGAAGAACCTAGTTTTGAAGGTCTATTTGAGGAGGTTATTATTGACGAGATGTGGAGTTGGGTTGGAAAACGTAAAGAAGGAAAACGATGGGTTTGGTATGCACAATGTGCAAAATCAGGCAAAATTTTAGCTTTTCAAATTGGGAAACGCAATGATAAAACTTGCAAGAAGCTAATGAAAAAGTTAGCAAATTTGACTATTCACAAGTATTATACTGATGATTGGGCATCCTATAAAAAGCATATTCCTAAGGAAAAACATATTGTTGGTAAGGCTAAAACTCAAAAAATTGAAAGACAAAATCTAAATTTTCGTACACATATCAAGAGATTATGCCGTAAAACAATATGTTTTTCTAAAAAAGATGATATGCACTATGGGTTTATTAAAGCTTATATTTGGCGAAAAAATGCCGCATAAATGCAGCATACATTCTGTAACACTACCTAAAATTAGACAGACCTTGCCATATTTCCGAAGAACTCACACAAGAATTACAAGCCACGATTGACTTATTGTTGCAAACGACTACGTACCAAGAGCATGGCAATTTGAAAAAATTTAGAGAATTGTTTTATGAAAGATACGAAACGCAAGAAGTGCCTTTGCTGCAAGTCTTGGACAATGAAACAGGCTTTGGATATCCCGCCAGCGAAAACCAACAAGCCGATAATTCGCCTTTGTTAAATGGTATAGGTTTTCGTGGACAAGGCGGTGCAGGTGCAAGAAGTTATGAGTGGACAGGTTGGCAACAGTTTTTAGTAGAGAAATTCATCAACACTACCGCAAAAGGCGAAACAGTCATTCATCTGACCAAACAAGAGATAGAAAAATACAAAGTGAGGAAGTCCCAAAAACCCGCCAATTCTTTGTATTGCTTTGCTAATTTGATAAAGGCAGACACGCAAACAGAAAATCCTCAAACACAAATTCATTTGAAGGGCGTATCTTGTCCTTCGGCTGCTACTTTGTTAGGTCGTTTTTGTCATTTGGACGACAATTTGACTACACAAGTAAAAGAAGCCTTAGTAACGGAGGCAGCCCAACGCCCAGATGCCGTTTTTGCGGAGATTGTTCACATCAATCAAGGGCGAATAGGGAATGTTTCTATGCGTCCACAGCTACGCCCCTACGAAATTCCTATTGTGATACAAGCCTCTACAGACCACGAACACACCATTTTATTAGAAGATTTGTATGTGTCTATTCGTGAAAATCGTATTTTTTTACGTTCCAAAAGGCTTGACAAAGAGGTCATTCCTCGCCTAAGTTCTGCCCATAATTTCGGGGCAAATGCCTTGCCTTTCTACCATTTCTTATGCGATTTGCAGTACCAGAACTACGTTACAGGGTATCATTGGAGTTGGGGAGCTTTGGACAACATGGAAACTTTGCCAAGAGTAGTGGTAGATAATAAAATTATTTTGGCAAAGGCACGTTGGATTTTAAAACCCTCTGATTTACAAGCAGTTGAAAAAGCCAAAGGCAATGAAAAAGTAGCAGAGTTGCAAAAAGTTTTAGCTACCAAAAAAGTAAGCCGTTGGGTAATTGTCAAAGAAGGCGACAATGAATTGCCTATAGACACACAAAACGACTTTGCTATGCAAGTGTTGTTAGATTTTGTAAGCCCGAATAGACCTATTTTATTAGAAGAAAATCTGTTTGACCCAACGCCAAGCAAGCAACAAACAACCTTAGACGTTTTTACCAATGAATTTATTTTTCCTTTACAATTCATTGATAATGAGGCAAAAGAAAAAGTAAAGAGAGAAGTTACAATAGTAAAAAACGAAAATGTAACAAGGAATTTTGCTGTAGGCTCTGAATGGTTATTTGTGAAAATTTATTGTGGCGTACAAACTGCCGACAAAGTGCTGTTGAATGTCATCAAACCTTTTGTGGAGGAGCTTGTAGCCCCAAAAGTAATAGATAAGTGGTTTTTTATACGCTATTCCGACCCGCAAAACCACATTCGTTTGCGACTGCACCGTTCAAACGGCAATTTTGGCAATGCCTTGCAGCAGTTACATAGTTTGTTAGCTCCGTATTTGTCGCACCGTTTGGTAACTAATGTAGAAACAGCTATTTACAAAAGAGAAATAGAAAGATACGGCAGCGAAACTATAGAAATTGCCGAAAGTATTTTTTGTGCAGACAGTAATTTGGTTGTTAATTTATTGCCTCATTTGGGCGAAGGCGACTATGCAGACCAGTTGCGTTGGCAATTTGCCTTAGTAAACATCGACCAATTCCTCAATGCTTTTGGTTTTGACCTTACGGCTAAAAAAGACTTGCTACAGACTTTGCAAAATAATTTCCAAATAGAATTTGGCGTAACTAACAAAGATGCTAAAAAAATGTTGGGCGATAAATTTAGGGCAGAAAGAAAAGGCATAGAGGCATTACTCGTAGGAAATCCGCCTGAAGTATTCAAGCCTATTTTTGAATTATTCCAAGAAAGAAATACAACTTTACAATCATTAGTCGGGCAATTACGACAAGAAGAAGCTACGTTAGAAGTACCACTCAACAATTTATTGGGCAGTTATATTCACATGAATATGAACCGTTTGCTACGTTCTAAGCACCGCCTTCACGAATTGATGATTTATGATATGTTGGCTCAATTTTATACTTCGTTGTTGGCACGTAATAAAGCTACGCAATAATGGGGGCAAATTTGCTATAATAAAGCAAAAAAGGTTGTATTGCGATACAACCTTTTTCTACTTTAGTTACCCTATTGAGATAAAACCCTAAATAGTATCTCTTATGAAATTGATGTTAAGTTTTGTTGTATTTGCACAGCTATTTTGTGTAAGTAGTTGGAAAAAATAAATGTACCACAGACTTTAGTCTGTAATCTCTTGATAATCAAAGACGCACAGACTAAAGTCTGTGGTACAATATTATCAATTAATTAGTTACTCGTACTTATTTTAATTGATTAAAACTTTTTTATAGAGTATAATACATATGGTTTGTGGTGCAAAGTTTAGCTTTTGTAATTTTTTTGGAATAAGGAAGCACCTCAAATGGACAAAAATAAAGGTGAAATGGACAAAAAGGTAATGAATAAACCTACTATCATAAAACTGAGTTTTTGGGGCTACAAATCTTCTGATTTAGAGTTGCAATACACGCCTTAACTCAATAACTACACACAAAACTCCCACCAACAACAAAACTCAAATAAAACCCTCCTAAAACTTTGGGCTTTCATGGTTTTTTGTAAATTTGTTTAACACCCTATCTCTAACTAACCACCTATGAAAGACCTCTTTGTGTCTTATGGCAGACGTGAAAGCCTCGTATTTACGGGCAGACTACACCAACTCGTCAAGTTGGCGGGCTATGATGCTTGGTTCGACAAAGTGAATATCCCAGACGGGGACGACTACGCCCAACGGATTTCGCATGGGATAGAATCGGCACATAATTTTGCGTATGTCATGGCTCCGCGTTGTATGACTTCGCCCTACTGCCTCATAGAGTTGGAATATGCCCGTTTGTTGGGCAAAAGAGTCATTCCTTTAGCCCAAATCGTCATTTTTGAAACACCCGCCAAAGAACTATCGGCTGCGGACAAACAAGTGATGATTAATTTTTACCAAACTTACGGCATCAAAGGCGTAAGTATCAACACAGAGGCAGACGTACTGAAACGCAGCCACGAACTCATAGGGCGGACAGACTGGGTGTATGCTCGTGAGGAATACAGCCCCGAAGACATCAAAGCTATGTTTGATTGGCAGGCAAGCTATGAAAATACGTGGTTCAAACACGACAATACCAATTATTTAAAAGAATATAAATTTCCGAACTTCGGAAAATCTATAGATGCCTTAGAAGGAGTAGCCGAAGCCGTTTTGAGGTTGGTGGACAAGCACAATAATTATGTGCATACCCACACAGAAATCTTGCAACAGGCGTTGAAGTGGCACAAAGGCAATAAAGAAACAGTACACCTATTGGTAGGGGCAGAACGGAAAAAGGCAGAACAGTGGATTGTTACCGAATTTGAAAAACCCGAACAGCCTCCTTGTGTCATTTCGGCTTTTCATGCGGAGTTTATTTGTGAAAGTCGTAAAAATGCCGAAAACCTTTTTACAGACGTGTTCATTTCGTATGACTCCGAAGACAAAGATTTGAGAGATGCCGTTTACAAAAGTCTTTCACAACATTTAGTTACAACTTGGCTACACCACAAGGACATAGCCAAAGGAAAAAACTTTGAGGAGGCTATTCGCACAGGCATAGAACAGTCTAAGTATATGCTGTTTTTCATTTCCAATGACTCTTTGCAGTCGGAATGGTGCATGAAAGAATTGGAATATGCCACGTCTTTGAACAAAAAAATTATTCCTTTGCTCATAGAAAAACTAAGTAATGCCCGTTTGTTGCAAGAAAACCCCTACATCAACAAACTGCAATACATAGATTTTACGAACAACGAAAACCCCGTAGATTACGACAGAGATTTAGCCGATATTCTCAAAGAAATTCATACAGACGACAGTTATTATGAACAACACCGTACTTTTTTGTGCCAAGCCCTGAAATGGCAACGCCAAAATAACAACGACAGTATTTTGTTGCAAGGTAATTTATTGGCAAATGCCCGAAATTGGCTCAAAGCAGGTAGTACCAAACCTCACCCTCCGTTGCCTTTGCACCAAGAGTTTATAGAGGCAAGTATCACGAAAATAGGCAAGGTGAGTTCAGAGGTTTTTGTGTCTTATTCGAGAAATGATGGCGATTTTGCCCGAAAAATCAATACAGATTTACAGACCTTAGGCTCTACTACGTGGTTTGACCAAGAGAGTATTCCTGTGGGGGCTACGAATTTTGAGGAGGAAATTCGCAATGGCATTGCCCATTCAGACAACTTTTTGTTCTTAATTTCCGCCAAATCTGTTAATTCTCCCTACTGCAAAGGCGAAGTAGAATATGCGGTATCTCTTAACAAACGGATTATTACGGTTTTGGTAGAAACATTGGACGAGGAAACCAAAAAAGTATTCAGGGCTTTGCCCAAACTAAGCCAAGTGCAGTGGATAGACCTTCGCCCTCACCACAGCTACGAAAAAGGTTTTGAGCAACTCTACCGCAGCATCAAATCTGATGGCGAATATGTAAAAAGTCATACGAATTGGGGACGCAAGGCAGCAGACTGGGAAAAATCTAATAAAAAACCCGAACTCCTATTGCGTGGCATAGAAGCCAACACCGCAGAGAAATGGCTGCAAGAGGCGTTGAAGTTAGAAAAACACCCCGAACCTACACCCCTCCAAAAAGATTTTATAGCACGCAGCAAAGAGGCTGTTTTGGCAAATAGACGCAAAGAAGTAAACACAATACGCAAACTACGTGGCTTGTTTTTATTTTCTTGTATTGCTTTGTTGGTGTCTTTTTATGCGTATATTATTGCCAATATGCAAAAAAAGTTGTCTGAATTAAGTTATTTGACCACTGTAGCCCAGAAAAACATTAACATAGACCCTATCAAGGCTATTCGAGCAGCCGAGTTGGTATATGACAGAGGCGAAGAAATAGGTAACTCCCATTTTTCTACCAATGCCGTTGAAGCTACCAAAGAGGCTTTGCAAAGTTTGCAAGAAACAGGGCAAATGTATGTGAGTTTACAAAATACAGGGCATGAAGAATGGCTGTATTCGGGAAATAGACAAGAAATTTATGCGTATGAAAAGGAGGCTAATAAAGAAAACGGAGAAAAGACAGTAGGAGGTGCTGTGATTCGTGTATTAGACACTAACTTTGTTGAAAAAAGACAATTTTCTGTTAAAGGTCATATTGTTTCACTGCAACCCTCGCCAAATGGTAAGTTTTTGTTATTAACGACTAAAAGTCCTATCTTTGATTCTCCTTCCAAACAACTTTGGATACCAGAAGGGAAGTTAATAGAAGAATTTGAACACCAATCTGAAGAGATAAACTTTTTTTCACGAGATACTCGACACATTGTATCTATACATGGAGATAGTACAAAAATTTATCATTTACCCAGCAAAAAAACAATACTATTACCTCCTCACCATAAAATTAGCAATAGTTCGGTAGCATTACAAGACAATGGTAACTACTTTTTTGTAGAAAATACAGATAGTATGCCAGCCATTCGGAGTTTTTGGAATGTAAATACAAATAAAGCTGAATGGGAAATAAATCCTAACTATAATTTGTTGAGTATTACACCTAATCAAAAGTACATTGTAGGGGTACTCAATGATACGTTAATCTGCCTAAACAACAAAGGCAATATCGTATGGCAGAAGCAAATTTATAGTAGTATAGATAATATTTGGCTTAATAATGACAAATATGTCTTTGGTAGTTATTCACAAAATACAGTTTTTAGAATAGCCTTAGATAATCCTAAAGACAGTAGTGCGGTTAATATGGCTGACGTAATGAAAATGAGTTATGTTACAGATAGCACAACCTTGATACAATGCTACCAAGCTGCTCATATTTGGAATACCAACAGTGGCGGTTTTCCGTTATATCTTCGCCACGATGCTGAAGTCAAAGAGGCTTTTGTTACGCCTAATTTACAATACCTAATTACTGTAGATGCGAACCGTAACTTACGCAAATGGACTTTTGACAGGCAAAAAGCACGTGATATGCTTGCTGCATCTGGTACAGATGCCTACAGTTTCTTATCATATTGGCTAAAAAGCCCTGAATGTACCTTACCTGTTTTAGATAAAAAAGTATTTGGATTTACTACCACTACCTTAGACGACTTGCTTAGATTTTATATAGGAATTGATATAGATAATTTACTTACCCTACTTGTTGGTATAGTAGCTCTTGTATTTATTGGTCTTTCAATGTACTATTTGTTCAAACGCAAATGGCGGAGAATGTTTGCTTGTGCGTTTATGGCGGGCTATTTCCCTTTTACAATGTTAATGTACGTTATAGGGTCATGGATTTTAGGAACAGTATGTTTAGTAGGTGTATTTTTTATACTACATAAGCTACTTAGACATCTCTACCCAAAAATAGTTCATTTAGTTCGCAGTGCTTTTTTCCCTGCCTCCGAAGAAGAAGTTACAGAAAGTTTACAGAAATAATAACAAGTTACTGTTATTCAACTCTATAAAGGCTACAAACCTTTATAGAGTTTATTTTTTTTGCTAACTTTGGCTTGCTTTTCACTCCAAACACCGTTTGCTACCCATGACAGACAGCTATTTGCATAAAGGTTGGCGAAATGCCCTCATTCAGAACTTACGCAATAAAGGTATCTACAGCGAAACCGTACTAACTGCTATGCAAAAAGTACCACGTCATTATTTTTTTGAGAGTGCCTTTTGGGAACACGCCTATCAAGATAAAGCCTTTGGGATAGGCGAAGGGCAAACTATTTCGCAGCCCTCTACAGTGGCATTTCAAACAGAATTGTTAGATGTACTGCCGTCCCAAAAAGTCTTAGAAATAGGCACAGGTTCGGGCTACCAAAGTGCCGTTCTCTTAGAATTAGGGGCAAATCTTTATACCATAGAATACAACCGCAAATTGTACACAAAAGCACGTAATTTATTGGTACAGTTGGGCTACAAGGCTCATTTTTATTGTGGAGATGGTTCGGAAGGACTTGCCAATTATGCCCCTTATGACCGTATTATCGTAACGGCTGCAGCCCCAAAAATCCCTACTTCTTTGATTCAACAATTAGCCCCAGAGGGCGTAATGGTCATTCCCGTTGGCGACAACCAACAACAACAGATGTGCAGGGTCATTAAAGACAAGACAGGGCAAATCACCATTCAGAAATATGCAGATTTTGCTTTTGTGCCTTTATTGGGCAAAGAAGGCTGGCAATGATATGAATAAAACCCCTTAAAATTCTTATGCTACTCGTAGAGATAATCTTTCTAAGACTTTTGTAAAACCAACTGCCTTTTTGTAACTTTGCAAGTCAAAAAAACTGACAAAATAGCAGGAATTACACTTTGGCACTTTCTTTTAGCTTATAGTTCTATTGCCAAAAAATGCGTATAAGAAGGATTTGATGACCTATTTTGTCATTAGCTACTTATCAGGCTCTTCAAATAACCCCACAAGGGTTTTGAACCCTTGTGGGGTTGCTACGATAAATTGTCGAATTGCTTAATTTTTTACTTGAAAACTGATAACCGAAAATATGTTTGATTTCATCACCAAAGGAATAGCTAAAATATTTGGCACAAAGTCCGAAAAAGATTTGAAGGAGTTGATGCCTTATGTGCAGCTAATTAACAACGAGTTTGCTCAACTACAAACATTAACAGATGAGCAACTTCGCCAACAAACCGTAGATTTCAGAAATACGATTGCCCAACATCTTTCTGGTATAGACACGCAGATTCAGGGGTTACACCAACAAGTAGCCAACCAACCTGATATGACTATCTTGCAAAAAGATACTATCTTTAAGCAAATAGACGAGCTTGACAAAAAACGTAATGAAGAATTAGAGGTGGTATTGTGGCAAATCTTACCTCGTGCTTTTGCGGTGGTGAAAGAAACAGCAAGACGTTATGCAAAAAACGGACAACTTTCGGTTACAGCTACAGAATACGATATTTTTATTGCCAACAGACGTGCAGGTGTTACATTGGCAGGCAACCAAGCTATTTGGCAAAACAAATGGTTGGTAGCAGGGCGTGAAGTAGCATGGGAAATGGTACACTATGACGTACAGTTGATTGGCGGTATCGTATTGTTTTCGGGTAAAATTTCGGAAATGGCAACGGGTGAAGGTAAAACCTTAGTAGCTACTTTACCTGCCTACTTGCGTGCTTTGGCGGGCAATGGCGTGCATATCGTAACAGTAAACGACTATTTGGCAAAGAGGGACTCTGAATGGATGGCACCTTTGTTTGAGTTTCATGGTTTGTTAGTAGATTGTATAGACAAGCACCAACCCAACTCTCCACAACGCCGTCAGGCTTATTGGGCAGACATTACGTATGGTACAAATAACGAATTTGGTTTTGACTACTTGCGTGATAACATGGTGCGGACTCCAGACGAATTGGTGCAACGCAAACACTACTTCGCAATGGTCGATGAAGTGGACTCGGTGTTAGTAGATGATGCACGTACACCATTGATTATTTCAGGACCTATGGCGTTTAGTTCAGATGAACAACTGTACTTCGAACTTCGCCCAAGAGTAGCCAAATTAGTAGAAGAACAACGCAAATTGGTGAATAACTTTTTGACAGAAGCTAAGAAAAAAATAGAGGCGGGCAACAGCGAAGAAGGTGGTTTGTCATTGTTCAGGGCGTATCGTGGTTTGCCTAAGAGTAAACCTTTGATTAAGTTTTTGAGTGAACAAGGCATGAAAAAGGCATTGCAAGAAACTGAAAATATTTACATTTCAGAAAACCAACGCCTAATGCCTGAAGCAGACAAGCCTTTGTTCTTTACGATAGATGAAAAAAATAATTCAGTAGATTTAACCCAAAACGGCATCCGTTTGATTACGGGACAAGGCGAAGATGATAAATTCTTTGTTATTCCAAATTTGGGGGTAGAATTGGCTAAAATTGAAAAAGATAGCAGCCTCTCTGCCGATGAAAAAGTACAACGCAAAGAAATTTTGACTGAAGAATATTCAGAAAAATCTCAACGTATCCACGCCGTTCAGCAGTTGCTAAAAGCCTTTACGTTGTTTGAAAAAGACGTAGATTACATTGTGGCTGCGGGCAAAGTACAGATTGTAGATGAACAAACAGGTCGTGTGTTAGATGGTCGCCGTTATTCAGACGGTTTGCACCAAGCCTTAGAAGCCAAAGAAAACGTACAGATTGAGGCAGCTACACAAACCTACGCAACGATTACGCTGCAAAATTACTTCCGTATGTACTTCCGTTTGGCAGGTATGACAGGTACTGCCGAAACAGAAGCAGGCGAATTTATGGATATTTACAAATTGGACGTAGTAGTAATTCCTACGAACAGACCAATTTCGCGTAAAGACATGGAAGACAAAGTATATAAAACCACAAGAGAAAAGTACAATGCCGTAGCAGAGGAAATTCAGGAGTTGGTAAAAGCTGGTCGTCCTGTGTTGGTGGGTACTACTTCAGTAGAAAATTCAGAGGTATTGAGCCGTATGTTGAATATGCGTAAAATTGCTCACCAAGTCCTTAACGCCAAACAACACGCCAAAGAAGCTGAAATTGTAGCCAATGCGGGTGTTTCGGGTACAGTTACGATTGCAACTAACATGGCGGGTCGTGGTACGGACATTAAACTAACGCCAGAATCTAAGAAAGCTGGTGGTTTGGCTATTATCGGTACAGAAAGACACGAGTCAAGAAGGGTAGATAGACAGTTGCGTGGTCGTGCTGGTCGTCAGGGTGATGTGGGTTCTTCACAGTTCTTTGTGTCTTTGGAAGACAACTTGATGCGTTTGTTCGGTTCAGACCGTATTGCAGGTATTATGGATAAATTGGGCTTGGAAGAAGGCGAGGTAATTCAGCACAGCATGATTACAAAGTCTATTGAAAGGGCTCAAAAGAAAGTAGAAGAAAACAACTTTGCGGTGCGTAAACGTCTATTGGAATATGATGACGTAATGAATATGCAGCGTAAAGTAGTGTATGACTTGCGTAAAAATGCCTTGTTCGGTGAAAGATTGGGCTTAGACATTATGACAATGTTTAGAAAAGTAGCTATCAATATCACCGAAAATTACAAAGGAGATTTTGAGAATTTCAAACAAACAGCTTTTGGTACGTTTGGTTTTGTGCCACATAGCATAGACGATATGGAGTTCCAAAAAGCTAAGAGCAACGAAATTGCCCAAAAACTCTATAACGAAGCCTATACGCATTACCAAAACAAGAACCAAGAAATTGCGAATATTGTTATCCCTGCCCTTACACAAGTGTATCAGCAGCATGGACAGCAAATTGCGAATGTGGTCATCGCCTTTACAGACGGCAAACGCAACATTCAGATTGGTGCAAACTTGCAGTATGCTATCACTACACAAGGACAGGGTTTGTTCATGGCATTGGAGCAAAATATTGTTTTGGGCTTCATAGACCAATTATGGCGTGAACACCTCAAAGATATGGACGACCTCCGCCAACAAGTGCAGTTTGCAAGTTTGGAGCAAAAAGACCCATTGTTAATCTATAAATTTGAAGGTTACAAGTTGTTTGAGGCATTTATCTTTGAGCTAAACGAACAAATCACTTCGTTCTTGGCTAAGGCTCATTTGTTACAAGACAACCAACAAGCACCACCCGAAGAATTGATACAAGAGGCAGAATTAGCTCCACCCCCACAACCTAAGTTAGTGGAACAAAAGGCGGATATTCACGAAGTAAGTAGCATAGAAGAAGCCTATGAGCCACAACTGCCACCTACACAGCAGCCTCCAGTACAACAAGTACCCGTTACTCGTCCTGTGGTAGCACAAAAAATACCTAACCGCAACGACAAAGTAACCGTACAGTATGCAGACGGTTCTGTGAAAAAAGACGTGAAGTTTAAAAGTGTAGAAGATGACTTGCGTGCAGGCAAGTGCATGATTATAGAATAACTATTAACAAAATAAGCCCTAAGAGAAATTTTAGGGCTTTTTTGTTAATAAAAACGTGAATTGTGTACCGTTTTATACCAATTATAGATTAGATACAGCCCAAAGATGTCATCTTTTTACGAGTGTAGCAACTTGCAATTTTGCTGTTTTTACAAAAGATGACATCTTTACGCATTGAACTAAATACTACTTATAATTGGTATTAGAATCTATGTAACAAAAAACAATTCCACTACGTTAATGTGTAAACACTACACAATGTAAGAGGTTGTGAGTAAGTCTGTAATATTTTTGTTGAAAATTTTGCACTTACTAAAATAATTTTCCTAAATTAAGTCGCAAAACTTACATAAGTCGGCTAAATCATCTTAAACACATGGCTACAGATAATCATTTTATCAAAGTAAAACACTATTTACAAGACTTAGGGTACGACATTGCCTATGAAGACCCCCAAGACGAAGTGTATATCATTAATGATGAGATTAATGGCATCAAGAACTTAGTCATAGACTGCGAATATCCTATCTTAGTGATAGAGCAGTTCGTTTGTACTTTGGTAGATGCTGATGCAGATACCTACCAACAGTTATTGAAAAAGAATAGGGAGATTGTTCATGGTGCTTTTGTGCTTGATGAAACAGGCAAAAGAGTATTGTTCAGAGATACCCTTCAATTAGAAAACTTAGACCTTAACGAGTTAGAAGGTACTTTGAACTCATTAAAACTTCTAATTGCAGAATATTCTTCTGAATTATTAGAAATGATGCACGTTTGATAACTTGCAAACAACTCTTTGATTACATAGATAATGGCTCAAAAAATTTCTAAATGACCAACAACCTATCTATGACATTTTCGTTTAAACAATACATCACAACTTTTTATTACTATGGGAATTTTCAGTAGATTATTCAATATAGGCAAAGCCGAAGCACACAACGCTATTGACCAGTTGGAAGACCCTATCAAAATGACAGAGCAGGGGATTCGTGACTTAAAAGAAGATTTGAACAAATCTTTGCAAGGATTAGCAGAAATTAAAGCATTAGCTATCCGTACCCGTAACGACAACGCTAAATTTAAGGCAGACGCACAAGTAGCAGAGCAAAAAGCTATTGCCTTGTTGCAAAGGGCTCAATCTGGGCAAATTAGTATGGAAGAGGCAGACCGTCTGGCGGGTGAGATGTTGAAAAACAAAGAAAAATTTGAGCAAGAAGTACAACGTACTACCAAAGAATTGACCTCACATGAGGCTGCGGTGGTAAAAATGGAGCAAAACATCAACACCTTAAAGTCTAAGGTAAACCAATACGAAAATGAATTGCGTACTTTGAAAGCAAGAGCCAAAGTAAGCGAAGCTACCAAGAAAATCAACAAACAGTTAGCCAATGTAGATGCAAGTAGCACTGTGGCAATGTTAGAAAGAATGAAAGAAAAAGTAGCTCAAGACGAGGCTTTAGCGGAGTCTTATGGTGCTATTGCATTGGAAAGTAAAACCATAGACGACGAAGTAGATAAAGTTTTGAACACAACAACAGGGGTTCAATCTCAATCTTTGTTGGAATTGAAAGCTAAAATGGGCTTGTTAGGCACTGGCAATAATACAGAAACTCCACCTGCACAATAAAAATAGGAGGTAGTGCTTGATAGCTACAAAAAAAGGTGTAATCTTTTCTAGTGTCGTGCCGTAAATTGTTATACTTAGTATTCAAGAAGCTCTCTAAAGATGTCATCTTTTCAAAAGATGACATCTTTAGAGAGCTTCTTGAATACTATCAACTTTTTTCTCTGAAAGAAATTAGTTTTGCTATAAGTTTTTAAAGC
>CANGYA010000055.1 GCA_947457925.1 Cytophagales bacterium | reverse complement strand
TATGAATTGTTATACGTAGTCTTCAAGAAGCTCTATAAAGATGACATCTTTCTAAAAGATGTCATCTTTATAGAGCTTCTTGAAGACAATCAAACTTATTTCTTTGAAAAAAATTAGTTTCACTATAAGTTTTTAAAGCACGACCCTAAAATAATTTTTTGTTTTGGGCTATAACAAACGGAAACATAAATTTCAATAATTTTTTTGCGAAAAAATTAAAAACTATCCTTCCTATCATCAATATTACCAACTGTTTTCAAAAACAAATATACATATATTTTCTGTCATTCATAACAAGTTTTTTGTGCATACGTTATGAAATCACTGCATTAACAATGCTATTATATGTTATTCCTATTGATTAATTAGTTACGTTTACTTAATCAATATATTAATTCTTATCTTTTAAACAAAAAATTAGGCGAAGTCCCCGTATAGCTGCACTGTTCTAAATAAGCCAAAAAGCTATTGATTTCACTAAATTGTCCACCGTTTTCGGCTTGTGCTGTATAATGGTGATTTTCAAAGAGTTGGTTAAAAAAAGTGCGTAATTCTACCGAAAATTGCTTGTTTTCGTCTAAATTTCTTGTCCAATCTATTTCTAAAATAATAGCAGGTAATAATTTGGCAATGGTTTTTTGTCCGCCCAACAACACCGATTTTTCATGTCCATCTACATCGACTTTGAGCAAATCAATCTTAGTAATATTGTTTTTTTCTACAAAATCATCTAAGGGCATAAAGTCGCAATAATCTTTTTCTACTTGCTGCGTACCTATTTTGTCTTTTTCTAATGCCCAACTACTACGCATAGAGTTTTGCGAACCAGTCAAATATTCATCAGGATTAAAGGTTATATCTACTTGAGATTGTGTAAAAGTTGCAAAAGCCATTTTTACCACCTTAATATTCGTCCAATTATTCAGTGCAATGTTTCTCTGCAATTTACGTTGAGCATATTGAGTAGGTTCTACTGCCCAAACTGTTCCTTTTTCACCCACAGCAGCCCTTCCGACTAAAGACATATAACCAATATTTGCCCCAACATCTACCATTACATCACCTTCTTTGAGAGAGTTTGTTATCCATTCGGTAGTAACAGCCTCAAAAAAACCATATTTTAGAATAGTTTGGTCTATGTATTCGTTAAGAGCCAACTCCATAGTAAATTTATCGAGTTTTTTTACTATTTTTCCGTTATTACTCTGCATTTCATAGAGTAACAACAAAACTTTTTTAGGCAATAACTTTTGTAGAATAGCTAACATACTTCTTTGGGGGTTGGAAATGAAACCCAAAATTAAGGATTTTTTTTTAGATGTACTTTACCCAATGCTATAAGGTTTTCAAAACCTTATAGCATTGAACTTTTAAGTACAACTACTTAGCTATTTTGAAAAGCAGGCAAAAACTCATTATTCACAAATTCTTCCAAAGTCGTTGGCGTAGTCCATTCGGGTTTTCTTGTGTAATCATTCAAGTATTTCCCTTCGTTTAAACTTTGGAACAGTTCATTGTAACCTTTGGCAATGGTCAAAGGAATGCCAGCTTGCACCATACCTGCCTCTGCGTCTTGGTACGAAAAAGTAAGGTATTTCAAATTTGGATTGGCAATAGCTTTGCCTATAATTGCAGCTACTTCGTCCATTGTTAAGTCGGCAGCACCCGCCACAAAAACATAGTTAAAACCTTTAAAATCAAGAGCTAACAAATGCTTCACAGCTACGGCAGCTATATCTTTGGTATGCACAAATGGCGTTTTTACATCATTACGCAAAGAATAGCCAAAAGCTCCCATGCCTTTTATCATACCAATTAGACCAAACAAATTTTGCATGAAATAACCAGCTCGCAACGCCATGATATTTAAACCCGCCACTTGTTTGAGTTGTTGCTCAAACTCATATAAACCCGTTACGGGGCCTGCACCTTCGGGCAGATGCGCACCATTAGAACTCAAAACCACTACATTTTTTACGCCAGATGTCTGAATAGCCTGCGTAAGTGCAGTAGCCACCACACGTTGGTAAGCACGCCACTCTGTTGTTAAATCCCATTTTGGCGGTATCATGGCATACACAGCCGTAGCTCCCTTAAAAGTTTTTGTTAAGAAATCCACATCTTCTAAGTCGCCTATGGCAGCCTTAGCCCCTTGCGAAACAAACTTTTGCAGTTTATCGACACTTCTGCCTACAACTGTTACGGATTTACCAGCTTTCAATAAAGCCTCTGCAATTTCATTGCCTGTGTTGCCTGTTGCACCTGTGATTACGTACATACGATTTGATGATTTAAAGTAAATGATTAATTAAAAAAATACATACTTGTAGGTATGTTTTTATTTGTAAAAATAGGGTTTTAACACCCTGTTAATTGTAAAATTTATACTTTTGAGCATTAGTACCAAAAATACAAGAATTTCAGTAAGCTAATTCAAGATGATTAAAATTTATAACATAGACTTTAGTCTGTGTATTTAATCTATTGAAAATCAAATACTTATTGCACAGACTAAAGTCTATGCTACAGAATAATTATTGCACAGACTAAAGTCTATGCTACAGAATAATGTCTATTATACTTTTAAAGTTTTTAAAAATTCCATCAATGTTTTCATACTCTTATCAAAAACGGTTTTACTTTTTGCTACTTTGGCAATACTAAAACTGCCTTCTAATGCCGACAAAATAAAATAGGCTATTTCATCTGCTTGTAGAGTTGGATTTACTTGTCCTTGCTCCTGCCCTTTCAACAAAGCCTCACTAATAATAGTCTTTTTGGTAGCTATAATTTTTTGCAATTTGAGCCTAAACCCCTCGTCTAAAGGCGACATTTCTTGCACTAAATTGTTCAAAGGACAACCAAAAGCTACATTTTCTTCATTACAATAGCCACTAATCAACTGCAAACTCGCCAAAATTCCGTCTATCGGATTACCTTTGTACGTTTTCAAGTGTAGCCAATTATTCACATACATTGGGTACAATATTTCTTCTACAATGGCATACCCCATGCTGGTTTTGTCTGGGAAATAGTGATAAAATGCACCTTTGGTAATACCCAAAGTGCTTATTACTTTGTCTGTGCGAGTAGCTTGAAAACCATTTATACAAATGGCTTCAAAGTTTTTTTGTAAGATTTGGCTGCGTGTATCCATCATAGCTGAATGACTGTGCAAATATATACATACTTGTAGGTATGTTCCAAATTTTTAGCAAACAATTTTTACTGTAGAACGGACTTTAGTCCGTTTAAGGCAATTCCAAAACGGACTAAATTCCGTTCTACAGTAAATGACCTTATTTACGTATAAAAAAATTAACTAAAAAATAAATTACTTAGCCTTTGGCAAATAAAACAAGGCAGTACGATTCGTTTTAGCCAAATATTTTTTGGCAACTCTCAAAATATCTTCACGGGTTACTTTCATGTATTCGTCTATTTCTGTGTTTACCAAATTGGCTTTGCCATAGTACGCATGATAGTTCGCCAAATTTTCGGCTATGTTAGCAATATTGTTGTTGGCAGATACAAAGTCATTTTCCACTTGGTTGCGAAGTTTCTGAAACTCCTCCTCTGTAATTAATTCACTGCTCAACTTGTCATATTCGGCTTGCATGGCTGCTTCCAAATCTTCGGGAGTAACACCTTGATTAGCAATACCATAGGCAATGGCTACGCTGGGGTCATCTTCTAAGTTCAAGGGAAAAGAAGAAATATTAAGGGCTTTTTGCTGCAAATCCTTCACGTTTTTGTTCAATCTTGAACTTTTACCATCAGAAAGCACCTTGAACATCATATTTACCGCATAAAAATCAGCTTTGTTGATAGCTGGTACTTTAAAGGCATGCACAACGGCAGGCAACTGAATATTGTCATGCGTTGTCCCTCTTACCTCTGCTTTCTGTTCGGGTTCTTTTTGGTTGTTGCGTGGCACAGGGTTGCCTTTAGGAATACCCGCAAAGTATTTTTCTATCATTTTTTTGGCTTCTTCTATCTGAATATCCCCCGCAATAGACAAAGTGGCGTTGTTAGGCACATAAAAAGTTTTGTAAAAAGTCTTGTAGTCCTCCTCTTGGGCTGCGTCCAAATGCTCCATTGAACCAATCACAGACGACTTGTAAGGGTGTGTCATATAAGCCAATTTCATGGTTTCTTCCAATAATCTGCCATACGGTTGGTTGTCCACACGCAAACGTCTTTCTTCTTTTACTACTTGTCTTTGTGTTTCTATGCCTTTGTTCTCTACTTTGGCGTGCAACATTCTTTCAGACTCCAACCACAAAGTAAGGGCTAATTGGTTAGAAGGCACAATTTCGTAGTAAAAAGTACGGTCATACCACGTATTTGCATTGTTTGTACCCCCTGCTTCGTCTAAATATTTGTCAAATTCACCTCTACCAATATTCGCAGAACCTTCAAACAACAAGTGTTCAAAGAAATGGGCAAAACCTGTACGGTCAGCCTTTTCGTCTTTAGAACCTACATGGTACAAGACTGTAGTAGCCACTATAGGCACACTGTTGTCTTGGTGCAAAATGACGTGCAAGCCATTTGGCAAGTCGTATTCAACAAACTTAATGTTGTTGTGTTGGGGTTTTTGTTGTGCAAAAGTGCCGATACTTATTGTCATCAAAGCAGCACAAAGCAGTTGTTTAATCATGTTTATTGAGATTTTGCCAAAGGTAAAAAAAAAGACACATGACTGTATTTGAACAAATCATTTTTCATCAATTTTTAAAAACCTCTCTCTATTCGTTGGTTTATACAAGGTGCATTTTATAAATTTGTAAAACTTTACTTTCGATAATTCGTTTATTGCCTTTAAGCCTGTTAAAACTATGAAGACCAGCCACGACCAACAAGCCATAGAAGCTATAACTGTTACCTTGCGTAAATATTTACCCGAAAAATCGGTGCATTGGGTAGCTAATTGGATAGTGAAGTATCATATAGCAGTGCGTATCACGCCCAAACGCAAGAGTGTGCAAGGCACTTACCGCCCACCTTTTGGCGACAGAGGGCATGAAATTACAATTAATGGCGACCTCAATCAATATGCTTTTTTAATTACTTTTATCCATGAATTTGCTCATTTGCTTACATGGGAAAAGTACAAAAATACAGTGCTGCCACATGGCAAAGAGTGGAAGGGTTATTACAAAGAAATTATCAAGCCTTTTTTTGAGCTACGTATTTTTCCGATGCCCATCCACGAGGCATTGTTGGCGTATATGGCAAATCCTGCTGCTGCCACCTGCCGAGATGAAGAATTGATGAAAACCTTGCAGAGTTACAACAAGCACCCCGAAAATACGACTAAATATTTGGCAGATCTGCCCGATAACGCCTTGTTTAAGGTAGAAGATGGAAGGGTTTTTAGGAAAGGCGAAAAACTAAGAAAATACTTCCGTTGTGTAGAAGTAAAAACTAATAAGACATTCAGAGTCAATGGTTTATTGCCTGTAGAACTTGTGAAGGCATAATCAACAATAGCTTAATTATTTACAACTATTTTTAGAGATGTAATGTTTTAAAAAAATTACATCTCTAAAAAATTATATAATGGAGGTTATTAAGGTCTGTAGCATAGACTTTAGTCTATGCCTGTAATACATTGCTAATCAAGTAATTATTTCACAGACTAAAGTCTATGTTACAAAATCTTAATAATCTCCAATCTATTTTCTATTTTCAAGCATAGTGTAAATGGCTTGATACGCCTCTGATTTTACAGTATTGATGTCTTTCCCTTCTGGGTAAATAGGCTTTCCGTACTCAATCGTAATCACACCACTTTTCAATTCCCCACTGCCGCGCGGCAACAGGTTGCGTGAATTGTGAATCGCCATAGGCACTATAGGCGTGGCTGTTTCTACTGCCAATCGAAAAGCCCCATCTTTAAAAGGAATGAGCCAGTTGTCTGTCTTATTCATTGTGCCTTCGGGAAAAAACATGATATTGATGCCCTTCATTAGTTTTCCTTTGATGACCTCCAAACTATCTCTCCTACTTTTAGGGTTTGACCTGTCCACAGTTACGCCAATGTATCGAAACATGAAGCCAAAAATAGGATAAGATAAAATTTCTTTTTTGCCCAAAGGTCTGCACTGTTGCGGAATGGCAACCACCATGGCGGGAGAATCTAAGTAAGAAACGTGATTGGCAACATAGATACAGGCTTGTGAAGGGGGTATATTTGCTCTGCCAATGGTTTTGTAAAAAATGCCACTTAGCCCACTGAACAGCCTTGCCCAAATTTCCAGAATAACAAAACCAATACGCCCTCCTATTTTTTCATCTATCATAATGCAGAAGACAACAATAGGGACGGAGAACAACATGAGACATGTAAAGTTGAACAGAGTCCATATAGCATAAAAGAAATACCAACCAGATAGAATTGCTTTTTTCATACACAAAAAATAAATAAAATGCAAGTAATTAATTATTAAGACCAATTTAATTTTACAGAATGCAACTAATCTGCTATTTCTAAACTCATAGGGCAATGGTCGGAATGTACGGCATCGGCATGAATTGTTACATTGCTCAAAGCCTCTACCAAAGGCGAAGTAACCGCCATGTAGTCTATTCGCCAACCCAAATTTTTTTCTCTGGCATTGCTCCGAGAACTCCACCAAGTATATTCTTGTGCGTGTGGTTGCAAATGCCTAAAAGTATCCACAAAACCATTGGCATAAAATTTTGTGAGCCATTCTCTTTCCGCAGGCAAAAATCCTGATGAATTTTTATTGCTTTTGGGGTTATGAATGTCCATTTCTTGGTGAGCTATGTTGTAATCTCCGACAATGACTAAACGAGGGTGTTCTTTTCTCAACTCTTGGAGATAAACATAAAAATCTTCTAACCATTCGTACTTAAATTGCTGCCGTACTTCGCCAGAAGTGCCTGATGGCATATAGACAGACATCACAGATAAATCATCAAAGTCTGCCCGAATTACTCGTCCTTCTTGGTCGTATTTATCTATTCCGCAGCCTATTTCTATGTGTTTGGGGGCTGTTTTGCTAAAAATAGCCACACCACTATAGCCAGCTTTTTGTGCCGAATGAATGCCGTAATGCGTGTAACCCATAGCAGCAAATAGTTCTAAAGGAATTTGCGAAGTTACGGCTTTGATTTCTTGAAAGCACACAACATCTGCATTTTGTGCAGCTAACCAAGCTGTCAAATCTTTCTTGACAGCAGCCCTAATTCCATTTACGTTGTAAGTGATTATCTTCATACAATAAATTTTGTTTCAAAAGTTAGGAAAATTATGAAAACCAATCTATATTGGTTCAAAAAATTTCACTTTTGTTAGAGTTTTATACTTAAAAATTAAACACAATTTTATGAAAAACAATGTTATACTTTGTGTAGATGACGAAAAAATTATTTTAGACAGTGTAAAGACACAACTAAAAAATAATTTTGGGAATAAATACATTTTGGAAACAGCCCAAAGTGGCTTAGATGCCTTAGAAATTATTGAAGAGTTGCAAGGCGACGGCACAGACGTATTGGTAATTATTTCTGATTGGTTGATGCCCCAAATGCGAGGAGATGAATTTTTGATAGCTGCACACAAAAAATTCCCCCGAATCGTAAAAATAATGCTCACAGGGCAGGCAGATGACAAAGCTATTAAAAACGCAATGGCGAATGCCAATTTGTTGTGTTGTTTATCTAAACCTTGGAAAGAACAAGATTTAGTCAATGCAGTAAAGAAAGCCTTATCTTAAAATTTGGTTGTGGTAAAAAATAGATTTAAATTTACTTTTACACAGTGTTTTGACTTTACCTTAAAACTTATACATTTTACATAAAGCTATTATGAATAAAAAGCCAGTCATACTCTGCGTAGATGACGAGAAAATAGTGTTGGATAGCCTCAAAGCCGAGCTACGAGGTTATTTTGGCGATAAATATTTGATTGAAACAGCAGAAAGTGGCGATGATGCGTTGGACGTTTATAGTGATTTGGCTATAGACGGCTATGACGTACTTTTGGTTATTAGTGATTATCTGATGCCCAAAATGAAAGGAGATGACTTCTTGATTGCTTTGCACCAAACAGCCCCACATATTGTTAAAATTCTTTTGACAGGGCAGGCTAACTTAGAAGGCATTACCAATGCCGTTAATCATGCCAATTTGTACCGTTATCTCACTAAGCCTTGGGAAAAAAATGACCTTTTACTTACTATAGAAGAGGGCATCAAAAGCTATTATAAGGAAAAGGCATTGGAGGAAAAAACAGTAGAACTGTTGAACATGAACTTGATGTTGGAGAAAAAAGTAGAAGAAAGAACTAAAGAACTACAAGTAAAAAACCAAAATATTCAGTCCAGTATCAACTATGCCAAACGGATTCAACAAGCATTGTTGCCTACCAAAGAACAGATGACTGAATTGTTCCCCAAAAGTTTTGTCTTTTATCAACCCAAAGATATTGTAAGTGGAGATTTTTATTGGATATACGCTGTCAATCAATACAAAGTAATAGCAGCTATAGACTGTACGGGGCATGGTGTACCGGGGGCTTTTATGACCCTCATTACACACGCCATATTGTCTAATATTGTGGTAGAAAAAGAGATTTTAAGCCCAGATAAAGTTTTACAACTACTTCATAAAGAAGTAATTAAGGTATTAAAGCAAGATGTTCATTCGCATATCAGAGATGGTTTAGATATTGCATTGTGTGTTGTCAATGATGCCAAAAAAATAGTAGAGTATGCAGGAGCAAAAAACGAAGTAGTGTATTTTCAAAATCACTTGCTACATACTTTAGAGGCTGATAGATTTTCTATTGGGGGAGAAATTGAGAAAGAAAGAACTTTCACTAAACATACCATCAATATTCAACAACCTATAATGTTGTATCTCTTTACAGACGGCTACAAAGACCAGTTTGGTGGAGAGAAAAAAGAGAGGTTTAAGACCAGACGGCTACGTGATTTGTTACAAACTATTTACACCCAAGAAACAGAAAGCCAATACGGACAGATAGTTGTAACCATTACAGAATGGATGAATACACATAAACAAATAGATGATATGTTGGTTATAGGCATTGTTATAGACTAAGTACCTAACTGATAGTTTAGAGAACTATGTGTTAGGTACTTGGTTAAAATTCTATTGAGTAGTAAACAAAAATTAATGCAAGTTTTTTAATTAAAAATTTACTAATTAATAATTGTACATTGAGTATTACCATTCATATTCAAAACCTACACGAATTACCAAAGGGCTTCCATAGACTATCCGCAAGCCACTTGATTGGTACAAAGCATTATAGAAAACAGACAAAGTAGAAAAGGCTTGGTGCGACATTTGGCTGCGATACGTAGCACCCACCAACAAACTCGGCATCCAATCTCTTTGTATTAAAGGCGAAATGACGTTGTACTTCAGTCCGTTTATCATTTCATACTCCCCATGTAAATAGATGTTTTCAAACACCATAAAACGCAAAATCCCTCTAAGTGCATAGTAGTTATGTTCATAAGTGCCACCGTTTACGTCTGCTCGCAAATAACCTACGGTACTTCCTATGCCTATATGTGTACGGGTATTGATTTTGTATAAAAACTGTGGTGCAACTTCTGCCATTAGTCTATTTCCCCAGAAAGTAAGGAAGAAAGCCCCCCCCGCAATGCGTCTATTTTCCACTTGTGGCAGCGGAGCTTGTTCATTTTTTACTTTGGGTACAATACTATCTGTGGGAGTCATCTTAATCACCTTTTCGGGTTTGTCTTGCCCCCAAGCTGTCATGGTCAAAAGACCGAAAAAGCACAAATAAAAGAGTTTTTTCATGTTTAAATAGAGTATGTTTTTGCAAAACTATATAAGAATATGTAAAGAGAGTAATAAAACCGCAAGTATTCTATTGGTCTTACCTACTTTTCAACTAAAAAACTTTCTAAGTTCTAAAACTTAGAAAGTTTCAACTAATATGTTCCTCACATATTCTTACTAATCAAATACAAAATATTGATTTACAAATATTTATCTACATAACCTTGTAAACCCTCTTTTGAACCTATCCCTGTGGCTTTGAAATACCACTCACCAGCAATACGCTGTAGCCTGCCAAATTCTACATCTGAATAGCCACTAAACTCTGCGTCAAGGTCATAACGCAAAATCTCTTTGTTTTGGTCGACATCTACTAATCTGATATAGGCTTCTGTAAGCAAACCAAAATGATGCCCACGTGTCATTGCATCGTGAATACTCACCACCACGACCACATCTGTAACCGTATCATTGATAAGAGGCAGGTGTGCCAAGACCATTTCATCGTCATCATCACCTACGCCAGACCTGTTGTCGCCAGTGTGCTGCACAGCTCCGTCAGGAGATTTGAGGTTGTTGTAAAACACAAAATATTCATCGGCAGGGGCTTTGCCTTGTGCATTAAGCATAAAAACAGAGGCATCTAAATCTAATTGGTTGCCTGTCTTGATTTCCCAGCCCAAGCCTATAAGCACTTTTTTGAGTGAAGGTTCTTTTTTCGATAAATTAACCGAAGCACCTTTTTTAAGAGATACAGACATATTTTTTGAGGAGTAAAAAAGCAATATAAAACTTAGTACGTTGCTCAACAAAATTAGTTGAAACTATTTTTAGTCAAAGTATTGAGGAGTGTAAATATATAGTGCAAAGGTGTCATCTTTTGAAAAGATAACACCTTTGCACAGAATATGAATTTATATTTTTACTCCAAAGTTTCTCTTGATGTAAACGACCTTTTCCGCAAATATTCATACACTTTGTATTGTGAACGTATTTTCGGCATACCTTTTTTGGCAGCTACATATTTGTTGCTTTGATTGCGGTTAATCATACGAGCCTTTTGGTTGTCTTGTAGCTGAATATTTACAATATCAATGACTTCTTGTTTCAAAACAGGGTCTTTAATCGGAAAAGCTACCTCTACTCTAAAACTCAAATTGCGGGTCATCCAATCGGCAGAAGACGCAAAAACCAATTCTTCGCCTGCATGATGAAAAATAAAAATGCGTGAATGTTCCAAAAATCTATCTACAATACTCACCACTTCTATATTTTCACTTTGTCCGTCCACCCCTGTTTCCAAACAACAAATGCCCCGAATCACCATTTTAATTTCTACACCTGCATTATTTGCTTCATACAACTTGTTAATCATGTCCTTGTCTTCCAAGCTATTCATTTTGACAATAATTTTGGCGGGTCGTCCTTGTTTGGCTTCATCTATCTCAAAATCAATCAGTTCTACAAAACGGCTTCGCATATTTGCAGGTGCTATGAGTAGTTCTTTGGCAGAAATTGTATCTTTTTTACGGCGGAGAAACTCAAATAAATCCACTAATTCTTCGGTTAGCGTATTGTCTTTGGTCAAAACGGCTATATCTGTGTAGAGTTTTGCCGTTTTTTCGTTGAAGTTCCCCGTACTGAAAAAACCATAACGCACTTGCGTATCTCCTTCTTTTCTACTTACCAAACAAATTTTGGAGTGTACCTTAATACCGGGCAAACTGTATAGCACTTTAGCCCCAGCTTTTAGCAATTCATTAGACCAATACAAGTTGTTTTCCTCGTCAAAACGTGCCTTCACTTCCATAAATACGTTTACTTCTTTGCCGTTGCGAGCAGCAGCAATGAGGGCATTCATGGTTTTGGAACTGGACGCAACCCTATAAATGGTAATTCTAATTTTGGAAACGTGAGGATCATAGGCTGCCTCCCACAAAAATTTATCAAAATATTCATATTCTTGGTAAGGGTAATGAAACAACCAATCTTTTTCTTTTAGTGCCTCAAACATAGAAGAATACTTTTCCAGCTCATCTACTTTTTGCGGATACATGGGCTTGTATTCCAACTTTGGGGCAATCGGATTGGGGAAGTTCATGAAATCCTTAAAGTTCTGATAACGACCACCTTCCACTAAATCATCTTCGGACAAAGCCAAAACTTTCTTGATGTATCGCAAAAAATCTTCGGGCATACGAGAGTCGTATAAGAATCTTGACGGCACACCCATATTCCGTTTTGCTAAGCTTTTCTTGATTTTTTCTACTAAATTTCCTGTATGTTCATCAAAAATATGCAATTCGCCATCTCTTGTAATCTTGATAGAATAAAATTCTTCTAATTCTACTTTGGGGAACAATTCATCGGCAAAAAGACGAATAATATCATCTAACATCATAATAAAATGCTTGTCGTCTTGCTTCGGCAAAACCAAAAAACGACTGGTAACATTCGGAATTTCTATCAAACAATATACATAGTCGCCTTCGTTGTCCTTGAACCTACTTACTAAATAAATAAAATCATTTTGTAAAAAAACGGGACCTACGTCTTCCTGCAAAAATGTAGGATTGAGTAAAGGCATGACTTCTCTTTGAAAATAATCATACACATATTCTTTTTGCTCAAGACTTAGTTCAGTTTCATTGACCAAATAGACATTGTGTTGTTTAAGTTCTTGTATTAAATTTTGAAAAATAATATTGTACTCTACCCTATGTTTCTGTACTATTTTATGAACTTTTTTGAGAATTTGTTTGGGCTTAAACTCCAAACGGCGTTTCATTTTCTTTTTCAGGACAGACAAGCCCCGCAGCGAAGCCACTCGTACCCTAAAAAACTCGCCTAAATTATTGGAATAAATCGCCAAAAACTTAAATCTTTCATAAATAGGAACGGAAGTATCCATAGCCTCCTGCAACACTCGATGGTTAAAAGCCAACCAACTGATTTCTCTGTTGATATAAGTGAAAGCAGGCGTAATCACTGTTTGATTTTCAACAATAGCTGTCGTATTGTTGGGCAGTGAGGCGTTAATATCTTCGTTTTGTAAGGAGTCAGCCATAGTTTTGGGTATGTATTTTAACAGAATCAACCGCAAAATTACATAAAACCTACTTTCTTTCTAATATTTTTAGCAGAATAATCACTATAGTTAAAAAATTAACATAGAGGTAATATATACAACAAGCCAACTGAAAAAATTTAAACGGTCTTAGACAGTATGAATTGTAAACAGCCGTCCTGTAAGAAAGTCATCTTACACCTAAAAACCTATTTATTAAGTCTTTATACTAAAAAAACATTTAAAACATTTTTAGAAAAACATATATTAATATAACTATTTAAAATCCTAAAATTAATGAGAATTTGTTAATTTTTACCAAATAATTTTTTTACCTAAAAAATCTGTATAGGTTTGCAGCGTAGTTGTTCACACAAATAAAACCAAATAGAGATAACTACTTTTTTATTATGAAAACTATTTTTAACTCTGTATTTTGTAAGTCGCAAGTCTAATTTTGGCGGGTATAGTAACACTATTTACAAGTGCCTGTAAAGACGGTACTGTAAACGAAGTAAGCAAGGGGATTGAAACAGCAAACACTAAAAAGGCTGATAAATTTTTTAGCTGGGACGTAAACGAAAAAACCATAATGCCTGCTTTTCAGGCAAAAAACGGCAGATTGGTATTCAAAAATTCGTTTGATTTTTTACAAGCCACCCGTTTTGCCCAAAAACAAGCCCTAGCAAGTATGCTTAAGTTTCAGCATCAAGCTGGCTACAAATCTCTCTATCAATACAAGATAAATACAGAAGAAAACGGTTTTAACTTATCCGATTTTCCTGTGGGTTATGCAGATATTTTAAACGAAAAAGGAGAAATACAAGTAGGCGATACATTGGTTTGTTACGCGGCTGATGGTTTCAAGTATTTTATTCCTAATGGAGATGAAAAATTGCTGGCAAGTATTAAAACAAATCCTGCTGCTATTCCCTTAAAATATGAATATAGACCGAAGCAAGTAGGCTTGCCAAATAGCCCTTGGAATTTGAAAAATAGCAAACAAACACAACTGACTCGTTTCTATCCTAATACGATAGATGCCCGTTACCAAAGAGCATATAGAGTAAATGGTGATGCAGGTAGCAGACGTAAGATTGTGTATGAGATGGCGTTTTATCGTGATAATTGGTTTGCGTACAGTTCTTATGTATCACAAACCAAGCTGAAGTTAGAATATTGGAGCAACGGCTACATAGCTGGCAACCAGCAGGCGAAAATCGTGTGAAAACAATTACAAATCTTAATGCTGGCACTACTGTTTATAATAATAATCAGTTTTTTGACAAAGGAGTTTATTATTCCCCTTCTATTTATCGTGAAGATGGTGGGGATTTATCACAAGCCCTTCTACAGGGGTGGACTTGGGGAGGCTTAGACTTTGCAATAATAGATTCTGAAGGCTGTACCTATGAAAGTTTTGTAAAAGACCCACTTCATACTAATTTTGGGGGTAGATACAGAGAAAATGCTTGGTGGTAAAAACTCTCTTTAATAATTTTTACCTATATAAAAGTTCAAGACTTTTATATAGGTGATTTAATTCTAATTTTCTATCACATTTCTCTCAATGAAAAGCCCCATAAAATTTACTTCTTTATTGTTCCTATTCTTTTTCTGCCAATGCTCCAAAGAAGAATTAGAATATAAACCTACCAAAGGCATTGTAAAATTTGTTGTGGATAATGAAACACACTATTTCACAAATATTGGTATTGGTTACTTAGATGCTAATGGTTGTGTCATAGCTTCTGACACGTTGGCAACTACAGATAAAGGTTTTGCCATAAGGATTTCACATTATATTCCTTTAGATAGTATCAAGATAGGACATCAATATCCCCTAACATTTTTAAGTCGTTTTATATCAGCAGTTTCTTTTCGTCCAAATTTAAAATATAATTGGGAGAGCCGTAATGATTATTTAACTAACGAGCAGTCTGGTAATATAGAAGTTTTAGCATGGGATGGTAAAACTATGGAAGCCAAAATAGACTATTGGGCTGTAAACTTTGATAAGAAAGGGCTTGACTATCCAGAAACAGCCAACTACAGAGAAAAGCACGTTACAGGGTATTTTAAGGTAAGGGTACGATAAATGGAGATTATTAAGTTCAGTAGCATAGACTTTAGTCTGTGCAAATAATACATTGCTAATCAAATAATTAGTACACAGACTAAAGTCTATGCTACTGAACTTAATAATGTTTAACTGAAAAACTATTTACAGTTTTGCCCGAATCTCCTTTGCCAATTCCTCAAAACCAGCCTTGCCTAATAAAGCATACATATTCGTTTTATACGCCTCTACCCCGGGTTGGTCAAACGGATTTACGCCTAAGACATAGCCCGAAACAGCACAAGCCTTCTCGAAAAAGTAAATCAACTGCCCCAAACTATACGCAGTAATACTGTCTATTTCTATCAATACATTCGGCACTTTGCCTGCTACATGGGCAATGAGAGTACCTTTTTCTGCCATTTTATTGACTTCTTGCAAGGTTTTTCCTGCCAAAAAATTTAATTTATCTAAATTATCCGCATCATTCGGGATATTGATTTGTTGCTTGGTTTTGGCAACAGAAATAACGGTTTCGTAAATATTTCTTTCTCCATCTTGTATCAACTGCCCCATAGAGTGCAAATCACAAGAGAAATTTACGCTGGCAGGAAAGATACCTTTGTGTTCTTTGCCTTCACTTTCGCCATATAATTGCTTCCACCATTCGCCCAAATACTGCAAACGAGGGTGGTAATTGGCTAAAATTTCTATGTAACGACCTTTTTTATATAGTGCATTGCGAACAGCCACGTAGGTAGAAATAGGATTTTTTCCGATTGTAGTATCGCCATTGCCTACATTTTCCATGTCCTTTGCCCCTGCCATTAATTGTCTAATATCAAAACCTGCGGCAGCAATAGGCAGCAAACCAACGGCTGTAAGCACCGAAAAACGACCTCCCACATCTGGCGGAATACTAAAAGTCGTGTACCCTTCCGTTGTGGCTAATTGGCGTAAAGCACCACTTTTGGGGTCTGTAACCGCAATAATCCGTTCTTTTGCCCCTGCTTTGCCATATTTACTTTCCAAATGTTGTTTGAACAAACGAAATGCAATGGCAGGCTCTGTTGTCGTACCCGACTTAGAAATAACGGCAACAGAATAGTCTTTGCCCTCTAACAAATTGAACAAATCGGCGTGATAATCTGCACAAATATTATTGCCTGCAAAAACGACCAAAGGGGCTTTGCGTTGGGCAGCACTCAAACTTGCCGAAAAATGGTGCGAAAGGGCATCAATCACAGCCTTTGCTCCTAAATACGAACCGCCAATGCCAATTACAACTAATATTTCCGAATTTTGACGAATTTTGGCTGCTACGGCTTCTATTTCTGTCAAAAAACTATCGGGAGTGGCAGAAGGCAAAGTTTGCCAACCCAAAAAGTCATTGCCTTTGCCTGTGTGTTGGGCTAAATCTGTATAGGCTTGATTAATAGCCGATTGGTAATTGTGAACTTCTTGCGAAGACACAAAATCTGATGTCTTGTGAATAAGAACTTGAAAGCTCATAGTTTTGGTTTTGGTTAAATCCATTCCAAAAAAAGAGAAATTCTTGACTTTTGAAAGTGAAAGAGCAAATAAATTCAGTTTACTATCTGTATGCCCCTCTCCTACCCTATTGTGCTGGTTTGGTAGGTAATGAAAAACTAAAGGTTGTACCTATCCCTAATTCACTTTCTACCCATATTTTACCGCCATTTTTTTCTACAAATTCTTTGCATAGCATTAGCCCTAAACCTGTTCCTTTTTCGCCTGCTGTACCTTGTGTAGTAAACAGTTCGTCTGACTCAAAAATCTTTCTGCGTGTAGTTTCTGTCATGCCTACACCTGTATCTTTTACGCTGATAATCAAAAGATTAGCTTCTTTTTGTAAGTTTGTCCCTATAAAAATTTTACCTCCTTCGGGTGTAAATTTAATAGCATTGCCTATCAAATTACGAAGTATCAACAAGACATGATTGCGGTCTGCATACGCCGTAGCTGCGGGCAGTGCATTGTTAATAATCATAATATTTTTTTGCTTGGCTATTTCGTTGTAAAGCCCTACTTTCTGTTGTGCCAAATGCCACACAGACAACTGTTCAGGAGTAATTCGCACAGTATTCATTTGCGACCTTGCCCATTGCAACAGATTTTCCAACATTTCAGAGGCATTTTCAGTCATGCGTTTAATGTCTGAAAGAATCAGCGAAGTTTCTTCGGGTGTAAATTCACCTGTTTCCAACAAAGGCAATGCACCTGCCAACGCAGAAAACGGACTTCGTAAGTCGTGCGAAATGATAGAAAACAATTTGTTTTTGATACTATTGAGTTCTTTGAGCTGTTCGGCTTGTAGGGTTAATTCATGGGCTTGGACTGCTATCTGTTGATTTTTTTCGGTTAATATCAAATTGCTGGCTTCTTGTTGTCTTTTGGCTCTTAACAATAAATAGCCTACTAATACAGAGGCTACTAAAGCCACCAAAACTATTGCCAAATATAATTGTACTCTTTTCAGTTTCTCTGTTTGTAAAATATCTTTTTTTTCATCTATTATAGCTCTTTCTCTTTCTTTTTCTTCAAATTCATGTTTCAATACCAACTGTTTAATTTTTATCATACGCCCTTCATTCATAATACTGTCTTCGTAAGTAGAACGAATGACATGGTACTGTAAGGCTTTGCTATAATCTTTTTGGGTATAGTAAATGTTGTAGTAAATATCGGCAGCTATTTTTATCCATTCCCAAGCATTTTTTTGTTGAGCTATTTGGTAACTTTCTGATACACAACGCAAGGCGGAATCATAGTTATTCATCTTCAAAAAAGCCCTTGCTTTGGCATTTAGTACATCTGCCCTATCCAAAATAGTGTTACTTTCGGTAGTTAGTTGTAAGGCTCTATTGAAACAGTTAAAAGCATTTTTAAAATCTCCTAACTCTGTATAACAAGCCCCTGTAAGATGCAAAGCAGAAATAAGGTAGGTACTTGCGTGCAAATTTTCGCGTATTCTAAGTGCCTCTAAGTGGTACTGCAATGCCTTTTGATAATCTTTTTCGTCTTCATAGCCAAAGGCTACATTGCGGAGAGAATACGCCAAAACATCTTGATTATTGGTTTTGCGGGCATATTCTAAGGCTTTTGAAAAGTATTGCTTATACAATTTTGCATTTTTTTCATTATAGTATAATTTTCCTAAGTTATTATAGGTGTAGGCTATTTCTACGTAGTTGCTATCTTTTTCAGCATATTCTAATGCTTCTAAAAAATTTTGCAGTGCCAAGGGGTGATTCCCTTCATTGATGTAAGTAACCCCCAAAAAGCTTAAACTTTTGATAATGCCTGCCTTGTAGTCCAATCTTTTTGCTAATGCCAAGCCTCTTTTACCAAAATGGGCAGCCTTTGCAAAATTCAATAGTCTATTTTCCCAACACAGTTTGTTGAGTAGTTGTACTTTTATGGTATCTTCTCGTGAATATTTAAATAATTCTTTTTCTAAACTGTCCAAAACGTGCAGTTTTTGTGCCTTAACATGAAGAACAGACAACAATAAACAAAGAAATAGGATACGTTTTAACATTGTGTAATAGATAGGTAAATAGACATCTATCAAAGTTAGTTTTTTTGACCAAAGAAATAAAATAATTAGTGCCAAAATAAGTATAGGGGACACTTTAGACTTTCCAAGTCCTAAAGACTTGGAAAGTCTAAAATGCCATCAACACTTTTTAAGCACTACCAATTTTTAATATGCCACAATATACAATACACCCACTACCAACAAATTAATCACAATCACTGCCCCCAAACTCCCCAGCAAGGTTTTGCGAATGGTAGGCGTAGCAAAAGATAGAGCCAAACTTGTTTTCAAAATATTGTTGGTTACTACAGACTGTAAGGCAGCAATCGCAATAACGACAAAGGGAAGTTGATTCGTATTCTGAAAAATATTGAGCAAAAAAGGGTCTATGTCTGCCACACCCGCCAACCAAGACAGCCACCGTAGCCCACTACTACCGTAATATGCTACAGCAAAATGTGTAATGACCGAAAAAGTAATAAACAAAATAGCTGATAAAACGGCAAATTTGATTTCTAACGGATTTTCTTTCGTATCTATGTCTTTGTTGTCATCATTCAAAGGTTTTTGAAGGGCTTTGTGAGCAAAAAAGGCTGTTAATCCGCCACAACTCACAATAATTACGGACAGATAAGGCAATAGATACAAGGCTAATTGCAGATTGATTAAGAAACAAAGAATGCCTACCCGCATATACATTACCGTTATGGCAGCCAAAATTCCAGTAACATAATGCAGGGCATCCTGTGGCTTCTCACCACTTTTTCTCGCCATCACTACCGTAGTGGCGGTGCTACTGTATAAACCACCCAAAGCCCCTGTTAAGATGATACCACTGTGCCTGAACACAAATTTTCTAAGCAGGTAACTTGTGTAGGAAATACCCGAAATGATGACCACAGACAGCCAAACTTTGTAGGGGTGCAAATCTATGAACGAAAAAATGGGCTGATTGGGCAGCAAAGGCAAAATTACACCTGCCATTAGTATAAATTTGGCTAAGGTCGTAAACTCATCTTCGCCTATTTTAGCCGTAAAAGCCACAAAAGTTGGCTTAATTTCTATTAGCACCAGCAAAATAACTAACAATAACAACGAAAACCAATAAGGCTGCAAAATGACAATAGGTGTAAGACAATATGTGATGATACCTATTAATATACCTGTCAATCCATAACGGCGTTCTTCGTGAGTTTTTTTAAGGTAGTACAAGCCCAACAAAAAGGCTATAAGCACGCCCCCACCGCCAAAAAATAATAAATTTTTTGTATCTAACTGATAAGTAATAAAACCCAAAATGCCGATTAAGGTGTGAGTACGGTCTGTACCAAAACTTTCTTCTTGGTCTGTGGTTAGTTTTCGGCGTTGTGCCAGCCCTATTAGTAGAGCAAAAACAGCTACTAATAAAAAATGAACAAGTAAAGTAGGAATAGCTAATTGTTTGAATAATTCCATAGGTACTAAAAATTTAAGATAGATATTAGAAAGATACTAAAAACTCTTTTAATATTGTAGGTACTCATAACCTTTATTACTTTCGCCCTTGCAAAATAGTTATTGCCAAAGAATATGAAAGCACTACAAATCAAAAATACCCCCAAAGAACGTATTGCCATTGTGGACGTACCTGTTCCCTTAGTAAAATCTGGTCAGGCATTGGTGAAAATGAAAGCAGCAGCCCTAAATCATCGAGACCAATGGATAAGAGAAGGCAAATACCCAAAAATTCAGTTTGACTGCACTTTAGGCTCAGACGGTTGCGGTATTGTAGAACAAGTAGCTGATAAAGAAAATGAATACTGGTTGGGCAAGGACGTAATTATTAACCCTAATAATGACTGGGGCAATAATCCTGCGGTACAGTCGCATGACAACTATCATATTTTGGGTATGCCCACACAAGGCACTTTTGCAGAATATGTCTTGGTTAATGTGGACAGATTGAGTGAAAAACCTTCGCACCTCAACTATGAAAGAGCAGCAGCTATTCCTTTGGCGGGACTTACGTCTTACCGAGCTATTTTCACGCATGGACATATCCGCAGAGGCGAAAATGTGCTAATTTCGGGCATTGGTGGCGGTGTGGCTTTGTTTGCTTTCCAATTTGCATTGGCAGCAGGAGCAAATGTCTATGTAACTTCGAGCAGCGAAGACAAACTCAATAAAGCAAAAAACATTGGGGCTGTAGATGGGGCAAATTACACGCAAGCAGATTGGCACAAAGAGTTATTAGAAAAATCTGGTGGATTTGACTTAGTAATAGATAGTGGCGGTGGCGAAAATTTCAATTTATTGATAAAAATGATGCGTCCTGCGGGAAGAATTGTATTTTATGGGGCTACACAAGGTTTGCCTACGTCTATAGACTTGTACCGTGCTTTTTTCAACCAACTCCGTATTCAGGGAACTACGATGGGCAATGACGTAGAATTTGATGAAATGGTAAAATTCATTGCCTCCAAAAAAATTATTCCGATTGTCGACTCTATTCGCCCTTTTGAACAAATTGTATCCGCATTTGATGAAATGAAACAAGGCAATCAATTTGGAAAATTAGTAGTCAAGTTTTAGGTAAAAATCTATAAAAAACTCACTCCACAAGGGTTTAAAGCCCTTGCGGAGTTTTGCCTCAATTTACTCCACTACATTTTTAAAAGGAAAACATCTACATAATCTACCACACTGTTTCCTTCACAATTATCCATTTGTTGTAAACGCCAAAATTTTCGTTTACCTGTGGCTTTAAAAGTATAGTTGCCTTTCTTTTCACAAGGTTGTCCGTTGTTAATATAGTTGGCACAAGTGATAATCGTACCACTAAAACTAAATTCTCTTTCGCCCAAAGGTGTAATAATGCCCTCAATAGTTAGAAAATCCTTTTCGCCCTTCCTTTGTTCTCCTTTAATTTCCAACTGTCCTTTGGCATTTTTAGTAACTACGGCTTTCCCACTGGCAGCCTTGTCGAGCCATTGTAACGTAAGTCGATGCGTGCCTACATAAAAACTATCAAAATTTGTTTGAGCAACAACAACCTTTATATGTAGAAGTAAAATAAGAAAAAATAATAGCTTTTTCATGATTTTAAAATATTTTTTGAGTTTAAAACTAATCAAAATTAATAGTTTGTACTACTTTGCCACTTTTATCATAAAAACGCCACCAGCCTACTTGTTCATCTTGGGCAAAATTACCGTCTTTTACTAATTTTCCATTTTCATAAAATTTCCAAACTCCCTGACGCAATCCATTTTCATAGTTTCCTTCTGCACTTAAAGCACCATCTTCGTCATAAAAACGCCATGTACCCTGAAAAAAGCCATCTTTCACACCACCTTTTACCATCACTTTAGTTTTTTTGGCATTGTAGTGTTTTGTATAAATACCCTGATTGATAAGTTGGTGAGTATCTTTAATACCTTTACCAAAAGTTTTATAGAAATACTGTTTCGCAGCTACTAATTTACCATTGTCCCAAATTTCTTCCTCTACCACCCTACCTTTTTCATCAAAGAAACTCCAAATACTGTCCATTTGGTTATTGGCATAATTGCCTTTGCTTTTGAGAGTTTGCTTAGGATAAAAAGTTTCCCATTTTCCTGTTTTTGACCCAGCATCAAAGCTGCCATTTTCCTCTAACAATCCGTCTTTGTCGTAAAATCTCCACTGCCCCACTGCCAAATCTTGTTCGTATTGCCCTACGGAAAATTGTTTGCCATTGTTATAAAAAGTAGTTGCTTGCCCATTTTTGAGGTCATTTTGGTACATATACTTTTCCATTGGTGTTGTTCCGTCTGCATAAAATAGAGTTACTTCGCCGTTTTTCAGGTTATTTTCAAAGTTTTCTTGTTGGTAAATTTTCCCAGAAGTATAATATGTAATCCATTTGCCTTGTTTTTGGTTATTTTTATAGACTCCTTGTAGGGCTTTGTTGCCATTATCGAAAAAAAGAGTGTAGCTACTATCTAATTGATTGTGCTTAAAATGTCCAACCACAGCAGGCATACCATCTGGGTACTTACGTTGAAATTCACCATGCAATTCATTGTTAGAAAAGCTAAAAAAGACTATTTCTTGCAACTTACAGTTTGCATACAACCAATAAAAGCCGTTGAGTTTGCCTCCAATATAAGTTCCTTTGGCTTTCAAACAAGATTTTTCATCATACCAATACCTTTCTCCGTTGCCATTTTTTAATTTACCGCCTAATAATTTACTATTATTTTGGTTATGAATCCAATCAGATACTTTTACTAACTTTCCTTTTTCATAAAACTCTAATTGTCTATACTTAGGAAATACATCATAACGCCTCCAAGTAGAGTCTGGTAGTCCTCTATTAAAAAATACCTGCCAAGCGGGGTTGCCTTGTTCGTCAAGTTTAGACCAATCATAATAGAGGCTATCATCTTTAAATCTACCACGTATTTGAGGCACACCAGAGGCATAGTCCAATGTCCATTCCCCCTCTAACTTATTACTCAAATAATGATAATTAAGTTCTTGTTTAGCTCCTTTGTAAAAAGTCTTTCCTTCGCCTTGTTTTTCCCCCCACTTAATTTCTTGGCTGATAGCCGTTTGGTTATCTCCAAAAAACTCCATATTGGTATCGTGCAACTCTCCATCTTTGTATTTGTATTGTAACTGCATCGTTTCGTCCCAATAAAAGACAGTTTCTGTACCATCTTTTACACCATTTTTATAGTAGCATTCATAAATCAATTTACGATTATCATATTTTCTACAATAGCCATTCGGTTTATCGTTTGTGTATTGTATGGCTTGTATCACCATTCCTTCGGCATTGTACTGTGTCCACAAACCATTTTTCTTATCTCCCAGATAAGTTCCTTCTTCTAATAATCTGTCTTCTGTACTAAAACACTGCCATTTTCCTTCTTTCAGGCTGTTTTTTATATCACCTCTACAGTTTGCATTATCTGTATTTTGAGCAAAAACTATACGGGTAACAAAGGAAAGTAAGCACACAAGTATCAGTTGATTTTTTTTCATAACAAGTCGTTGTTGATTTTTTCTTGTTTAATCAATAACCTTACCAATTTGATAGTATTAAACAAGTAATGCTATATGGGCAAAAAAGGTGTAATCTTTTGTAGGGTCGTGCTTTAAAAACTTATAGTGAAACTAATTTTTTTCAAAGAAATAAGTTTGATTGTCTTCAAGAAGCTCTATAAAGATGACATCTTTTAGAAAGATGTCATCTTTATAGAGCTT
>CANGYA010000054.1 GCA_947457925.1 Cytophagales bacterium | reverse complement strand
TAAGATTTTTAAGAAAATATTGTATTGCTACCAATATGTAAAACCTGAAATTGGGTGGGCAGTGGCGGAAAAGTAGTTTGCTTTTGTTGTGATTATCTTAAAAGCTGTTAGAAAATTTTATTTATTCAACAGCTTTTAATGTATTTATTACGTATCTTTGGATGAATGAATACTACTCTGACCATAGAACAAGATGAAGCCAACAGCAAACTCATTGCGTTGGGCATTTCTTTGCGTGAGGCACTTACTACCGCACAGTCAAGTATTGCTTTGTTTATTTTGTGGGTGGCTTTTTATTTATTGTTTAGATTGATTACAACAGATATGCGAAAAAAAATAGAGCAAGAAGTAATCATCAATGCAATGAATTATACTTACTTCAAAAACAAGCACAAACAATTACAAGATTTACTACAAGACAAAAGTTTGTCATCAAAAATCCAATTATCCCAGCTACCTTTGTGGCAGCAATGGTTTGCCAAAAGGTTATTAAAAAAAATTGAACATTTATTAAAATTTGCTTACCTCTACCAACAAAAGATAAACACAGCTTTGTTGGCAGCAGACCAACAAATAAATAACCGTATAGCAGACCTCACACACTCACAGCAACAAGTTATTGATATAAAAAATTATCATTTTAATCCAACATTAGTGATAGGTCGTTTGGAAGTGCCTGAAACAGCCGAAGATATTATTAGCCAAATCACGAAATAACATGAGGTATGTTTTAGACACCAACGTACTTGTTCATGCCATACGCAACTCTCCTACTTGGCAGCAAATTAATCAGCAATTTGACTTGTTAAATCCTGAAAATCAATTATTTATTTCTTTTGTTACCAAAGTAGAACTTTTTGCTATTGGACTAAAAAATGCTTGGGGAGAAAAGAAAATGCAACAGTTAGAGCAAATTATGCAACAACTTACTATTCTGGGTATTAATGATAGTTTATTGCAAAATTATATAGAAATAGATGCGTACAGCAACGGAAAACACCCTACAAAACAACTACCTACCTCATCTATAAAAATGGGTAAACATGATATATGGATAGCTGCCACAGCAGCCTATATTTATGCTGATTTAATTACAACAGATAAAGACTTTAATCATTTGAACCATGTTTTTTTGAGAGTACATTATATTGCACCTAACTAAGTTTGTGTAATAAACGTTAGTTCATAAAAGTATATGTTGCATTTCACAACTCACATTAATCACTATGCAAAAATCTTTATTCTCAAATCCTGCTTATATGGCAGACTATTTTCTTACTATCACTCTTGATGAAATGATTGAAATATTAGAGAGTGAATATGCAAAGCAAATTGATGATAAGCCGAAAGAAATTTATTTAGATTTTCTTTCAAATGAGTTATATCATGATTTTACATCTATTGAAAAAATACGTACAGAAGAAGAAAGACAAAAAAGACAAAAAAGACAAAAAATAGCAAATTGTGTACGTTTATGGGTAAAATTGAAAAGAAAGTTACCAAGTGAACAGATTACAGCGTATATGATAAATACAAGTAGCAGCCATTATTTAGAAATACAATCTTTTTTATTGAATGAATTTGGACGAAAACCTATACATGAAAGGACTAATATTTTTAACAATTATCTTAGTCAATACAGTGAAGAAGAGCAAAATATCTTAATGCAAATATTGAGAATGATAATAGTATTAAACTCAAATAATAACCCTAATTTAGTTTATCTTGATGAATGTGTTAAGAAATTTAATACTCGTAAAAATCAATCTACAATCGCAAGAGATAATATAAACTTAATAAAACAAGGAACTATGCCCAAAAAAGTCTTCATCTCCTATAATCACAACGACAAAGAAGCAGCTCGCCACCTCAAAAATGCCTTAGAAAAAGAAAGTATAGCTGTTACCATAGACTCGGAGGCAATGATAGCAGGTAGCAAAATTTCAGATTTTATTCGCCAAAGTATTGCGAATACGGAGGTTACAGTGTCTATTATATCCGAAAAGAGTTTGTTATCTGCATGGGTAGCAATGGAAAGTATCTTAACCTTGCACAACCAAAAACAATTTATTGCGTGCTACATTACCAACAAGTTTTTTGATAATGATTTTATTGATGCTTGCGAAGATGAAATAGATAAACGTATTAATGAACTAAATACAGAACTCAAAGAAAGATTAGATAAGGGCAGAGGCATAGAACATTTAACAGACGAACTTACTCGTCAAAGAGATTTAAAGCACAATTTAAGTAAATTCATTGGCGAACTCCGCAACCGTTTATGTATAGACATTTCAGGTTACAACTTTTTGGACAATGTGCCGAAGGTCATTAAAGCTATCAAGGGAGAGTAAATAATAAGAGTATGCCTACTGTAGAACGGACTTTAGTCCGTTTTGGGATATTTTTTATAAAAAAATTGTTTTATCTGGAAAACTCCGCATTTGTATTACTAAAACGGACTAAAGTCCGTTCTACAGGTATTATCTTGTTTTCCCACCCAAACAACTCCCCCACATAAACCTCTCACTTTGCTTGCAAACTCCCAAAAAAGCACTAACTTTCTTGCACAACACTTGCCGTTTGTGGCGTGCCACAATCACCGACTACGTTTCAAACTTTCACCTTTGCACTCCGTTGCAGTAAACTACTTAACCAATGAGTTCTCGCAAACAGTTCAACAAGATTTTAGTAGCTAATCGAGGCGAAATAGCCATTCGAGTTTTTCGGGCAGCCTCCGAACTTCACATCAAAACCGTTGCCGTTTTTACTTACGAAGACCGTTATTCTTTGCACCGTTACAAGGCAGACGAAGCCTATCAGATTGGGGCAGAGGAAGATGCCCTCAAACCTTATTTGGACATAGAGGAAATTATCCGCACCGCCAAAGCCAATGGTGTAGATGCCATTCACCCTGGGTATGGTTTTTTGTCAGAAAACGTGCAGTTTGCCCGCCGTTGTCGGGAAGAAGGCATCACGTTGATAGCCCCCAGCCCCGAAGCCATGCAGAAATTGGGCGACAAAATAGCCTCCAAACTCGTAGCCATTGCAGCCAACGTACCAATTATAGAAGACAGCAAAGTCGACCTTACTTCTTTTGAAATAGCCCAAAAAGAAGCCCAACGTATCGGCTACCCTATCATGTTGAAGGCATCGGCAGGGGGCGGAGGTCGTGGTATGCGGGTAGTTCGCAATGACGTGGAGTTAGAAAAAGGATTCAGAGAGGCAAAAGGCGAAGCTGCTAAGGCTTTTGGAGATGATACGGTTTTTATTGAAAAATTCATAGAGTCGCCCAAACACATAGAAGTACAAATCTTAGGCGACAATTTTGGTAATATTGTGCATTTATTCGAAAGGGATTGTTCAGTACAACGCCGTTTTCAGAAAGTTGTGGAAGTTGCCCCCAGTAATTTGTCGCAACATACCAAATACAGGCTGTTTGGCTACGCCTTGTCTATTTGCAAAAAAGTAAATTACAATAATGCAGGAACAGTAGAATTTTTAGTAGATAAAGAAGAAAATATTTACTTTATCGAAGTCAATCCTCGCATACAAGTAGAACATACGATTACCGAAGAAATTACGGGCATAGACATTGTGCGTTGTCAAATCTTAATAGCACAAGGCTACAAATTGGCAGACAAAGAAATAGGCATTACGAACCAAGAAAGTGTAACCGCAGACGGTTTTGCTATTCAGTGTCGTGTAACGACTGAAGACCCGAAAAACGGCTTTAAACCCGACTACGGCACAGTCATTACGTACCGCAACGCAGCAGGTTTTGGGATTCGTTTGGACGAGGGCAACTGTTATGATGGGGTAAAAATTTCGCCTTTTTTCGACTCTATGTTGGTCAAAGTATCGGCTTTTGGCAAAAGTTTGCAAGCTGCCAGCGAAAGACTGAACAGAGCTTTGGAAGAGTTTAGGATTAGAGGCGTAAAAACAAACATAGGTTTCTTGCGAAATGTATTGGCACACCCTACGTTTATTGCGGGCAAAGTTACGGTAGATTTTATAGAGAAGCACCCCGAACTGATGAATTTTGAAACGACCAGAAACCGTGCTACGCTATGCCTCAAATATTTGGCAAATGTGATTGTGAACGGAAATCCTGACGTAAAAAAATTAGACAAAGACAAGAAGTTTAGAAATCCCAAATTGCCTTTATTTGACAAAACACAAAATTATCCTAAAGGCACAAAAGACTTATTGACCGAATTGGGACGTGAAGGTTTTATAGAGTGGCTCAAACAAGAACAACGTATTCACTACACCGACACGACTTTTAGAGATGCCCACCAATCTCTGTTGGCTACTCGTATGCGGACTATAGATATGTATAGAGTGGCGGAAAGTTATGCTAAAAACATTCCTCAAACCTTTTCTATGGAGTGTTGGGGCGGTGCTACGTTTGATGTTTGTCTGCGTTTCCTCACCGAAAACCCTTGGCAACGCCTACAATTATTCCGCAAAGCTATGCCGAATATTTTGTTGCAAATGCTGTTGCGAGGGGCAAATGCCGTTGGTTACAAGTCGTACCCAGATAATTTGGTAGAAAAATTTATTGAAAAGTCTGCGGAAAATGGTATTGATATTTTCAGGATATTCGATTCACTGAATTGGATAGAACAAATGAAAGTGTCTATCAAGGCGGTAAGAGAAAGAACCAACGCATTAGCCGAAGCCTCTATTTGCTATACAGGAGATATTTTGGACAAAAACAATACGAAATATACCCTACAATATTACTTAGATTTGGCTAAACAGTTAGAAGATGCAGGTACGCACATTTTGGCTATCAAAGACATGACAGGTTTGTTGAAACCTTACGCAGCCGAACTATTGATTACCGAACTGAAAAAAACCGTAAACGTACCTATTCATCTACACACTCACGACACCGCAGGCATACAATCTGCCACGTATCTGAAGGCTATTGAGGCGGGAGTGGACATTATAGACGTGGCTATTGCCTCTATGTCGGGGCTTACTTCGCAACCCAACTACAATTCCTTAGTGGCTATGTTGCAAGGACACCACCCCAGAGCCAACGAGATTGATTTGGACAAACTCAATGAATTTTCTAACTATTGGGAGGACATTCGGGAGTATTACTATCCGTTTGAGGCAGACCTCAAAGCCAGCAGTACAGATGTGTATGAACACGAAATACCGGGAGGGCAATATTCTAACTTGCGTCCACAAGCAGAGGCGTTGGGTTTGGGTGAAAAATTTGAACAAATCAAGAAAAATTACGCCATTGCCAACAAAATGTTTGGCGATATAGTCAAAGTTACGCCAAGTTCTAAGGTAGTGGGGGATTTTGCTTTGTTTATGACTTCTAATAATTTGACAGAGCAAGACATTATGGAGAAAGGGCATCAAATTTCTTTCCCCGAAAGTGTCATCGAATTATTTAGAGGTGATATAGGACAACCCGAAGGAGGTTTTCCCAAGGAATTGCAGAAAATCATTTTGAAAGACATCAAGCCTTTTACCAACTTGCCTAACGAACACCTAAAACCCATAGATTTTGAGGCGGAGTGGAAAAAATTTGTTGAAAAATATGATACCAGATATTATGACGACTTAGACTTGTTGTCCTACTTATTTTATCCAAAGGTTTTTGATGATTACTACAATGCCAGAGCCGAAGGTGGCAATTTGATGTATGTGCCTACGTTGCCGTTTTTCTATGGTTTGAAAGAAAACGAAGAAACCATGATAACCATAGACAGGGGCAAAAGTTTGATTATCAAATATTTATACAAAACACAACCCGACAAAGAAGGCATTTGCAAGGTAGCTTTTGAGCTAAACGGACAAACCCGAATTTTGAGAGTAAAAGATAAAAAGTTCCAAACTACACAAGTAAGCAACCGCAAAGCCAGCCGTAGCAACGAAAACGAAATCCCTTCGCCCTTACAAGGACATATTGCAGAGGTTTTTGTGAAGGCAGGCGACAGTGTAAAACAAAACCAACCTTTGTTTGTGATAGAAGCCATGAAAATGGAAACGACCATTACGGCAGCCAAAAATTGTAAAGTGCAAGAAATTGTACTGAACAAAGGTAGTATGGTGGAGCAAGATGATTTGGTAGTGGTTATTCAGTAGCTTCTGTAAATATTTTTTTGTTGTAAACTCTATAATAAAGATGTCATCTTCTAAAAGGCTGTGCCTTTCCAAAGATGGCATCTTTACTGTATATTCTTAGTTGTATGTTTTTCTCAAAAAACTTGTTACATTTTTTTCGCCAAACTCGTATTGCATTTAGTTTTTTTTAACTTTGTATGCTTAATTTTTAAACCCTCCTTAAGTTATTGATAATACTCTATCTAAAACTATCTTTTTTAGTGGAAATTGTGCAGAGCAAATAGTTTTTTTGCCTATAAAATACCTTTATAGCTTTGTGTAGTAGAATAAGGTGCATCACTCTGCCCACTTAACAACTTCAATCCAGTTTCACTGTTACAGTATGACAAGGAATTCATTATTTTATTTTATCACTACAGTCGTTGTGGGGGTAGTGGGTGTGGCTGTGGCTGCACCTTTTACGCCTACACCGCAAAAGTTCAAGACTATCAACCAGTTAGACCACAAATACCGTTTAGCGTTGTTAGACTCACCGCCAAAGTTTACTTTGCCGAAAAACCCTCCTTTTTCACAAACCTTGCCTACTTACCAACAAGACAGGCGGGGTAATCCGTATTCAGGCTATTATTCGCCTTCGTACCGCCAAAGAAGTTCGCCTTTACTCAATTTGCCTAACTCTAAGCTCAAAACAAGTGTAGAGATAGACACTAAAAATAAAACCTACAATATTTCTGAACAAGTAGGCGGTATGCCTTACCGTCCTTCTTTGTCCATGCCTATTTTACAGTACCAACGCAGCCGAGCAGATTCGGCAGCCCGCAAATTTTGGTTGGGAAAAGACATTGCCAAAGACGTAACAGGAGGCGGACAAAGCAACCGACTCATTCCTATTTATAAACTTCCGCCTTTTGCTGCAAGGGTATTTGGTGGAGAAAACATAGACATTAAACCTATGGGGCAGGTCTTGTTAGACTTGGGAGGACGTTGGCAGAGCATAGACAACCCACAAATTCCTGTGCAACAACAAACTAACGGGGGCTTATTTTTTGACCAACAAATTCGTTTGAGTTTGGCAGGAAAAATAGGCGAAAGAGTAAATATCAACGTGAATTGGGACACCAAAAGTACCTTTCAGTTTGAAAACCAATTCAAAATTGGCTACCAAATACCTAAAGATGACGTAGGCATTATTCGTGAGTTGAATGTGGGTAATGTGAGTATGCAGTCGAGCAATAGTTTGATTACTGCGGGGCAAAACCTATTGGGTATTCAGACGAGGTTGCAATTTGGTAAATTGTTTTTGAATGCAGTAGCTTCTAATACAAGAGGTTCGCAAGAAGTTTTGGTACTCAAAGGTGGCGGACAACAACGAGAGTTTGAAATTCGTGCAGACAATTACGAGTTTAACAGGCACTTCTTTTTATCAGACTTTTTCCGTAATAACTACGAAAAAGCCCTTGAAACAATGCCCATGATTACAGGCGGTGTCATTGTAACCAGAGTGGAAGTATATGTAACCAACCGAGTAAACAACACACAAACTCTGCGAAACTTGGCTGCGTTTTTGGATTTGGGTAGCACCGCACCCTTCAAGAAAAACAACGGTTTGATAGGCACAGGAGGCAGACAACCCGTAACCGACAATACGGCGAATGATTTGTATAAAAACATTGAAAATGACCCCAATATCAGAAATATAGACAATGTTTCTAATACTTTGTTGGCTGCGGGGCTTGAAAAAGGCACAGACTTTGACATTTTGAGGGCTGCCCGCCGATTAGCACCGAATGAATTTATCATAAATCCGCAATTAGGTTTTATTACTTTGTTGTCCCCTATTCGCAATGATGAGGTGTTAGCAGTAGCCTATGAATATACATACAATGGACAACGCTATACTGTAGGTGAATTGTCTGAAAAGTACCAAAGTTTGGGAACTACAGATGCTATTATCCTAAAAATGTTGAAACCTTCGACCTTGCGTACAGATTTGCCAACATGGGATTTGATGATGAAAAACATTTATACCTTGAACAATAACCAAATTGTAAGGGATAATTTTCAGTTCAGAGTCATTTATCGTGATGATGCAACGGGCATAGACAACCCTAATTTACAAGAAGGGCAAAATCTCAAAGATGTGCCGTTGGTGCGTGTGTTTAACATGGACAGATTGAACCAAAGTAATGACCCACAACCCGATGGTAATTTTGACTATGTGAAAGACATTACGGTTTTGGAACAATATGGTCGTATCATTTTCCCAGTTTTAGAACCTTTTGGGCGTACTTTACGGTCAAAATTTAATGAAGCTACTGAAAGACAGTTGATAGACAGGTATGTTTTTGATGAATTGTATCGCAAAACACAAATGGACGCACAACTTTTGACAAGTAAAAGTAAATTTTTCTTGAAAGGAAGTTTTCAGGCGGGTGTAGGTGGTGAAATTCGTTTGCCCGGTATCAATATTTCGCCAAAATCTGTGCAAGTACAAGCAGGTGGCATTACTTTGTTAGAAGGTACAGACTATACGGTAGATTACCAAATGGGCTTGGTGCGTATCACAAACCAAAGTGTCATGGCTTCGGGCAAAGAAATTCGTATTCAATATGAAAGAGCCGACTTGTTTAATTTCCAACAACGGTATTTAGTGGGTTTAGATGCACAATATTTATTGTCTAAAAATACTCGTTTCACAGGTACGTTTATGAATTTGAACGAAAGACCTGTGATTACAAGGGTAAACATAGGTGCTGAACCCACAGACAACACCTTAATAGGCTTTGGCGTACACCATGCCGAAGACGATGCCCGTTTATTGACAAAATGGGTAGATAAATTGCCTTTGTATAGTACAAAAGAAAAATCTGCGTTTAAGATTAGTTCAGAAGTGGCAGCTTTACTTCCGGGTACGCCGGGTATGGTGAGCAGGGACGGCGGTACGGCTTATGTAGATGACTTTGAAGCAGCCGAAATTCCTTATGATTTAGGTCGCCAGCCTATTACTTGGCAGTTGGGTAGTACACCGCAGCAGTTTGTTCCTATAGACGTAATTGGCTCAAATCCATTGGCTTATTCGTACAAAAGAGCAAAATTGGCGTGGTACATGATAGACAACACCGCCTTTTTTCAAAATACCGCAGGGGCAAGCCCACCGTCTAACTTGACTTTAGAAGATGGCAAAAACCATTATGTAAGAGTAATTCCTTACAACGAAATTATCAACCCAGATGCCTTGCAAATTAACCAACCAGAATTTGTAATGAACATGGCGTATTACCCTAACGAAAGAGGACAATACAACTATAATACAGACATCAACCAAGATGGTACTTTGAAAAATCCAAAAAATAATTTTGGCTCAATTACCAAAGGTATTACTTCTGATGTAGATTTTGATAACATCAACATTCAGTACATAGAGTTTTGGATGTTAGACCCTTTCATCGGGGGCGAAAGAGGTACGGTAAGTACGACTTTGCCAAGTGGCGAATTTGTGAAAACGAATAACACTACAGGTGGTAGTTTGTACTTCAATTTGGGTAATATTTCTGAAGATGTAGTGCCAGACGGCAGACATGGTTTTGAAAATGGTTTACCAACCACAGACGACATCACAGGCAGAGTAAGGGAAACCCCTTGGGGCAGAGTAACCGAACAACAGTTTTTAACCAATGCCTTTGCCGTAGGCGATGGAGCAAGAGCCAAACAAGATATAGGTATGGACGGTTTGAATGACGAACAAGAAAGACAAACTTTTGCCAATTATTTGCGAACCATTGAAAGTAGAGTTACGCCTACCGTACAACAACGCATTTTCAATGACCCTTCGGCAGATAACTTTAAATATTATTTGGGCGGAGATGCCGATGCTTCGGATTTGAAAATTCTTGACCGTTACAAGTTTTATAATGGTATGGAAAATAACTCACCCGAAAATGCAGGTACAGCATCTTACACGACTTTCCCCGATAACGAAGATTTGAACAGAGATAACTCTCTGAATGATTTGGAAAGCTACTATGAATACAAGGTAGATTTAAAGCCTAACCAAATAACCCAAAACCCATACATAGTGGACAGAGTAGAAAGGACTGTGAACGGAGATAGAGTGAATTGGTACTTGTTCCGTATTCCTATTCGTGAATATTTACGCAAAGTAGGTGGTATAGACAATTTCAAGTCTATTCGTTATATTCGTATGTATATGACAGAATGGGAGCAACCTGTGGTATTGCGTATGGCACATTTTAAGTTTGTAGGTACACCTTGGCGACCATTTACGGAGGATTTGAAGTATGCAGGCTTAAATTTACCTGCCGAACCTTCTCGCACACAGTTCAATGTGTCATCTGTAAGTGTGATTAACAACGGCAGAACTGCAGCCAACCAAGCCAACGCCATTCCGTATGATTTGCCACCCGGTTTTGTGAGAGATATTAATTTAGTGTCTAATACACAAGCTCGTTTAGATGAAAAATCTTTGCGTATGTGTATAGAAAATTTGGGCGAAAGAGATGCAAGGGCTGTTTACAAAAACGTAGTATTGGACATGGTGAACTACAAAAGAGTTAAACTCTTTTTGCACGCCGAAAGCCAAAACACAAGAGATGACGAAGTAACGGCATTTTTGCGTTTAGGAACAGATTTTAAAGAAAACTACTACGAAATAGAAGTACCTTTGAAAATGACACCTTACGGCAAAGGCAGCTACAGTCCCGAAGAACTTTGGCCTAAAGACAATGAAATTGATTTTCCTTTGGAAGAATTGATTAATATTAAATCTCGTAGAAATATTGGCAGATTATCTGTAAGAGTGCCTTACCAAGAAATTTTTGAAAAGTACAAAGTTACGGTAGTCGGTAATCCTGATTTGAGCAGTGTGCAAACCTTGATGATTGGGGTGCGTAATCCTGAAAGTCCAGACGGACAAGACAAATCTGTCTGTATTTGGGCAAATGAGTTGAGGGTGGCAGAATTTAATACAAGGTCGGGCTGGGCTACTCGAACTACTGCCAATTTGAAATTAGCAGATTTGGCGGTGGTCAATGGGGCTTTCCGTTATGTTTCTCCGTTTTTTGGCGGTATCCAAGATAAATTATCGCAAAGAACTCGTAACCATACCATGAGTTACGATATAAACATGGCTATTCAGTTAGATAAGTTTGGTTTGAATAAATTAGGTTTCCGTTTGCCTTTATTTGTAGGTATAGAAAGAACCATTCTAACGCCTTACTTCAATCCGCTTGACCCTGATACGCCTTTAAGTACCTCTTTGTTGTCCAAAGATAACCCAGACGATTACAGTAGTTTGGTGCGTGAAGACTTACTACGCCGAACTGTGAATTTGACCAATGTAGGCAAAACTCGTATGAACCAGCAGCGTAAACCAATGCCTTGGGACGTAGAAAACCTTACATTCAATTTGGCGTGGCAGCAACTCACAAGAAGTGATATTCGTACAGCCGAATACTTGCAAGAAAATACAAGAGTAGGTATAGCTTATACGTATGCCCCACAGGTGCAACCGATAGAACCGTTTAAAGAGTGGAAACAGTTGGATTACAAGTATTTAAAGTTTATGAAAGACTTTAATATTACGCCTTTGCCCAATAACGTAACGGTAAGAGGGGATTTTGAACGTAGGTTTGTGAAAACGCAACTTCGCAATGCACAACTTACGACATTAGGCGTATTTCCTTTGTTTGAAAAGGCATTTACCTTTAACAGAAACTATCAATTAGGTTGGGCTATTTCCAAAAACTTGCGTTTGGACTACACCGCAACGGCAATGGCAATTATAGACGAACCTGAAGGCGATATTAACAGTGATAAGGCTGGTCGTTTTAGTAATCGTAGCAAAAGGGATTCGGTGTGGTACAACTTGTTGAATTTGGGACGTATGAAAAATTACAGCCAACAAACTTCTGTAACTTACAAATTGCCTTTAGACAAATTTCCTGCAATAGATTGGTTGGCTTCTGATGTAAAATATACCGCAGGTTATTCATGGACCGCAGGGGCAGTAGGTTTGGCAGATTCGTTGGGTAATCAATCATTGAACAACCGCAGCATCAACGTAACGGCACAAGGCGACTTTAAGAAGTTGTATAGCAAAAGTCGTTTCTTCCAAATGATAGAAAATCCGCAGCAAGTTCAGCAAATGCCTTCTAAGTACGAAAACAAAAAACGGCGTTTGCAGGCTCGTGAGCAAAGACTTTTGACACGCAAAGAAAAATTGCAAGAAAAATATGAGGCATTGAAAATCCAAGCACAATTAGACAGTGCAATGATTTCGGGCAGTAAGCAAGCCAAATTAGACAGAAAGAATGCCCGTTTAGATGCTAAAATAGAAAAAGTACGTGCCAAATTAGCCGAAGTACAAGCTAAAGAACAAGCCGACCAAGCACCTACCACGCCACCAGCTAAACCTGTGCAGTTGATTGTAAAAAGTACGATAATGGCTTTGCAAAAAGTGAATGTGAGCTACACCGAAACCAACAACACCGATTTGCCAAGTATGTTGGCTATTCCTAATGGTGCTTTTGGTATGAACTCGGCATTTAACCAACCGGGTTGGGGCTTTGTATTTGGTAGCCAAGACCCAAGTATTCGGGAAAGGGCAGCTCGTGAGGGTTGGTTGGGACGTAGTGCAGCCTTGAACAATCCGTTTAGACAAGGTTATAACCGTACTTTACAAATTCAAGCAACAATAGAACCTGTCAAAGATTTTCAGATACAGTTGCAAGCCAAACGCACAGATGTAGCAACGTACCAAGAAATTTTTAGCTATGACCGCAGTGCAGATAGGTTTACGTCTAAAACACCGTCAAGAAGTGGGCAATATGGTATTTCGTTTTTGAGTATTGCAACGGCATTTAGTGGTGATAATGCGATTAATAATTCGGCTGTTTTTGATGAATTTATCCGCAATAGGTCTTTGGTAAAAGGGCAATTAGACGGACAAAATCCACAAGGACAATACGATTTGAATGCCCAAGATGTCTTGATACCTTCGTTTGTGGCTGCCTATGCGGGCAAAGACGTAAGGGCTATGAACAAGTCGCCATTTATAGATATTCCACTACCCAACTGGCGGGCTACCTATAATTTGTCAAATATTCCGTTCTTTAAGGCAAACTTCCGTTCTTTCCAATTAGAACACGCCTATACGTCTGAATACACGACTGGGGCATATACTTCGTCTTTGGCGTTTACCAACCCTGCTTTGTTGCAACTGAACATAGATTTGCAAAATTTACCTTTGGCACAGTTGGACGATAAGACGGGTAAATTGTCGCCTGTTTTTGTGATGAACCAAATACAAATTACAGAGGCTTTTGCTCCGTTGGTGGGTGTAAACTTTCGTACAAAAAATAATTGGTCTGTGAAATTGCGTTACGCCCAAAACAGAGGCATTGCCCTGAACTTGTCGAATGCACAAGTAACCGAACTAAAAAATGCAGATGTTACGGTAGATATTGGTTTTACGAAGGCAAATTTGAAACTACCATTTAAAATTAATGGCAAAGTTACAACGCTGAAAAACGACTTGACTTTTGCCTGTGCCGTTACGATACGAGATACCAAAACGGCTCAACGCAGTATCAAGACGATTAATAATGTGGACACTCAAGAAAGTATTGTAACGCAAGGAAACTTGAATTTCCAAATTCGCCCAACCTTGAATTACGTTGTTAATCAACGAATTAGCTTACAAGCCTATTTTGACCATACCCTTAATTCGCCGTATGTGTCTAACTCTTTCCGTAGAACTACTACAGCTTTTGGGATACAGTTGAGGTTTAATTTGCAGTAATTTCACTTTAATTTAACCTCACCCCCAGCCTTCTAGCTCAGCTGCCTCTCCAAATGGAGAGGGGCTTTTTTTAATTTAAGAACAATATTTTAGTACAAAAACAACCCCACAAGGGCTTTAAGCCCTTGTGGGGTTGATAACTACAACAAAACAACCTTACTTTTTAAAACTATCCGCCACTACTAAATCTTTACTGCCTTGTGTGTAAACATAAAAACCTTTACCAGATTTTACGCCCAAATGCCCTGCCTGCACCATATTAACCAACAAAGGACAAGGAGCATATTTAGGATTACCAAAACCTGCATACAACACATCTAAAATGTACTTACAAACATCTAAACCAATGAAATCTGCCAACTGCAAAGGTCCCATAGGGTGAGCCATACCCAATTTCATGACTGTATCTATTTCTTGCACACCTGCCACGCCCTCAAACAAAGTATAAATAGCCTCGTTAATCATTGGCATCAAAATACGATTAGACACAAAACCGGGATAATCGTTTACTTCTACAGGCACTTTCTCCAATTTTTTAGACAAGTCCATAATAGTTGCTGTTACTTCGCTGCTTGTTGCGTAGCCACGTATCACTTCCACCAATTTCATAACAGGTACAGGGTTCATAAAGTGCATACCTATTACTTTTTCAGGTCTTTTTGTTGCACTGCCTATTTTGGTAATAGAAATAGATGAAGTGTTAGAAGCTAAAATGGTGTGTGCAGGACATACTTTGTCCAATTCTGTAAAAATGTTGAGTTTCGTAACAGGGTTTTCGGTAGCTGCTTCCACTACCAAGTCGGCTTGTGCTACTCCTTCGGCTAATTGCGTGTAAATTTTGATGTTGTTGAGGGTGCTTGCCTTTGCTTCTTCGGTCAATGTATCTTTCTTGATTTGTCTGTCCAAATTTCCGCCAATAGTTTGTAGGGCTTTTTGTAGAGCCGTTTCGTTAATGTCTATCAAACTAACATTGTAACCATATTGGGCAAAAACGTGGGCAATACCGTTGCCCATAGTGCCAGAGCCTATGACTGCTATATTTTTCATGTTCTGTGTGAATATTGAATAAAAGTGTGGGCAAAAATACATAAAAGACTAATACGCCAGTGCATTGGTAGCTATAAAAGACAGCGAAGAAAATTGTGATAAGCTACCCACGCATAAACTTCCAAAAAGTAATTTTTTTGTTTCAAAAAGCCATTTTTGGGGTAACTTGCATAGCATAAGAAAGCCTACTAATTTATTGATAATCAGTCTATTTGCTTTTTTGGCGTGTTAAAATTTGTTGGTAAAATCCCTAAAAAGTAAGATGTAAGTTTTAGTCTTAAAAAAAAATATTCATACAACTATTTGATTAACAGTTGTTTAACTATTTTTTTTTCACATTTATTAATAAGTCAATTTAGGCGAAAAAAAAAATTTTCAGGCATAAAAATTTTTTATGCGTTTTTAGGGCTACTGAACAAGTCAAGTTTTTGAGGCATTTTTTTTTCTAATTTTTATCTTTCATATTTGTAAACCTAACACAGCATACGTGAAGGACTACACACCAAGCCGATAAAAAACGGCTCTTAGCCGTAACCATTGAGGCTAAACTGAACAACAGATATTTTTTAGGGAAAATTCCAAAGACCTAACAAAATTAGGGTGGGTAAACTTTCTGTCTTCAGTGCTTAGGGGGGAACAACAAAAAAATACAGCAGTACATACTTCTTTTACGGTCTTCGCAAAGAAATTTGTACCAACAACTGAATCAACTTAACTTTGAACTATTTAACTGTTGTTTTTAACCGCAAAACAACAACAATCAATTGGTAGGCTATGTCAAAAGACTGTAAAACCGTTTGGAACAATTGCTTGGGGATTATTCGGGCAAATATAGGGGAACAAAGTTTTAAGACTTGGTTTCAACCTATTAAGCCTATGCGGTTACACCAAAATACGCTGACAATACAAGTACCCAGCCAGTTCTTTTATGAATGGTTGGAAGAACATTATGTACATGTTTTGAAAAAGGCAATTACACAAGAGTTAGGTGTAGAAGGTCGTTTGGAGTATTCTATAGTAGTGGACAAAGGCAATGATAAGCAAAAACCCTTGTCGTTGAGTTTGCCCAATACGGCTACGTTGCGAGGTGGTTTGCACAAACAACAAACGCAACCTGTGGGCAATACGGTGGCTGTCATAGACCAAAAACCTATGTATAACCCAGAGCCGAAGGTCATTCCACACCCACAAATTCGTTCTAACCTCAACCGTCAATACAATTTTGACAACTTAATAGAGGGAGAATGTAACAGTTTGGCGTGTGCAGCAGGGCAAGCCGTAGCAAAGAACCCCGGAACAACAGCCTTCAACCCTTTGGTGATTCATGGTGGGGTAGGATTGGGCAAAACACATTTGGTACAGGCTATTGGCAATGATATTAAGTCTTCAATGCCTCATAAACAAGTGTTGTATGTGCCTTCTGACCAGTTTATTACGCAGTTTGTTGATGCTGTCAAAACCAATCAAGTGCAACAGTTTACGAACTACTACCTACAGGTAGATGTCTTGATTATTGACGATATTCAGTTTTTAGCAGGAAAAGACAAGACACAAGAAAGTTTCTTTCATATTTTCAATCACTTACATCAGGCGGGCAAGCAGATTATTATGACCTCTGATTGCCCGCCCAAAGACTTGAAAGGTATGGAAGAAAGATTGTTGTCGAGGTTTAAGTGGGGATTAACCACAGACGTAAAAGTACCTGACTACGAAACTCGCCTGAAAATTGTAGAGGCAAAAGCCAAACAAGAAGGCATGAATATTAGCAAAAATATCATGGAGTTTATTGCCAAAAACGTAGATACGAATACCAGAGAACTACAAGGTGTATTGGTATCACTTTTAGCAAAAGCCTCTTTGACACGCAAAGAAATAGACTTGCAAATGTCGAAAGACACCATAGAAGACATTGTAAAACACCAACAGCTCGAACTTAATGTAGAGTATGTGATGAAAGCCGTAGCAGAGTATATGGGTGTAACCATAGAAGACTTGAAGTCTAAGACCCGTAAGCAACCTGTGGCAAGTGTGAGGCAAATCGCAATGTTTTTTTGCCAACGATACACACAAGAGTCTGTAAAAGTGATTGGTGCAACTTTTGGAGGCAGAGACCACAGCACCGTAACCCACGCCACCAAAGCAGTGGAACGGAAAGCCAAAAAAGATGACGCATTCAAGTCCCAATTAGAAGGGATAAAAGCAAAAATGAAACTGTTTTCATAAAAAAATCCTCCTTGCTGTTTAGTAAGGGGGATTTTTTATGTCTTGCTTATGAAACTTTTATTGAATTACTTACAAATATTGTTAATTAACAATTTACTAATTAACAATTACACCAGCTCTTGCCTAAAAAATATAAGTCATTAGCCTTGTTGGTTTCAGTTTTGTATATTTACTTTGAAATACAAAGTTCTTTTTAGAAACAAAATCACTACTACTATGCTTACCCAAAACAAAAGATTGTTCGTTATACTACTTGCCGTAGTATTTTTATTGTCATTGCCTTTGGGGGCGATGCAGTTTACCACAGAGGTAAATTGGAGTGTATCTGATTTTATGGTGGCAGCCTTTTTATTAGGCACTACAGGTTTAGCTTGTGAAATGATACTAAGAACGGTAAAGCAAACTCAACATAGATTGGTTTTGTGTGCAGTTGCTTTGCTTTGTTTGTTAATAGTTTGGGTAGAGTTGGCGGTGGGTGTTTTTGGAACTCCGTTTGCGGGGCAGTAGCTTAGTAGATACAGTTTATTTACCACTTTAAGTAGTTGATAAACAACTACTTAAAGTGGTAAATTTTTTCTATGTTTTTAATCAATTCATATAATCGTCAATAACCTGTCTCATGATTTTCAGTGCCTACTACAACTTATTGTGCCATTCTTTCGTTATTATTGTGAAACAAACGCCACAAACAAATGGACTACAAAGATTACTATGGCATTTTGGGGGTAGAAAAGAATGCGACTCCCGAAGAAATTAAAAAAGCCTACCGACAATTAGCCAAATCGTATCACCCCGACAAAAACCCCGGTAGCAAAGTGGCAGAGGCACGTTTCAAAGAAGTTTCGGAGGCGTATGAGGTGCTTTCTGATGCTCAAAAAAAGCAACATTACGACAACTTGGGCAAAGACTGGCAGAAGTATCAACAAACAGGCAGCAACCCCAAAGAATATTACGGTAACACAACCCAACAAAACCCCGACTTCGATTTTTCGGAGATATTCGGCAATGACAGTGGCAATGGTGGATTCTCTGACTTTTTCCGCAATATTTTTGGCGGTGGAGGCGGTAATGGCAATACTGGAGGCAACAAAAATAAACGCAACAACAAAGGCGGACAAGATTATGATACCGAAGTAGAAATTTCTTTGGAAGAAGCCTACAGAGGAACAGCAAGGATTTTGAACGTAATGAATGAAAAACTACGTGTGCAGTTTAAGGCGGGCATACCGAATGACCAAGTGCTACGCCTGAAAGGAAAAGGCGGACAAGGCATAAACGGGCAACCCACAGGAGATTTATATGTAAAAGTGAAGATTTTGCCCCATAATTTGTTTAAACGAGAAGGCAATGATTTGCATTGTGAATTGCCTGTAGAGCTTTATACGGTGGTTTTGGGCGGAAAAGTATTCATCAGTACGTTTGACGGAGGCACGAATTTTATTTTGCCCGCAGGAACGGACAATGGCAAAGTATTTAGACTAAAAGGCAAAGGTATGCCCGACTATGCCCAGCCCAATAAAACAGGAGATTTGTATGTAAAAATTAACGTGCAAATTCCAAAGAACCTAAGCACACAAGAAATAGAGTTGTTTGAAAAACTATCGAAATTAAGACCGAATAAGTAAAATAAAGGTAGTTGTAAAAAATGTTGATAGTAGCAGCCAGACTTTCCAAGTCTAAAAGACTTGGAAAGTGTTTTTTTAGTGTTGTGTATCAATACTTTACTTTCTTTATAACTGCCAAATGTTTATTTGTCTTTGCAATGCGTAAAAAACTACCACTCCACACCCAAATCATCTATAGATTTCATTAGCCTATCCGTTTCACTCAAAGCCACTATGATTTTTTGGTAGTGCAAGATGTCATCATAAGACAAAACACGACCTTTACGGTCTTTGAGCCACTTTTGGGCAGGTTGATAACCGCCAATGTAGAAATTCCACGCTATTGCAGGTACACCTCCAAAGTATTGATTTTCATTGATATACACCTTGTCATCTACATACTTTACCTTGTCCACTTCATTGTTACCACCCACAGGATAAGACGTAAGGTAGTCTTCTACTACACTACTTTCCAACAAATGAATCTGCCGAAGTTGTCCGCCCAACTCTACCAAACGCCAAAAAGTAGCTGCCTCTTTGGGATAAGGCACTCTTGGAAAGTCTATTTTCAAAAACTCCTTGTACTTTTCTCTATACGTAGGTGAGTGCAAAACCGCATAAATGTAGTCCAACAAATCAATAGGGGCAAAACTTCCCTCCGTTTGTTCCTTTTCAGCCGTAAAACGCAAGCCTAAACCTTCGGCTATTTGCTTGAGTATCTCTTGATTGAGGTTGGGTTTGCGTTGTTCCTCCTCAAAAAGATTTTGCGTTGTTGTTGCTGATAATTGCTGTTTGAATAGTTCAACTTTTGCTTTGAGGCTCTCCAAATGTTTAACTTGTTCTTTGTAATACTTGGTTATATCCTCGCTGGGATTGGGTACAGCCTCATACATTTTTTGAATTTCTGGAAACACTTTTTCAAAATTTTCAGCAAGCATTTTGGCTTCTTCTAATTTTGCCTCTAATGATTTTTTATTGTCGGCTAATTCGGTTTCGCTGTGAGCTTTGGGATATAAGTATAAAGGAGCAACATAATCACCACCTTGCATTCCTGACCTTGACCAACTCCTAAAATCTATAACTTTATTTGTTAGCATAGCCGAAACAGCATTTAATTCAGCATTACCTAATTTAAACACCAGACCCAAATTTTCACGATTTAAAAAATGTTGCATTACTTTTGTGCGAGGACGGCACATAAAACCACAATCTTTTCCTGTATAAAATGTCCACCTATTATCAAAAGGTCGATAATTTAACTGTGTGAAAATCCCTTTATTTGGATAGTGAGTTAGTAAGTCTTTTTTTGCAAACTTAACTTGCCAATCTCGCACATCTTTTCCCAGATTAAATTTAGTCCTTCCTGTTTCATCATCAAGACTTAAAAAACTTTCAACTGTATTTTGTAAAGCTATTTTGGTATAATGAATAGTAAATTCATCTCTTGCTGTAACAATACCTACACTATTTTCTATAAATAATTCAGTCAATACAAATCCTATATTATACCCTTTGTATTCCTCAAAATCCTTTGACACAAAGAAATAGTTAGGCATAACATTGCTTAATTCCTTGTAAGGCACTGCTTTTAAAGAGTTTTTACTAAGAAAATCATATTTAGCCTCTCTATCTCCAAACAAATCAAAATGAAAAACTTTGCCTAATTCATTGGCTTGTTTCTTGCCTGTTTTCACAAAAATATTAATACTTACACCTTGCTGAATATCAAAAACATTTTCGTCTTTGCTACCATCGGGGGCTGTTTCTTTCTTTTTACTGTTACCATGTAAATCTATAGTGTAAATTTTATCATACGTTTTCAACAAATTCCAACGCATACCCCGAAACGTAGGATTGTCTAAAAATCCATGTGGGTTGATAAATGCCAAAATACCACTGCCATTTTTCTCTATAAAGTGTTGCCCATACCTAATAAACTTCACATAGTCATCATTTATCCATTTCGGGTTACGTTCTTTCAATTTCTCCTTGCCTTCTGGTTCTTTCTTGTAATCCTCCATGAGTTTCATTATCCATTCTCCTTTATTAGCACTTTCGCCACTATACGGCGGATTACCAATCACACACATCACTGGCGTTTCATTCTTAATCTTGTTCGCCTCATTCGCCTCTATACTGAGCCAATTCGCAAAGCCTCGTTCCATTTCCGTACTTGCCTCCTCTAAAGAATTGGTCAAGAACACTCGTAACCGTTGTTGTTGCGTAGGGGTAAAACCTGTTTCAGTCAATAACAAATCCAACTGCAAATGTGCCATTGCGTAGCTTGCCATCAGTAGCTCAAAACCATTTAGGCGGGGTAACAAATCTTTTTCCACATAGCTACTCCACACGCCTTGTTGGTTCGCAAACTTCGCATACACTTGTTTCACTATTTCCGCTAAAAACGTACCCGTCCCTGTCGCAGGGTCTAAAATTTGTACCCTATGTACTTCTTTTTCAAGCTCTTTGCCCTGTTCCAAAACCTTAATCTTTGTTTTGCTATTGTCTGCCAAGCCTTTTGCCAAACCAAATTCCGTTTTCAGTACCTCGTCCACTGCCCGCACTATAAAATTCACAACTGCCTGTGGCGTGTACCATACACCCCTTGCCTTCCGCAAATTCGCATCATAAGCACTCAAAAAGGTTTCATAAAAGTGAATAATTGCATCTTCTTGTTGGGTTTGTTTGCCGTAGTCTTTCATAATCGTAGCTACGTCTGCTGCCAAAAACACCTCTATCAAACTATCCACCACCCACAAAATACGGTCATCAATATCAACCCCTGCAATGTACCCAAACAATTTCCGCAAAAACGGATTACTTTTCGGTATCAATTCCGCAGCTTTTTGTCGACTAAAACTGCCTAACTGTTTATCGTGCAGCCTTGCAGCAAACAAACCGTAGGCAATAGTTTGGGCATACACATCTGCAAAACTTTTGGGTGTACTATCCCTAATCAATATCTTTTTGAAGGCATCTAATTGGTCTTTGAGTGTACTATTTTCCTCATTTTCCACATCGCTTTCCAAAGCCCTTGCAATAATGTCTGCCAATAGCCGAGCTTTGTTTGCCATCATCTCCGCCAACTTTTTAGGGCTACTAATAGTCTGCCCTGTGTAGCTACCAAACTCTTTAACTAGGTTCGTAAACGTATCAAAGTTTTGTTCTAAGGCTACGATTTTACCATTTCGCACCTCTCCAATCGCAAGTTGGGTAACAAATACACCGTTGCGGTACAAATGAAAGTCCAAGTAATCGGTAAAAAACAAGTTACCCAAAGCCTGTTTGTAACGGTCAAATTGTGCCTTATTGCCTTGCAGCTTTGCACCCGCCAAATCCTTGTCGCCAATGTCTTTTGCCTCAATAAAGCCAATTGGAATATCTCCCTTTGTCAATACATAGTCAGGCGACCCACAAGCTATGCGTTTGGGTTCATTCGTTGCCACTACATTAGGCACAATACTTTCTACCAACTGTTTTAATTCACTGCGGTAAGTATGTTCGGTAGCATTGCCACGCTGATAAGCAAGAGCTATGTTTTTGATGTATTGCGAAAGGCTAAGCATAAAGACGTTGGTTCAATGTTCAATGACTGCAAAGATAAGACTTATCTGCACTTTTCAAAAAGTAGAGGCTTTTTTGCGTTTTTTGAATAGTTGTAATGCTATTTTTGAATGTAAAAAAATAGTGATATTTGTTTGTGATTTTGATTTTATAATTTTATGTTTGGGTGTATCAGAATTTTAGACTTTATTACAAAGGGATTTTGTCGTACTTTTTGTATTGTTTTACAAAAATTTAGCAGACAATACAAAAAGTACGACAAAACTTTCGTAAATTAAAGAGTTAGCTGCAACCTTGAGAAAGATACCATATGACTAATAAGATTAATCTAGTTGACCTTGGAAAAAATATTCTTGAGCATCATTACAATGACAAGGTTGTTTCAGTAAATGACCATTGTTTAAGAATAGCAATTAATAAAAACAATACTTTCCCTTGGCATAGACACAATAGGACAGATGAGCTATTCATAGTTCTTGAAGGAAATCTGAGAATTGAATTTGAAAACGGAGAATTTGTAGACCTTTTTCCAAACGAAACATATTGCGTAAAATCGGGCATAATTCATCGTACAATTGCTATTGGTCGAACAGTAAATTTATGTTTTGAAAGTGACGAAGAAGACACTGAATATATAGATTTTAATGAATAAGCTAACACTGAAAAACAAAGAATTTTATAGACAAGATAATATGACAGAACACATTTTTTTCTATTTGGGACTATCATTTTTGACAATGCACGAAATGGACGCAATAAGGTGTCGTGAGTGGCGAATTTTCCCTGGACTTTCATTGCTCAGTGACAAGTTAGGACACATAGTATTTATATTTATACACATTCCTTTATTCTTCTTTATATTTTGGCAGCTGACACACAGTCAAAACATAGAAGCGTTTATAAAGGGGTTTAATATTTTTATGATTGTGCATTTAGGACTTCATATTTTGTTTCTTAAACACAAAAACAATGAATTTAAAGACTGGATTTCTTGGACAATTATAATTGGTGCGGGCTTATTTGGACTGCTTGACTTAATAGTTTAGGATGACAATTGAAAATCCATATGCCACAGCCATAGCAGCTTAATAATTAGACAATAATAATGAAAGGACATAACTCAAAGAATCAATGGATAGAATGGGCAGCAGCTAACACGGGTTTGGCAAAATTGGCGGTTCAGTGCTTCGTATGACAGTTTTTACTAAATTTGAACATTGGTGCTTCGTATGAAGTTTTGTGGTTAAAATCGCCAACTTCGCCAAGCCCGAAACCGTTGAACAAAATGCGAGGCGAAGCCTCGCATTTTGTTCAACGGTTCGTCGGGTTACACCCAAAGTTGTGCAAAGATGCTTCGGCTACGCCTCGCACTTCGCACAACTTTGGG
>CANGYA010000053.1 GCA_947457925.1 Cytophagales bacterium | reverse complement strand
CCTTTACAAGCCTGATGATAGGGTATTTAGGTTGGTCTTGGTGTACCTTGTCCCAATTAAAGGCAAATCTGTTGCCCATGTCTGCCACCGTACCATCTATATCTACCAACACACACGCAGGCAAAGAGGTATCTTGTTGTAAAAAAGCATTTTGTTGAGGTTGAAACGTAATTTTTTGGTTAAAATCAAAGATTTTTTTAGTTTGTCCCAAATTCATATTTTGCTTGCGAATAGCTTCCTCACCCACTTGGTTTTCACGTAGTTTATCTCTTTCTATACATTTATCCACAGGCGTATTTATTAACTTAAATTGTACTTCCACTTCATAATTTTGGAGTATTTTCAATAAGTCATTAATGGTACTTAGTTTGGTGTGTGTGTTGTCTATTACTACGTTCCAATTTTTTTCCAAAGCCGCTTGTAACATCTGTGTTTGTATCGTAGCTACTAAACTCTCTACTTTTTGTGTATAGTTTTTGTCCTCATTTTTCCAATAGCTACTCAAAGAATAAGGCAAAATACTTTGGCGAATATTGTCTTTATTGATTCTCAAGTAATTAGGGTTTTCATTACACCACTGTACCGCAAAGGTAGATTTTCCACTGCCACTTAAACCCGATAAGACCAAGACTTTTTGCATAAATAGTAAATTTTAAGTCTAATAATGCCCAAAAATACGTGATTTTATGACTAATAGCTATGTAGCTATAATTTTTATGCTTGCATAGTTACTACTTATTTGTTTTTTACTTAACTTTAGGTATCACTTACATACAACCTACATTTTTTATGCGTATTCACTTTTTACTACTACTTTTCACTATTTTTTCTTGTGTAAACTATAATAATTTATATGCACAAGAGTTGGGTTTTCCTTTTCTGAAAAATTACTCTCCAAAGGACTATAAAGCCCATACCCAAAACTGGGATATAGCCCAAGATGCCAGAGGTATCATGTATTTTGGCAATGGAGATGGCGTTTTAGAGTATGATGGAACTTACTTTAGAGTAACAAAATTAGACCAAGCCCAAACGCCACGTAGTATGTGTATAGGCAAAGATGGTGTAATCTACATAGGTTCGGTAGGTGCATTTGGCTATTTACGAATAGATAGCATGGGTAATGAAAAGTTTGTCAATTTGGCAGGGCAACTCCCCGAAAAAGACAAGGTTTTTAAAGATATTTGGGAAACGCATGAAGCCCAAGATGGTATTTATTTTAGGGCAAACGTAAGACTATTCAGATTGAACCCTGACAAAACAATTACAGTATGGGAAGGAACAGCAGATAATACTTTTAGAAACAGTTTTGTCGTTGATAATCAAATTTATATCAAAAAAGATGTAGAAGGTTTACTTATAGTCAAAGGTAAAGACTTAGTTCCTGCTAATGCGGGTAGGGAATTTAAAAATTTCGGTTTCCTCTATGCCAATGAAGAGAACAGTAAAGGAGAAGTGATTTTATTTGCTCGTACCCCACGCAATAGACCTAATCCTAACTATAAAGGTTTATTGGTCTATCGTCCTTCAAAAGCCTATCAAGATACTACTTTCATTAAAAAAATTCCTACAAAAGCCGATAGTGCAATTATTAAAAGTGCTGTGTACTCTACTTGTGATTTACAAAATGGCACTATTGCATTGGGTACATTAGATTCAGGTTTTTTGGTAGTTGATAAAACTGGGCAACAGCTTTTCAAAATTAACCAAAAAAATACGGATATTCAAAATATGTCTTTCTATAAACTATTTACGGATAGAGAAAAAACGACTTGGGTAGGTACAGGTAAAGGGATTTCACGCATTAGCCTTCAGTCACCAATTACATTTTGGAATGAAAAAAATTCAGGTTTATTAGATGTGGTAGAAAATGCTGTGAAGCACAAAGGGAAATTGTATGTAACTACTCACAGGGGAATTTTTGTCTTAAACAAAAATAATCAGTTTCAGCCTATACCACCATTTAATTCTCAATGTTGGACACTTTTACCGTTTTATACAGGTACAGATACTTTGTTATTAGCAGGTACTCGCAACGGAGTTTTTGAGATTAAAGATGAAAAAGGAATTGTCCTTAGACAAAATGATACTGATTCAGCCTTTGAATTGTACCAATCTCGGCATAAACCTAATCGTTTATATGTTTGTTTAGGGGTGGGCTTTACGGCAATGGAATACGAAAATGGAAAATGGAAAGATTTGCCTTTGTTCAAAGACTTTACAGACGATATTCGCAGTGTGCAGGAAGACAATGAGGGTAATTTATGGTTAGGTTCTTTCAGAGATGGCATTTACAAAGTAACGTTGTCAGATTCTTTTGCTACGCCCAAGCAAATCATTAATTACAAAGAAAAAGACGGTATCCCTTCACTAAAAAATATTTTGGTGTTCCGTTTTAAAAACAGATTGATTTTTGGTACAGAAAAAGGCTTAATCCAATTCAATGCGACTCAAAACAAGTTTGAATATGTAACAGATTTACCTAAAGAATTGACACAAAGAGATGTTTTTTCTTTGGTAGAAGACCCCAAAGGGAATGTTTGGGCTTCGGGTTTGTTCAATAAAGATGGCGAAATAGCTGTTTGTGTCAAAACAGCTACAGGTTATGTTTATACGGCACACCCTTTTAAGTCAATTCCTGAAATGATGGTACTGGGTTTTGGTGTAGAAGGAGATAGTGTATTGTGGGTAGGTGGTAGTGAGGGTTTATATAAGGTAAACCGAAAACTATTTGAAGCCCCCACGCCTTTTTACACGCATATTCGCCGTATTACCACCAAAGCCGATTCTGTACTGTTTGGTGGGGCGTATTACCAAGAAATTACTTCACCCTACGTAGGTAAAACATTGATAAGCAGCTTAGTACAACCAGCAAGTCTTAAATACGAGTTGCCTTACCAATACAATTCCTTAGTTTTTGAGTATTCGGCAGCTACGTACATAGACGAGTCAGCTACTTTATATAGCCATCAATTAGAAGGGTATGACAAAGAATGGTCTGCATGGACAAAAGATGCGAAGAAAGAGTACACCAATTTGCGCGAGGGTAAATATGTTTTTAAAGTCAAAGCCAAAAATTTATATGGACAAGAAAGTGCGGTGTGTACCTATGAATTTTCGGTGCTTCCCCCTTGGTACAGGGCTTGGTGGGCGTATGTACTCTATGTTACTTTGGGAGCTGGTTTTGTAGTGTTGGTAGTAAGATTAAATACGCAAAGACTAAAAGCCGAAAAAGTACGTTTGGAAGAAATTGTATTGAAAAGAACAGAAGAAGTGCGGTTGAAAAATGCAGAATTGGAGCAACAAAAAGAGGAAATTCAGTCGCAAGCAGAAAGTTTACGCACAGCCAACGAGGACATTTTGCTGAAAAATGCCGAATTGGAGCAGCAAAAAGAAGAAATAGAGGCACAAGCAGAGAACTTACGCGAGGCGAATGATGAAATTCAAAATCAATCTGTGGAGGTACAAAAAGCCTATCATAACATACAGACTATCAGCGAAATAGGGCAAAAAGTAACAGCAAGTTTAGACTTATCGACCATTATTCAGTTGGTTTACAAGAACGTAAACCTTTTAATGGACGCAAGTTGTTTTGGTATTGGGGTTTACCAAGCAGATACTAACCAACTGTTATTTCAGGGCTTTATAGAAAATGGAGAAATTTTGCCTACACACTATGAAAATTTGGACACAGAGGAAAAAACTTTGGCAGGAGTGTGTTTCAACCAAAAACAACCTTTATTTATCAATGACCTTGTGAACGAAATTGCTTATTATAGTATTGAGTTGAAAGCACAAGAAGGAGCATTGCCTAAGTCATTGATTTACTTGCCTTTAACCATAGAAGACAAAACCGTTGGTGTAATTACTGTACAAAGTTTTCAACGTCATGCTTACCAAGAAACGGACATAGATTTATTGGCTGCCTTGGCTTCTTACATCTCTATTGCGTTGGAAAATGCGAATAGTTACGAAATTATCAAAGACAATAACAAACATATTACAGACAGTATTCGTTACGGCAAAACTATTCAAGAAGCCTTGTTGCCTGATACTACCGAAATGAAAGAATTGTTAGGCGACTATTTTGTGTATTACAAACCGAAAGACGTTGTGTCTGGTGATTTTTATTGGATAGGCACAACAAAAAGAGGCGTAATAGTAGCCGTAGTAGATTGTACGGGACATGGTGTACCGGGTGCTTTTATGAGCATGATTGGTATGTCATTGTTGCACGAGGCTGTTAATCAACGACATATAGAAAGTCCTGCGGATATTTTGGAGTACCTCAACAATGAAATACGTTATGCCTTAAAACAAACTACCACCAACAACAGAGACGGTATGGACGTTTGTTTGTGTAGAATAGAAAAAACTGAAACAGCCAACCATATTACTTTTGCTGGGGCAAAACGTAATCTATATTATGTAGAACAAGGTGAGATAGGCGAAGTAAAGGCGAATCGTAAGAATATTGGTGGTTTGCAAAAAACAGAAAAAGTGTTTTCTAACCAATACATTACCGTTGCCAAAGATACGATGTTGTACCTTAGCACAGACGGTTATACCGACCAAGCCAATAAAGAAAGAGAAAAATTTGGGATTCTTACTTTGTTAGATTTGTTGAAACAAATAGCTACTTTGCCCACACAAGAGCAACTTGCAGCCTTGAGCAATGCAATGGAACTGCACCAACAAACTACGCAGCAACGTGATGACATGACAATTTTGGGGATTAAGATATAATCTTTCGTCTGTAGCATAGACTTCAGTCTGTGCATATCGCCTATTCATCATCAAATGAATAGGTCAAAGATTATGTGTTGCTGACTAAATGCTTTTGAACTAAAAGTTTCAGTAGTGTAAGTTGCTGCAAAGAAAGATGCTCTACTGAAACTTTTTTGTTTTGGGGTGGCTTGAACAACTTATTGATGTGCAGACGAATGAGATTAAGGAATTTTTTGTTGGTCTTTGCAGTGCGTAAAAAAACTACCACTCCACCCCCAACGCATCAATCTCTCTCATCAACCTATCCGTTTCACTCAAAGCCACAATAATTTTTTGATAGTGCAAAATATCATCAAATTCTAGTTTTCGGTCTTTACGGTCTTTTAGCCATTTTTGGGCTGGTTGATAACCGCCGATGTAAAAATTCCACGCTATTTCAGGCACATTGTCAAAATATTGTGTGTCGTTGATATACACCCTACCTTGAAAGGTAGGGCTATTTTTTTCGTATTTTACTTTGCTTACGACATTATCTCCATTTATGGGATATTGTGTAATATAATTTTCAACGGTTGGGCTTTCTAATAAATGTATTTGCCTAATTTGTCCGCCTAATTTTACCAAATTCCAAAAAGTAGTAACATCTTTTGGATAGGGAACTCTTGGGAAATCTATTTTTAAGAACTCCTTATATTTTTCTCTGTATGTTGGCGAATGTAAGACTGCATAAATATAATCTAACAAATCAATAGGGGCAAATGTATCTTCTGTTTGTTCCTTTTCAGGTGTAAAACGCAAGCCTATGCCTTCGGCTATTTGAGATGCTATTTCTTTGTGGAGGTTTGGTATTCTTTCTTGCTGTATGGTAAACGGAACAACGATTTGGGTTGTTTTGCCATTATTATTTAATTTATATTGTACTTCTTTTAGTTCAAGTTTGAGTTTTTTGAGGCTCTTTAAATGAGAATTGTATAATTTTTTAATTTCTTTATCTGGATTTTTGATATTATCATACATTTTTTGAATGATTTGAAAAGACTTTTCAGAACTGTCTATCAGAGTGAGTAATTCTTCTTTACGTAGTTCTAAAAGTTGTATCTCATCTAATTCATATTTTTGTCCTATGGTTTGTTGTCCGTTGGTATTAGGGTAGAGGTAGAGAGGGAAAACTGAACCTCCTCCTCGATAATAAATATTTTGGTCGGAAATTGTATTAGAAATAAATGATAAATTCCACTGCATACTGCCAACAGCTTGACCTTGTCTTCCTGATATTAAGGCATAATTATTCTTAGATTTAAAATTTTTCATAATTCTATTTTGACTATATGCAAAAAAGCCTTTTGATTTTCCACTAAAAAAAGTCCAACGATAATCAAATGGTCTATATGCAATAGTTTGATAACCTTCTTCTTTTTTATTTTCTTTTAAATCTTGAATTGCCTTTGACAAAACCCAATCACGACTATCGTCTTTTATAGCATATTTTATTTTTACTTCAACTTCAGTTAAAGAAGTAAAGTTTTCAATCCTTTCTTTCAATGTGGATTTATCAAAAGCAATAGTAATATCATCATTTTTAGACAATACTCCCAAAGAGTTTTCTAAAAAAAAATCTAATAAATAAAATCCCTTTTCATAAGATTGTTTTAGATCAAAATCTTTTGACACAAAGAAATAATTAGGTGCAATATTTGGTAATTCTTTGTAAGGAACTGTTTTTAAAGAATTTTCTAAAAGAAAATCATATTTAATTTCACGTTTCCCAAACATATCATAATGAAAAACCTTACCTAATTCATCAGCTTTTTTCTTGCCTGTTTTCACAAAAATATTGATACTTACTCCTTGTTGAATATCAAAAACATTTTCATCTGTACTTCCATCAGGTGCAGTTTCTTTTTTCTTGCTATTTCCGTGCAAATCTATGGTGTAAATTTTATCGTAAGTTTTTAGCAAATTCCAACGCATACCTCTGAAAGTTGGGTTATCTAAAAATCCGTGAGGGTTGATAAATGCCAAAATTCCACTACCATTTTTCTCTATAAAATATTGCCCATACCGCAAAAACTTTACATAATCGTCATTTATCCATTTTGGGTTTCTCTCTTGTAATTTTTGTTTTCCTTCTGGTTCTTTTTTGTAATCTTCCATTAGTTGCATTATCCATTCTCCTTTATTGGCACTTTCGCCACTATAAGGCGGATTTCCAATCACACACATCACTGGTGTATCACGTTTAATATGATTTGCTTCATTAGCTTCTGTACTTAACCAATTTGCAAACAAAGTTCCTGTATCTGGGTGGCTTTCTTCTAAACTATTGGTAAGATATACTCTTAATCGTTGATTAGAACTTGGTTTATAGCCTGTATCAGTCAATAATAAATCTAATTGCAAGTGTGCCATTGCATAAGAAGCCATTAACAATTCAAAACCATTTAGGCGTGGCAATAAGTGGTTTTCTACATAATTAGTCCAAATTCCTTGTTGTCCTATAAATTTTTTGTGAATGTGTTTTACAACTTCTGCCAAAAAAGTTCCTGTCCCTGTTGCGGGGTCAAGAATTTGCACCTTGTGAACTTCTTGTTCTGTAATTTTGCCTTGTTTGCTTACCTTAATTTTGGTTTTGCTAGTATCTGCCAAACCTTGTGGCAAATCAAATTCTGTTTTCAAAATATCATCAACAGCCCTCACAATAAAATTTACCACAGGAGCTGGCGTGTACCACACCCCACGAGCTTTGCGTAAATTGGCATCATACTCACTAAGGAAAGTTTCGTAAAAATGGATAATAGGGTCTTCCATTTTAGTAGCTTTCCCGTAATCTTTGAGAATTTCTGCGACATTGCAAGCCAAAAAGATATTCACTAAGTCATCAACTATCCATTTGATACGGTCATCTACATCTAAGCCTGCAATGTAACCAAATAGTTTTTTGAGAAAAGGGTTAGATTTTGGTATCAATTCGTATGCCTCTTGTCTGCTAAAAGTAGGTAAAGTAGGGTCGTGATAACGTGCAGCAAACATACCATACGCAATAGTTTGAGCATAAACATCAGCAAAACCTTTGGGGGTAATATCGTGAATAAGAATTTCTTTAAATGCTTGTAATTGGTCTTTAAGTGTAGAATTTTCGTGTGTATCTTCATCACTTAGCAAGGCTTTTTCTATGACATCAGCCAATAATCTTGCTTTTCCTGCCATCATTTCCGCCAACTTTTTAGGGCTTGTAATGGTTTGAGAAATTTGTGAACAAAAATCTTTAAGTAAGTTGGTAAAGGTGTCAAAGTTTTGTTCTAAGGCTACGATTTTACCATTTCGCACCTCACCAATCTTGATTTGGGTAATCAACTCACCATTTCGGTACAAATGGAAATCCAAGTAATCGGTAAAAAACAAATTGCCCAAAGACTGTTTGTAACGGTCAAACTGTGCCTTATTGCCTTGTACTTTTGCCCCTGCCAAATCTTTGTCCCCTATGTCTTTTGCCTCAATAAACCCCACAGGTATATCCCCCTTTGTCAAAACATAGTCAGGAGCCCCACAAGCTATGCGTTTAGGTTCATTCGTTGCCACTACGGTAGGCACAATACTTTCTACCAAGTATTTGAGTTCACTGCGGTAGGTGTGTTCCGTAGCATTGCCACGTTGATAAGCAACAGCTATGTTTTTGATATATTGCGAAAGGGTAAGCATAAAGACGTTGGTTCATTGTTCAATGGAATGGGCAAAGATAAGACTTATCTGCACTTTTCAAAATTCCTCTCCAAAATGTCCTTTACCCTTTACCTTATAAACATCTCGGAGTTAAAAATTCTAAAGGACATCAATCAATCCAGCCATTCTACACAACAACAACAAGCCCCTCGTTGCCCTACAAATACAAAAACGCAAAGGCTACTTTTTACCAAAATCAAGCCCTACACACCTAAAAAACAAATGACTTTTTGTAACTTTGTATTAGAGTTTATGAATAACTCCTTTTTAGCCCTCCCTGTGGGGAGGGTTGGGTGGGGCTATAGCAAAAAATTATTCATAAACTCTATTGAAATTTATTCTCTCCTCTTGTCAATGAATTATTTAGATACATTAAACCCGCCACAAAAAGAAGCTGTTACAACTACGCAAGGTCCTCTCATGGTCATTGCGGGAGCAGGTTCGGGCAAAACTCGTGTGCTAACCTTCAAAATTGCCTACCTCATGGAGCATGGCATTGAGCCGTTTAACATCTTGGCTTTGACCTTTACGAACAAGGCTGCCAAAGAAATGCGTATTCGTATCGAGAAGATTGTGGGTACAGAAGCACGCAATTTGTGGATGGGTACTTTTCACTCCGTTTTCGCAAAAATATTGCGTTTTGAAGCCGAAAAGTTGGGTTATACAAGTAATTTTACTATTTACGATACCGAAGATTCTTTGTCTTTGATAAAATCTATTGTCAAAGAATTTAATTTAGATGACAAAGTTTACAAGCCAAACATGGTGTTTAGCCGTATTTCGGGGGCAAAAAACCGCCTCATTTCTTGGCAGGAATACAACCGTAACCCCGTTTTTGCAGCAGAAGACAGAGAACAAATGAAGCCCGAAATGGGCAGATTATACAAAACCTATTGCGAAAGATGTTTTAGGGCAAATGCAATGGATTTTGATGATTTGTTGTTCCAAACCAATGTTTTGTTTCGAGACCACATAGACGTTTTGAACAAATACCAACACAAATTTCACTATGTTTTGGTAGATGAGTTTCAAGATACCAACCTTTCGCAGTACGTCATCACCAGAAAGTTAGCTGCCGTACACCAAAATATTTGTGTCGTAGGCGATGATGCCCAAAGCATTTATTCGTTTCGGGGGGCAGACATTCAAAACATCTTGAACTTTGAAAAAGATTATCCCGAACTAAAAACCGTAAGATTGGAGCAAAACTACCGTTCTACGCAAACCATTGTGAAAGTAGCCAACAAAGTAATTGCGAACAATAAAATGCAGCTTCGCAAAGAAGTTTGGACAAGCAACGACACAGGAGAACCCATAGAATTGATAAAAGCAGCCACAGACGGTGACGAGGGCAGGCTGGTAGCTGGTTCTATTTTTGAGGAAAAAGTGCGAGGCGGCGGCAGTGTAAGCAACAAAGATTTTGCGATTTTATACAGAACTAACTCACAATCAAGGTCTTTTGAGGAGGCTCTGCGAAAAATGAATATCAAATACCGTATTGTGGCGGGCTTGTCTTTCTACCAACGCAAAGAGATTAAGGACTTGATAGCCTACTTGCGTTTTACCTTGAACCAAAGTGATGAGGAGGCTCTTAAACGCATCATCAACACGCCACGCAGAGGCATTGGCGATGCTACAGTTTCTAAAATTGTGGTAACGGCAAATGACGAAAAAGTTGGTTTGTGGGAAGTGGTTTGCAATGCAACCAAACATTTGGGGGCAAGAGTGGGCAAACCTGTCGAGGAATTTTCTATACTTATCAAAGAATTTGGCATTGTAGAAAAACAAAAAGATGCTTACGAAACTGCCCTGCACGTAGCCAATAAGTCGGGTTTGTTGAAAGAATTGTTTGATGACAAGACCGTAGAGGGTAGAGCAAGGTATGAAAACGTGCAAGAATTGTTGAACGGTATCAAGGGTTTTGTGGATATGCCCAGCAACGAACCGAAAACCTTAGCTACGTTTTTGCAACAAGTTTCGCTGCTAACAGGGGCAGACGAAAACGATAATGATGACGACAAAGTTACACTCATGACCATTCACGCCTCTAAAGGCTTGGAATTCAAGTATGTATATGTGGTGGGTATGGAGGAAGATTTATTTCCTTCGCAAATGATGTTGAGCAACCGCAACGACTTAGAGGAAGAAAGACGTTTGTTTTATGTGGCTATCACGAGGGCGGAGAAAAAATTGTTTGTGTCGTATGCCCTGCAAAGGTATCGTTTCGGCAATTTGCGACTGTGCGAACCCAGCCGTTTTTTGGACGAGTTAGACCAAAAATACATTCGCACTATGAAGCCCAGCAATATTCGGGAAGCTATCAGCACACCGCAGCAAACCAACTTGACCAAATTGGCAGCTACACGCACCCTGAACACCGTAGCCAAACAACCGCCAGTACGCAGTGGCACGCCTACACAACAGCCTGAAATTCAGAACTTTGTGCCAGCACGTCCCGAACAACTGAAAGTAGGACAGGCTGTTTTTCATCAAAAATTTGGCAAAGGAAAAATCCAACAGTTAGATTTTGAAGGAGCAGACCGCAAGGCTGTAGTCTTTTTTGAACAAGCAGGCGAAAAAGTGTTGATGTTGAGTTTTGCGAAGTTGATGATTTTGTAGGTGTTTTAATCAAAGAAAAAATAATGGAAAATACCAATAAAGGTTGGGTATATGTATTTGTTAATCTACAAAATACATTGGTGGTAATTGACAAAACACAAGGCACTGTGGAAGATGCACTACAAGAATTAAATATACATCTACCTGATAGCCAAGTATTTAAAATTCATTGTAGTCATTTTTTTGATGACTGTCATCACATAGCAAATGGAATACAGCAAATTTTCCGAGATTATAGTGTAAAGGAAATACAGAAAGGCTTTTTTCATGCAGACAGCACAATGTTAGCATTACTTGATAATGCTTTTTTGGTATTAGACAAAAAGAAATTAGAACAATACACAAATGAATTGAAGGAAAAAAATAAACAAAAGCATGCCAAAATACTAAGTTTTTTGCCTCTTTTCTCAGAAAAAGACAGGATTGAAATTGAACAACGTCTGCAAGAACTTAGAGATTTTTAAGTTTTTTTTTACAGACTGTAGTCAATATGTTATATGTAAATACTGGGTATCTGCGACTAAAGTCTAATGCTATTAAGCTAAACAAACTACATTGTAATATTTGTAATTATCTGATAATCAATTTATTGTTTTTTTATTTTAATTCCGTAGGACTGTAAGATTTATAGCAAAAAGTAGTGTGTATGCCACCAAACCCCGTAGGGGTGTCATTTATTTCCCCCCTACGGGGTTTGGTATAAATATTATCTACCATTTGCTATACATATTTCACCCCTAACGAGGTTATTTGATTTCCTTAGCTTAATAGCATTGGACTAGGCATCCCCGATTAAAGTCTATGCTACAGAAGTTAATAATATTAAATAAATAAAATATTTTTTAATTACAAATCTACTAATTAAGTAAATTAAAAATAACCATATATTTTTACAAGGTTAATAAATTGATTATCAAAGTATTAACCTTGTAAAATATATGATTAAATTATTATAGTTACTTAGTAATTGTGTCTTAGCACTACTCTTGATTATTATCACTGCCCTGTGCTTTTTCTTTGTTCTGAATATTGATTTTCGCAGCCCCCGACTTCGCAATAATGATATTGATGCCTTCCTGACGCATATTTTTGCTTTCATAAATCTTAATAGCCGTAGCAACGTCTATCGCATGGTCGGTTTGTTCGTTGAAAACAGGCACAAAACTCAAATAATCTAACTTAATACCCAATGGTTCTAACAAAGTATTGGCTTTGGGGAGTAGTTTGTCTTCAAAATCGGAAGGGCTAAAATCTACCACATCTTCATTGATGAGCAAACTTCTGGCTATATCCTTAATCCGTTTGTCTATTACTGTATTTTCAGCCATTTCAAAACCTGCTGAATGGTTGCTGGCATCATCAGAGTTGGCATTAGCTTTGCCCAAATATTTGGCTTCTTTAATAAATGCTTCGGGGTTGATGATAGAATAATTGTAGCTAATGTCTATGTCTGCTAATACGTTGCCCTTGAACATGATTTTGAACTTGCTGTCGCCTTGCATGGGGTAGTCTGGAATAGTTATTTTGTAATGACAAGGGTTCGCCATACCTTTAGGAATACTTTGCCCCGCCTTAATGACTGCCCAAGTTACACCACAGTCTGAAGTAATGAGAGTGGTTACGTTGGCATGGGCATAGTCGCAAGACTGGAAAGCACACATACTTACTACTACTAATGCGATGCCTATTAGTGAGTTTTTCATAAGAAAAATTTTATAGAGGTCTATTTTACAAGGTATAGTTACATATTATCAAGTATTTTTCCTACTATTTAGGTGTTTTTGTTTGTTTTTACTTGCTTCAGTAGGTTTACTAAAAACAAGTGCCACTGTTTACGAAACAGTGGCACAATGCTTTACTTTTTAGTGCCTGTATAACTAACGGCAATCGTGATTGGGTTGTTAGGTATCATCACATCTAAATCCATGGTGAGTTGCTTGGTAGTTGTGTTATATGTCCCTGTTGGGTTCTTCCCGCCTTTAGCACTTACCGTAATATTTGTTTTACTGTCTGTTTGTTTATCTACAGAAAAACTAATTACATTGTTAGACGGGGCAGAAACTTTTGCGTCAAAAGCTAAATCTCCTGTGGGCAAGCCAGACACAACAACCTTAATATTTGCTTGGCTTGGTGAAGACAATTTTACGGTGGCATCTCCGCTGGCAATGATTGAGCTGTATTTACCTACATATTCACCAACTACTGCCGTAGCATCTGGCGTACTTGCAGCAGGAGCTGGGTCACTCGAAGAACAAGCCGTACCTACAAAGCCAATAAGGGCTGCAAATGCCAATGTTTTTGCGTATTTGAACATAAAAAGAACTGTTTAAAATTTTACAAAGCTACTAAAATTAGAGAAAATAACAAATCACTTAGTTACTTAAAACTTTAAAGGGTCTAAATTTTTAAAATGCCCATTCATACGAATAATTGCCTTGCTCCGTTCTACTTCTCGAATAAGAGGGATAGACTTGCGGAGATGTTCTGTCAGGAAACGTAGCCTTTCGCCCTCATTCGTAATACTCAACAAGTCGTATTCTTGCTGTTGAGAAAGACCTATTTTATGAGCATACTCAAAAGACAAATAAGGCAAATTTTTGGAGGGTGTGGCTAAATTTAAGCCTAAAATTTCGTACAACTCCGAAATGACCTCTGTAAACCAGATTTTTTCCAAAGGGTCTGCCTCATTATCTATTTCTATAAACTCTACTTCGCCTCCAGCATACAACTTGTCTGCCATTGGATTAATAAAAGTTTGTAGCCTAAAAATACGTTGTCCTTTGGTTTTAATGTCCATACGACCATCTGCATACTGTTTGGCTACCTCTGTGATGGTTACTTCTGTTCCGTATTCTTGCACCCGATTGTTGATGAATATGGGTATGCCAAAAGATTTTCTTTCGTCCAAACAGTTGTTTATCAATTCTTTATATCTTGGTTCAAAAACGTGCAAATTCAGGCTTTCATTCGGAAATACGACTAAATTTAGAGGAAATAGTGCTAACATTATATCTATTAAAAGGTGTTAAAAAAACTAAGAGTAGTCATAAAAGGAAGTACGCAAAAACAGTCTATTTTGTTAGCTATGACAAGACAAACATAATTTTCACCAAAAATACGATTTCTTTCATTTTTATTTTGTATAATCACAAAAACATCAATCATAAATCAACCATTCACCCTATAACAGCTTTTTTTGTATGAAAATCGTATTGCAAAGCCTTTTAATCTTTGGTTTGTGCCATTTTTCTTTGGCTCAAACTACGCCTGTATCTGCTAAAGCTCAAAGTGAAAGTATAGAAGAATACGTATTGGCACATCGTCATATTCAAAACCACCACCACAAAGAGGCTATTCCACATTTGGACAAAGCCATTCGTTTAGACCCTAATAACACAACCTTTTATTATGAAAAAGCAAAGTGTCATGCTGGACTCAAAGAATATGATTTGGCAGTGAAGGACTTGCAAACGGCGGTGCGTATTCGGAAAGATTATGATGAGGCACACCGATTAATGGCTTACATCTATTCACACAATCTCTACAAACCCTTAGAGGCAGTTACAGCGTATCAAGCTGCTTATATTGCAGATAAAGATAACCTAAAAAAGTTTGCAGACAAAATAAACATTATTGTTATCTTAGAAAAAGAACATTTATTGCCACAAGCTCATGAACACATCAAAGATGCCGAAGGATTGAGCGTAGAGCATTATTTGTTGGGCTACTACAAAGGTAAGTTAGCTAACCAAGAAAAACACTATGACATAGCCAAAAAAGCATTGGCAACGGCAGTAAATTTGATAGAACACCCAAAAACCTTAGAAACGGACATTAATCACCGCATCACGATTTTGCGAGGAGAAGCACAAGACCCTTCTAAGTGCTACTATGAATTGTACTATGCTTTTTATCACTTGAACGAATACAACGAGGCTCAAAAACTTGTTCCTAAAATTACAAGCAAGCCTTATAATGATTTGATTAAGGAAATGAATACAGATTATTTGTCTGCGGTTGCCTATGCTCATTTTATGGTCTATGATTATGTTACTTGTGAAAAATTCGTGCATCAAGTTCAAAAATTAGAGCCTAAAAACCACATAGCTAACGAGTTAAATGTAAAATTGGCAGATGTGCATACAGACAAAAACCCTTTGATAAAACAGTATGAACATTCTTTGAGTGTACTTTCTAATGACAAAGAACGTATTGGGATTAAGAAAAAGTTACTGACTTTGTTGTTACAACGTGGAGATAACCAAAAGGCTTTGGATATTGCCGAAAGTTTGACAAAATTAGACTCACACCACGAGCATCTGTACCACAAAGCCGTAGCTTTAAATAGGATGAACAGACAACAAGAAGCCCTTGCAGTGATGCAAACGGTGGTTCAACAAGGTGGTTTAGACGAAAAAACAAAGTCTGAATACGAGTTTTTTATGGGAATTATAGCCCTCAGACTCAATCAATTTGAGGTAGCCAAAGAAGCATTTAAACAAGCTACGTTCAAATATTTCAGGTCGGCTGCCCACGAAGAAATGAAAGTAGTAGCAAGACATTTGCACAAATAAGCATAAAGAAAAAAGCCCTTAACTTTCTCCCGTATTCATTTAAGAGAAAGTTAGGGCTTTCTTCAATGAAACCAACGCGGCATCATTAACTTGAAAAGACCTTTAATGGCTTGCAGATTTTTACTCTGCAAGTTTTTGTGTGCTACCAGCCACTACTTGTATGTCGTCTATCAGCACTTTAAAGCCCGAAGGAGCTTGTGCGTCTGGCTGCAAAGTCAAATAGACTTGCTTAATTACCTTGTCGCCATATACTAATTTACCTGCCTTGTTAGTTTTTCTAAACTCTTGATATACAGTAGCTTTTGTAGTGTATGTGCCATTTGTCTGCACTTCCAAAGGTTCTATTTCTGTGGGCTGATACCACGAAATACTAATTTGATACGTATTACCAATGCCGTATAATCTTTTAAAATATTTCTTTACTTTTTTGCGGACAGTCCCCCTTTTTATAGTAGAAATGCCTATTTCTCTGGTGTTATCAGCAAACAATAACATGGCAGACTCTATCAATTCTGCTTCATTGGTGTTTTTGTCTGCACTGCTGCTGGCTGTGGCTATTTGCTGTAATTTATCCTGAAAAGTCGTTACTACGGCTTTTGCTTCTTCGGCTAAATTGGCTTTACCTTCCTCGTCTAAATTTTTTGCAGCTATATCACTTTTTTTATCAAAGTTACCTCCTTTTACAGTAGAAGTATTTGTGTCATTGGTGTTTTCTGGAGTTCTGGAATTAACAGGATAACGAAAATTGTCTTCGGCAGTATTTTCTTTAGGGCGAATGTTATCTGCGGGTTTGCCTATGTGCTTAGACTGGTTGTCCATAGCTACTTCGGAGCTATTATTTTTGATAGTAACTTCTGCTTGTGGGTGCAGTTTACCCGCAGACTCACTAATAGCAAAGTATTTGGCTCTTGACACTAAGGCTTCCCATCGGTTGTCCTTGCGGTCTTCGTGCAAGGCGTGTATAAAGGCATTTGTAAAAGTTGTGCCGTCTGGCGTAACAAATACTTCGTGCTGTTCTCGTGGAAAATGATTGACCATAACCACCACACCACTATTTTCTGTAAATAGTTTTTGGTATTTATCTTGGCTGGCTGCCTGCATTTTGAGATTGACTATGCGTCTTTCTGTACTAATCGTATTACATAAATCTACTACAATGACTACCAACTTTGCATTTTTCTTTGATAACCAATTTTGTATTTTTTCTATTTCTATGTATTCATCATCTTTTAACTTAATTACGTGCTTTTCTGTGTTCCCTACTCTAAACATATATTCACTACCCGACAAATAGAAAAATATCACATCATTTTTTGATGAATTAATACCTTTGATTTTTTCTTCTAAATTAAGGCGTGTAAACTCTTCGTCTGTAATCAATGTTTCTTGTTTGCTCAAATCTGCAAAAGAAGCAATGGTATCTGTTTCTTTTTGTAAACGCAACAAATTGAAATAGTGTCCGTTATGTTTGTGTTCACTGCCGTCTGCTGCCAAAACGGTATGAATATTTTGAGCATAATTGCTAAAACAAGTAAAGGCTGTTAAACATAAACCGCCAAGTAGTGAGTGGTAATTAGTTAGTTGCATAGAAGATGAAAAAGAAAGAATAGACATTTACTAATCAATGACAACCTGCAAGCATACAGATTTAGTTCATCAAAGTATTCTATTCAATTAAATTGCCAAGTTTTCATTTTTTGTTAGAATAATGATAAAAAGGCTGTTTTGTATTCTAATTTTTCCAAAGATTACTCACTAACCAGCAAAACAATACACTTAGGAAGGCAATAACTCCCAGACGACCTCCCATGCCTACAAACGTATTGGTCGACAAATGATAGAGAAACCCAGCAAAGGCAGCAGCAGCCATAATAAACGGAAGTGAGGCTATATGAGGGCTGGTCATACCCACAAAAGCCCCCGCAAAAGCTACTACAGGCAAATACGAAAGCTGCGTGAAATGCCCAATAACGGCACTGAACAACCCAACTGCCGAAGCTGCGACTACCGCAGGCACACCTTGTTTTTGAAGTAAAAAAGTAACCGTACCACTCAACACACTACTGGCTACAGAAATAAGAATTTGTTGCATAGTTTTGTATTCAAAGCTGCAAATTTACAAAAAAATGATAGGAGATGCTACAGCTATGAAAAACAACTATGGAAACTTTAAACCAGAAAGCAAACAAGTAAGTAGAGTTTATTAAGTGGAATTACTTTTAATATGTAGATTAAATATTAGCAAATAAGAGCAAAAATAGGAATTGTATTTAATTGTGATTTTATGATAAACAACAAAGTGCTGAAAATTTGTGAAATAGTATTATAACTCCTTACGTAGTTCTTCTATTTGCTCAATACTTAAACCTGTTATCTTCGCAATTACATTTATGTCGAAATTATCTAAAATCATATTTCTTGCAATCTCTATTCCTTTTTCTTTTTGCCCTATTTTATACTGCAAATCTAAAAAATTTTTCATATCACGATAATATTTCAAACTATTTTCATAATTCTGTCTATCTTTAGGATTATATTTGGCAATTTCCGCTACATTAAATACCTTTTGAAAGGCTTTTTCTTGCAATTCGTTTGGAATCTCGTCTAATAAATGTAAATTTTTGAGAATAAAAAGCCACTTTTCATAGTGATTTTCTAATTCCTCTATACTTTTATTAAACTTTTCCATCTCCAAATAAATATATTTCAATTTATCCGAAAAAACCATTCTATTTTCTTCATCATACAAAACTACTTGCGTTTTTACGTTTTTATGCAGACTTTGGGTAAAAGAAAAATCCATAATGGCAATCGTATAAACTCCCTGCCAATTATAATCCCATTTTCCCTTCTTTGCTTGTTCCTGAATAGCAAAGGTAGAGTAATAAATACTCCGTTCTTTAAAGTAATCTTGTTCTGCTCGTTGCAACTCGACAATAAACTTTTCGCCTTTGTCATTTTCACAATAAAGGTTAAAAATAGCTTTCCGTTCTGTAACAGCCCTGCGTAATTTTTCAGTCTTTAAATAGTTTATTGTGGTAATATTGCTTTTTTCAGGCATCAAAGTTTGAATAAAATCTATTAACAAATCTTTGTTTTCTTCCTCACCAAAGATTTTTTTGAACCCAAAATCTGTAAATGGATTGATTACTCTACCCGATAATTTTTTAACTTGTTGGTTTCCATTTACTTAGATTTATTTTTATTATATTACAAGCCTTTTCTATCCACTCTTGTAATTCTTTTTCCATTTTATTTTTAAGCAATCTTCGCCAAGCATTTAAACCTGTTCTAAAAAAGCTATTGGCTTTGTAGCCATGTTTTTTTACTTTTATTTCTTGCTTATGTTTATGTAATAAAACACCTGTATTTACACAAATTGCAACAGCTAAAAATACAAAAACAAGTAATTTTTTAATTTTTTCACTACTTTTTAAATGTGTATTTTCTAAGTCAAAGCCTCGTTCTTTACAAGATTGAAAAAATGTTTCTATACTCCATCGCAGTTTATAAATGCTACCTAAGGCTGTTGAAAAGTCATTACCAATTAAAAAAAGGTAATCATTTTGTAATTTTTTTACAAATAAATTACATCTATTATTATCTACAATTACATTTTGAAAAAACCTTATTTTGTTTACTTTTAACAACTCGGTAACTGTTGTTATTTCTCCGTTTTTTAACAAAATATGATGATGTTGGGGTACACGCAAACAAAAACCTATTTTTTCACGCACTAAATAGCTAATCCAATCCTTTCCTATAAACTCTCTATCGCCTACAATGCGTAAAATACGTTGTTTTCCTATAAGGTTAATACATTTTTTGAGTAAATCAATTCGAGCAGTTGCACCACTATTACCACTTTGATTATCCAATAAGTCCCAATACAAAGGAATACCAATACCATTAAAATATACACTAATTAATAAAATATTACATTGATATTTGCCAAAATCCCACTCTGTACGGTCAATACATAAAGTAACTTTCCCTTTTTGGAAAAAACTACACAGAAGCAAGGCTACTAAATCATAATCAAAGTCAAACTTAGCGAAAAAATTTTGCAATCTCCTTTCTGTAGAGATTTCTTGTGCATTGCTATTTATATGTAAGGAAAGCTCGTTAAATTGAACATTTTTACTCTCTAAGAGAGCTAATAAAATTTCTACTATAAATTTTTGACGAGCAGCATTTTTTGCTAATTGACAAATTGAAAAAAGTTTTGCAATTTGTTGGCGATTGGAAACAATCATAAGAGCCTTATTTTTGGTGGTGCAACTCCAAAAGTGGGCTTTTATCTTTTAATTACCTAAAAATTATCGGGTAGAGTATGGATTGATATATTTGTCTCGCATAAAATTGAAATTTAGCTAAACAAAAATAGTGTTTTTTACATGAATAACAGAGTTGCTTTGCAGTTTCCCTAACTTTTGTTGTGCAGGGCGAACAGATAAAGTTGTTCTCCCAATACAACTACTTATCCTGCAAACACAACCAACATTACCAAGTTTTTACTCCCCCTGTATCTTCTCTTTCACCTTCATAAATAAGTACGAACCTACCAACATCATCACACCAATACCCATAAATACAATTACTTTGTCTTTGGTGGTATAGTTAAGCATATCCAAAAAGTACAATTTGAGAATAGCTAAGGCAAAAAATGCAATAGACAAGTTCAGTAAAGGTTTGTAGGTCTTAAAGGCAGAGTTAAACAACAGCACAATGGCGTGTAAAGTCAGCGTAATCGTAAACCAAACCACTGTCCAGTCGGCATACAAGTAACGGAACACGCCCATATACACCAACACCAAACAACTATGCACCAAGTACAAGTCAATCGTCCAAACAATCGGAAGTTGGTGGGTGTCCATAGGATAATGTTTTTCTTTGCTGTACGCAATGAAACCATAGACCAATAAACAAGCTACCATGAAAACCAACAAAAGTATTTTGGTGAAAGTGTTATGTGTAAGAGCTACTACAGGCGTACTGCTAATGAAATAACCTAATGCACTGAAAACCAACAAGAAAGTACCCAGACGATAGAATAATTTGTAGTTGTCAAATAAAGGTATCACTTTTTTGTGCAATAACATAACTACGCCTATATACAAAGTAGGCACTAAAATAGCCAAAGCAAACAAACGGTTATTCCAATTCAAAACTAATAAAATCCAAATAGCAATTAAGTGGTAAAACAAATAACTATTGGTGTAATGGTATGCCCAAAATCTGTTTTCAGGATTTTGTTTATACAAACCTTCGTTTACAAAACCTTTGTCGTACACCGCCACACCTACCAACAACGCCACACTCACCAGCCCACTAATTAAAGTATTGGTTTGAAGTTGTCCTAAATAGGCTGCATCTTGTGTAGTTTCTGTTAATAATTGGAACAAACCTATAGTAGCTATAGGCAATAAAATATGTAGTTCTATTTTTACCAACTTCTTTTTAGACAATTCTGCTACTACAAAAGCTAAAAATACTGCTACCCACAAAGCCAAGGGCATATATTGGGGATAAAACCTCTGCACACTTGGCAACAACAACAAAGGAACAGCCAAATAGAAAATTTCTCTAAAAACAAAAGTCGTTTGGAAACCAGCATCTTTGTTTACAGCCTTTTTCAGACTATCATGTGCCAACGTGGGTAATACTTTTTCGTAGAAAAACTGCAAAAACCAAAGACTTAGGAACAATTCTACGGCTGCTATTTGGGCAGTACGAGTTTGGAAACGGAAAATCAAATTGCCTGTAGTCTGTACTGACAACAGATATGCCCAGACCAAAAAGCCCAAATGCAGAAACGCCAACCAACGAGTAAGCCCCAAATTTTGGTGGTAAGACCACGCCAACAAGCCGTACACTGCCACAAGGGATAAATTGAAAGACCAAATAGGGAAATAAAACTGCAAGATTGTCCAACAAATAGCCACTAACCAAAACGACAAACTTTCATGCACCACATACCGAATTTGCAGTTCTAAGTCATTGCTTTGTGTTGCATATTTGTCTATTAGGAGTTTGAGGGCAATGAGTACAAAGCCCAAACTCAACAAATTAATGAAGCCGTCTGTCCACAAAACCAACTGCCAATTCAGCCAAATATCGGGGAAAGTGAACACTATTTTGGCGATACCCAAGATAAGAATAAAATAACCTTCACGCCTAACATTCAGATTTTCAAAGACATAACCACAGAGTATCAGCGCCAAGCCTTCTACACTCCAAAACAAACCTGCTACATTCCTCTCAAACAAATACGGTGCTGCGAAACCCAAAAATGCCCCTGCCAAAATCATAAAAATAAACTGCATTCGGTACGTGAGGCTTTGTCTAAATACAAAGAAACCCAGCAACCACAAGGCAGCATTTGCCAAATAAACATAACTCAAAGGTCGCAAACCGTCTAATTTGGCATCATAAATATTGTATAAATTAATGACTAAAACAGCCCCATTACTTGCCAAAGTGAAAATGTCTTGTGGGGTAAGAGTTTCTTTTAAACTTGTGCCTACGACTGCCCACCAAGTTCCGTCTTGCTGCTTATTTTCAAACAAAGTGAAATAGAAGAATAGATAGGCAAACGCCATACTAAGGGCTGTTAGTGTGTAAAGTGGTAGGAAATTCATAAAATTTCCGCCTAAAATGACAAATTCAAAGACTACAGTAGCTACTAAAAATGCTAATGTTCCGCCTGTCCGCCATTTCAGTCGTAAGGCAATGACTACGGTTAGAAGGCACAATAACCACAGATAGACAAAGTAAACGACCGAAATAATGGTGCTTTGCAGGTAAAAAGGTGCAAAAGCTCCACCAAAAAGGCTCACAATTAACACTACTTTGGTTTCGTATCGTACAGCCAAGTAGGAGGCTATTAAAGTATTCAGTAAAATAAGTGCAAAAGAAACTATACTTTGATTAAAAAAAGTAAAAAACTCTGAAAAAGCTAAGAAATAGGTTATCAGGTAGTTGATAGATATGCCCAAACCTTGCAAAGCCGAGCCAAAATCGTGGTATTTTTCATCTTTTTGGTGCAAATACGCCCCGATGCCTATTAAGCCAAAGCCCGCAACTACACTACCCGAAATTTTGATAATTTCAAAGGTATAATCACTGATAAATTGCATTAAGTAGCCAAAGCCTAATAATATAGCCAATAAACCGCCTAAAGTCATAAAAAATACAGGCAGTTGGTTTTTGGACTTGTATAACTCATAAACCTCTTGTAAATAACCAAAAAATTGAGCTAATGGGGCGAAAAAAGTACCTACAAGGTTAGTTGTAAAGAAATTTTGCAGAGTTTCATTGATTTCTTGGCGTTGTTGGGCTTGTTCTTGGCGTTTTTGTTCTTTTTTTCGGCGTAGCCATTCAGCTTCTTCTTGTTGGCGTTTTTGCTGTTCGTATTTTTCTTGTTCACGCCGTTTAATTGCCTCAAAATCAATGCTTTCTTGTTCTTTTTCTTTTGGCTTTTCAATATCAATCGTAGGTGTTTTCGCTGTTTTTTCCTCTATGATTGGCGGTAGTATTTTATCTTCTTGTATTTTGTGTAAAGAAGGAGTTTGTAGTCCTATTTGTTGCACTTTTTCTGCCAAGTTTTTTTCTTGTAAAAAATTTAATTGCTTTTCTGCCAATACAATTCGTTCTTGTAGGGCATCGTATCTTACAGAAAACTGTCTTTTAAGTTCTTTCAACTCTGTTTTGAGTTGAGGCAAGTCTATATCTGTTGCCGAAAAACTCAAAGATTTTTGGCAATTCAAGCAAACAGTGGCTTCTGCTAAATTAAGTTGGTGGCAATATGGGCAGGCTACTTTCATAAAAAATGATAGGCTAAAAATGTATTGCACTAATGTATGTTTTTTTGAGGAAATAAACAAACAATTTTGATTGCTTTAACAAAATGGCTAAAGGAATTGAATATTTAGTGAACTCGTGTTTAGTTGATTGATTATGAATGATTTATAATTTTAATACTTTTCTAATCTATTAACACTTATTAAGAATTTGATTTTTCAAAAAAAACGAACAGATTGCGAAAGTTGCATTAATCACTAAATCTTACATCATATTTAGCCAATGATTTTTGTTACATTTTTATTAACTATCTATTTTTCAACTTACACCTTTTTTTCATGTAGGGTCGTGCTTTAAAAACTTATAGTGAAACTAATTTTTTTCAAAGAAATAAGTTTGATTGTCTTCAAGAAGCTCTATAAAGATGACATCTTTTAGAAAGATGTCATCTTTATAGAGCTTCTTGAAGACTACGTATAACAATTCAT